>JBHHVF010000039.1:0-9504 GCA_046754145.1 Candidatus Nitrosopumilus sp.
TTGGAAGAGTCATTATGGAATTATTCTGATTCAGAATCCTTTTAAGTCTTTCTTAGACTGCCAGTTTTAGTACGATCTACGTCTTTTTTGAAAAATAATAAAATAAGAAAAAAGTGTGCTTTTGCACTTTTTGTCTATGGAATTGATCTGCTGTACAATTTGCCTTCTAAGGCCATTTTGTACATCTCTGCAACATATGGGTTCTCACCTGGAGTCTCTGCACCTAGTTCTACAAGTCGAGCATATACTCTGACTACGTATGCAAGTGCACCCATGAATGCAACTACTACACCCATGTTAAACATCCAGTGATTTGGAACCGCAAATATTTCTTCTACAAACCAGAAATGCCACATCTCATTGACTCCAATTGTAAACATAGTTGCAAGGTAACCAAGAATGGTCATCTTCAAACCTGTGTTCATTGAATTATTTGGACCTCTGAGAATTGGAATTTTTCTATCATAGATTGCTGCTGCTCCCCATCCAAGTGGTAATGTGATGAAGTGGGAATATAACCACCAGTGTGCTGGAGTAAATGCACTATCTCTGATAGAAGTCTGATGTAGAGAACCATCAACGAAGTTATCTACTTCGACTGATGCTGCAGTAGATCCCATAGCAATAATGATGAGCCAAAGTTTCTTTAGTCTTTGAATCTCAACTTCTTTTGGGATTAATGCGGGCATCTGTGCCATGCTAACTATCATGTAAGTTCCGGATATAAAGTAAGAGTTTTAGAAGCTACAAATTTTTATGAAATTTTTCATAGAATTTTTAAAAAATAATGAATAAAATTAATTTCAAATAGATTAAAATAAAATAATTTTAACATTTTTTTACCATTTTAGTTGTTAAACATCGATGATTAACATAGTATTAAACATCGATCCTCGTAATGAAGGTAAAACATATAACGACGTGTATTATCTTTCTGATTATTAGGGATAACTATGGTCGAAAAAAAGATTTTCGTATTTGGACTTGCTGTAGTACTTGCACTAGGAACTTTAGGTTTCAACTGGGTTGAATCCATTCTTCCAACTGCAGATGCACACGGTGTCCAAGCACAACTCCAGAGTCGTTTCATCAGAATTGAAGATGAAACCTTCAACAGACAATCCCTACAAACTGGCGAAACCTTGACACTTCAAGGAACACTAGTCAGTCTTGTAGAAAGAGACCTTAGAGGATGGATATCCATTTTCTCAGAGTCAACCAACGCTGGTAATAGATGGGAAATGTTGGCAAGAGATCCACCAGGAAACGTCTTTGACATTTCAGGTAACTCCGTCATCGATTACTCATTATCAGCAAAAGCACTTGAACCAGGTGTTTACCATGTACACACCCAACTTAATGTTGCTAAAGTCGGTCCAGGACTCGGTCCAGGTCAAACAGTAGTTGTTGAAGGAGAACCAATTATCAAACCAATTCCATATACCAATATTGCATACCAATCAATTATGATTGGCGTTGGATATGTCATTACGTTTGCAACACGACCCTGGCAAGTAATTTAAACAACCCACCTTTCCTTTTCATTTTATAGATTGTCCCTACGATTAACGTAGGTCAGAAAATCAAGTTTTATCTCCTAGAAAAAAGTAATGATAATATGATAAGTTTCAAGATAACAAAATTAGATATTTTTCAGAGTTATTTTTTTGGTGAAACAGAATTTCGTTCTGATAGATACAAAGTAAATATTCAAAATCAGAGAAGGGGTAAAGTTCTCAAATTACCTTTTGAGATAAAACCAAAAAATGAGAAAGTTGTTGTCAGAATGACAGGACCAAATGAGAACTTGTTTGTGGAAGACTATCTTCCATACAAAGGAGAATCAGAATGGCTTGAAATTGACTCTGATGAAATTACCTATTTTCTTGCAGATCATCAAGATCAATTAGATACAATTGAAATTATGTATGAAGAAAAGAAAGGACTTTAAGGAATCTGGCTAAAGGCATCACTATGAAATGGCCTGGAATGGGTGATCCATACAAAAGGAAAAAAACTATAAGATTTCTCATTATTACTGCTATCATTGCAATATCAATAGGTGCTGCAAGTAGTCTTATTCAAGGACAACTGGGTCAAAATAATCCTCTCAAAGTTTGTATTGAGGATAGAGATACACCATACAAAATCAAGGCAACATTAGAGCTAATTATTGATGGTCAGAAAGCAGACATTCCAGCTAACATTGGACTAAATGATGGAGAATGCCAAAGAAGTATGTACACATTAACTAACGATGGTACGATTTACGCAGAATGGGAAGAAGAGTATCCATTTGAGATTGGTCACTTTTTGTGGATGTGGGAATTTCCTCTAAGAGACATGGATCAGGACAAATCAACCATCTATGTTAATGATAAAGAATCACCTTATTTCATCAACCATCCATTACAGGATGGATATCACTACAGGGCAGAATTCACCTCAAAGGCATACGATGAATCTAAAGATACCGATTTTCTTCCACCAGAAAACTAGACATTTTGGACTTTGTGAAAAATCAAATTTCTAAGAATATGATATTTGGGTAGTTGTAATTAAAGACTCTAAAAATAATGAAAAGAAGAAAGGAAGTAACCTTACCAGTATTTACCGTTGTCTGGAATAAGACCGATACCTTCTCTTTCAAAGTGTCTGTCTAATTCGTCAACCCATCTCTCACGGTTGTCTTTGTAAGCCCAGCCGTGTACACGTAACCAGAATGAGATAATTCCAAGAAGGAATATTGTGAACATCATGGTTCCGAAGATGTAAATCATTACATCATAGAATAATGGATCATAGTTTGGTCCTAGTTGTCCTGTAATTGATGACAGGATGCTAAGGAATACACCTACGATAGGAATCATGATATTTTGGCTCTATTTGTGCGATATATACATTTCCTTTATTATCAGAAAATACGAGATCAGTATCCACTAAGAGTTTACTAATAAAATAAGAGAAAAGTGAGGTTTTCTTATCCTCTACCCATTGCTGCGTATTTGCCAGATCTTCCTCTAATGAAGAAAGCTCCTGCAATACCACCAAAGACTGCACCGGCAATTACTGCTGCACCAACGACACCACCTGCGTCAAGATATGGAGTTCCTGAACCAGATGCTGGGTTTGCATTAGCAGCGTCAATTCTTCTTTTTTGAATCTCTAGTGCTTCTTCTAGTGTGTATGTACCAGTTTCGCCGCTTTCACCAACATTGCCCATGTATTGAGCAAATGCAACGGATGCTGCACCAACGGTACCGAAGAAAAACACAGCTAACATAGTTGCTGTCAAAAGTACTTTTGTATTCATATCGATTTACCTGTTCGTTTTGATGCCAGTGACTTATTTAACATTTCCTCTGAACTCCAAATTTCGATATTATGTACGAGATCAGTATAAGTAACGTTTAATTCTGTTCTTAAATGAGCCAAATCATGGGAAGAATGCATACACACAGACATGGAAAATCACATTCCATCAGACCAGCTACATTACGTGCACCTTCTTGGATAACCCTAAGTCCTAAAGAAATTGAAGAATTAGTGATAAAATACTCAAAAGATGGGTTAACTCCTAGTCAAATTGGAATAAAATTAAGAGATCAACACTCAATTCCTCTAATCAAACCAATTACCAAAAAAAGCATTGGTGAGATTCTAGAAGAAAATGATTTGAAAGCAGAAATGCCTGAAGATCTTGAAAACATCGTCAAAAAAGCAGTAGGTCTCCAAAAACATCTTAAAGAAAACAAAGGAGATAACAGAAATGTAAGATCTTTGGAATTAATTGAAGCCAAAGTTCACAGACTATCTGTTTACTACAAAAGAATTGAAAGAATTCCTAAAACCTGGAAATATAAATCCGTGGTTGCTCAACTAGAGTAATGACAAAATCACTTGATGAGTCACTTTCATTTTTCAAAGATAAAATTTCAGATTGCATAAAGTCTAAAAAATCAATTTTTGTCACAACCCATATCGACTGTGATGGACTTACATCTGGTAGTATTATTACCAAAGCTCTAATCAGGGCAGGGGCTAAATGTACTGTTAGAACATCAAAGGAATTTAGTAAAAATATAGTAGAATCTTTCAAAACAGATTCTCGAGATTTTCACATAGTGACAGATCTGGGCGGAGGTTTTGCAAAGGATCTAAATGAGACCTTAGGAGATAACTGGATTGTTTTAGACCATCATCAAATTCCAGAAGAAGAATTAGATAATCAAAATGTCATCAATGCTTGGAAATATGGAATTGATGGAGGTGTCGAGATTTGTGCAGGTGGAATGGCATACCTTGCATCAATGGCCTTAGATGAAAGAAATTCAGACATGTCAGCTATTGCAGTAGTTTCTGCATTAGGAGATAGACAAGATCAAGGAGAAAGAAAGTCATTTACAGGTAAGAATTTTGAGATTGCAAATGCTGCCAAAGAACAGGGTTTGGTAGATATCGATTTAGATTTACTATTAGTTGGGAGGGAAACTAGACCACTTCCTGATGCCTTAGCATTTACTTCACAGCCATTTATCGAAGGTTTAACATGGAATAGAGATGCATGTCTTTCTCTTCTAAATTCATCAGGAATTCAGTTAAAAGATGAAGGGAGATGGAGGGTTCCTGCAGAGCTGAATGAGGAAGAAAAAAGGCTAGTAATTGAATCAATTACTAAATTTACTTCTGGAAAAAACGCTACTGAAATCATGTCAGAATTAATTGGATATACCTACACATTTCCAAGAGAGAATAAGAGGAGCTTCTTACGAGATGGAAGAGAATTTTCAACTATGCTAAACTCATGTGGAAGAATTAACCATTCAGGTGTCGGAATGGCAGTATGTATGGGAGATAGAAACAAGAGTCTAAGAGAAGGTGAAATCATTCTAACAGAGTATAGAAAGAAAATTAGAGAATACATGAATATTTTAGCAAATGAAAGATGGAGAATTTCAGAAAGTGAAACTTGTGTAATGGTAAATGGCATGGATATAGTACCTGAGACAATGACTGGAACTATTTCATCATTAATTGCAGGATCCCCAAAAAATGCTGGGAAAATTGTAATTTTGAGAACAGGGGGGGAAGAGAATACAATAAAGTTTTCATCAAGAAAATCCTTTGGTTGCAAATCAGAAATAAATCTCAGTGAATTAATGAGAACTGGTGCTGAGAAATTTGATGGTGTTGGAGGAGGCCACAATGCAGCAGCAGGAGCAAAAATAACTAAAGACAAATTGGATGAATTTCTCAAGTATTTGGAAGTAAATGTCATTAACGTGTCAAGTCCAGGTAGTTCTTAGTAACATATCAAAAGAAAAGGCAGAAACTGTCAAAAAAGCACTAGAACCTGATAATGTAAATTTTCCAGAAGGATTGAGTCTTTATGTTGAAAATATTGATAACAAACTAGTTTTTAATTTTGAAAGTAAAAAGAATATGAAGCAGTTTATTGCTACAATTGATGAAGTATTAGAGCATGTCCAGATTGCACTAAAGGTGATTGAATAATGTTAGATCCTAAATTAATCAAAGAAAAACCGCAAATTATTCGAGATATGCTCAAAGCAAGATCTGTAGATTTTGATTTAGATGAATTAATAGAACTTGATCAAAAAAGACGTGAATTCATAATTAAAACTGATGAATGGCGAAAAAAGAAAAATGAATTAGGTATTCAAATTTCTCAAAAGAAAAAAGCGGGAGAAGATTCATCATCAATTTTGGATGAGATGAAAAATGTCTCAGTAGAACTTGAAAAATTAGAATTAGAACAAGAAAATATTGAAAACGCTTATTCTAATTTGGCATTTACAATTCCAAACCTTGTTCATGAATCAGTTCCAGTGGGAGTAGATGAAAGTGCTAACAAAGAAATGAGAAAATGGGGAGAAATTCCAAATTTTGATTTTAAAATAAATGATCATATTGATATTTCTGAAAATTTAGATTTGGTAGACTTGGAGAGAGCTGCAAAGGTTGCAGGAGCCAGATTTTATTATCTAAAAAATGATCTAGTAAGATTAAATCAATCACTAATTCATTTTGCATTGGATTTTCTTGCAAAAAAAGAATATTCACTTGTTCAGCCACCATACATGATTAACCGAGAATCAATGAAAGGAGCAGTAATTGCTGATGACTTTGAAGAAGTCATCTACAAGGTTGAGGAGGAAGATCTCTACATGATTGGAACATCTGAACATGCTATGGTAGCAATGCATTCAAAAGAGATCATTGAGGGAAAAGATCTACCTATAAGATATGCTGGTGTTAGTCCATGTTTTAGAAAAGAGGCAGGAGCACATGGAAGAGATCAGAAAGGAATTTTCAGAGTACATCAGTTTGATAAAATTGAACAGTTTGTATTTTCAAGACCAGAAGATTCTTGGAAGGAACATGGAAAAATGTTATCAGTTGCAGAAGAATTTTATCAAAAATTAGAGATTCCACACAAAGTGATGTTACTATCAACTGGGGATATGGGAAAAGTTTCAGCAAAGACATATGATATTGAAGCATGGATGGCAGGACAAGAAGCGTACAGGGAAATTGTTTCTTGCTCAAACTGTTTGGACTATCAAGCAAGAAGATTGAAGATTAGATTCAGAGATAAAACAAATGAGGATACACAATATTTACACACACTTAACAGCACACTTGTTGCCACAACTAGAGTTCTAGTATCCATTATGGAAAATTTTCAAACAAAAGACGGACACATTAGAATCCCTCAGGTTTTACAGAGTTACATGGGAAATCAAAAAGAGATCTAGTAACATACCCTTATATTTTGGGTTCAAAGGTCGATAATAATTGGCACGTAGAAAAGGTCGAGTAAAAGACAAGTGGAGAGAAAAACGTTGGGTTACAGTTAATGCTCCAGATTCATTTAACGTCGTCCCTATTGCTTATGTTCCAATTACAAGTGATGAAGATGCAGAAGGCAGGGTAATAGAAGTAACACTTTATGATATTCTAAAAGGAGATCCTTCACAACATCAATACAAAATCTATTTCCAGATTAACAAGGTTGACGGGGATAAAGCATCAACAATTTTCAAGAGATTTGAGTATTCAAAAGAATTTTTGCGTAGTTTAGTCAGACGTGGTTCATCAAAAATTAATTTTATGATTGATGTCAAAACAAAAGACGGATACATCTTTAGAATTAAAATAATTGCTCTAACCCATAGACAGTTAAACACATCTAGAAAACATGCTCTTAGATTAATTGCAAAAGATGTAATTGAAAAGACAGTTCCAGACATGACAGTTGAGCAATTTGTCCAAGCAACTTGCTATAGCAAGATTAATTCAGATATTATGGCAGCATTCAAGAAGGTCATCAGAGTTAGACATGTAGGTCTTGAGAAAGTAAAACTCATCAGAACTGCAGAGAAAGAAACAGTATTGCTTGAAGCATAAACAACTAGCATTATTCTTTTACAATCATGATTGATAAGATAGAAGTAACAATTGATGTAATTATTCATACAACAGAAGATATTTCAAAAATATTCCAATCTTTTGAAGAATTGTTAGATCTAAAAGAAGAAGAATTTACTATTCAAGAGACTACGGGACATTTTGATAATCCAATAATTATGCTAAATGCAAAAATTGTGAAAAAAGAGGCTCAAAATTTTATGAAAAAACTTTTGGAATTGTTATCTGATGATCAAATTAATGAATTAATTGACGAAATTGAAGAAAGAACAGTAGATTCCAGATTTCATATGAGACTAGACAAGCAAGAACTAATCAAAGGAAATCTTGCATTCCAAGAAAAAGATACAGTAAAATTAAAAATCCATACACCAATCTATAACAAAAAAGATACTGTCAAAACATTTACAGAAATTTTTCAAATTGTCAACTAGATTAAATAGGAATAAAAGAATTATTTAATTTGGGAATGAGGAAATAACAGCCGCTCCAGTCTGAGCGAAAGCCTTGAAGACGCCGCGACGAACCGACCCCATTTTTGAATTGAGCAACAAATTTGATTGTAAGAATTCCATGTATTCTATCATGGTATTATTTTAAATACGGATAGACGAACCTCATTATCGTGGCAGATTATGATGTTATAGTTGCTGGTGGAGGTCTTGCAGGTACAATTACAGCACAAGCAATTTCTCACTATTCAAATCAAAACCTAAAGATTTTGGTTGTTGACAGAAATACCGAATTTTTACCAGGTAGAAAATCATTGGCAGGTTGGGTATGTGGAGATGCATGTTCCAAAGAGGCAGTGGATTTTATGTCAGATAGAATTAAGGTTCAATGGACCAGACCAGAAATTGAACATGATGTAAAAGGAGTCATGGCATTTTCTCCAGACAAAGAAACAGCAATTCCATTTGATGGAGCAGGTTACATGTTAAACCGTCAAAAGCTTCCTGAAATTCAAAATGAAAGATGCAGAAAAATGGGAATAGAATTTGAATTTGAGATTAATCTTACTGGTTTAATTTACGAAGATCAACAAGTAGTTGGAATTCAGGGAACAGACAATAAAACTAAACAGCCCTTTAAGAAAACAGCAAAAATTGTAGTTGATGCAACTGGAGTTACATCAGTGCTTAGAAATGGACTCCAAAATTCAACAAAAGTAGAAAAAAGAATCGACAGACGAGATTTGGAATCTACAGGTAGATACATTATGTATTTTGATCAAGGGCAAAAAGATCTTACAGAATTTGATCCAGATTATTGTATAATTCATTTAGATCAAGATATTGCACCTGGTGGATATGGTTGGGTATTTCCTAAAGCAGATAATAAAGTGAACATTGGTTTAGGAGTTGAGAAATCACTTCTTGAAAGAAGAAACAATAGACTAGGTAAGAAAGACAATGTACAATCATTAATGGATGAATATCTTCAAAGAAACAAAGCAATCAAAAATGCAAAATTATCAGAAGATCCGGAAGACATCAACAATAATTCTGGTATTTTCCAAGTTTCAGTTCGAAGACAAAATGATTGTATGGTATCTGGAGGATATATGATGGTTGGAGATTCTGCATGGATGCCAAAACCAATTGATGCAGGAGGAATAGGGCCTGCATTGATTGCTGGAACAATTATTGGAAATAATGTAGCTCAAGCAATAGAAGCAAATGATGTTTCAGAAGAAAATCTTTGGCAATACAATCTTGATTTTATCAAAGAATATGGATACAAAACTGCAGGTTTAGAACTTTTCAGAAGATTAGTGCAGCAAATGAGTAATGAGCAAATAAGCTATGGAATGAAACACTTTTTGGGAAATATGGATGTGGAGTCAATTAGTAAAGGTGAACATCCAGACTTTTCTGGCTTGGGAAAGCTTGGAATGATCATTAGAGGTGCAATGAATAAAACAGTAGCAGATGGTCTCAGATTTACATCGGGTGAAAATCAATGGTTAGTAGACCACTACAATAATTATCCAAAAAATCCTTCAGGTTTTGATGAATGGAATAAGACACTACATCAAAGAATGGATGCATC
>JBHHVF010000040.1:0-9315 GCA_046754145.1 Candidatus Nitrosopumilus sp.
AACTAAGGCAATACTCATAATCTGGAGGTCGCGAGTTCGAAACTCGCCCCCGGCATTACAGCCTTTAAAATTCTAAATTTTTTGTAAATGAAAGAGCAGATTGTTCAAATCCCAAATTTTTGTAGAATTGATGAGATTCTTTTCGTTGATTGCCAGATTCTAATCTAATTCTATGGCATTTTTTCTCTTTTGCAAGTTCAATACATGTATGGATTAGTTTTTTACCTATTCCTTGATTTTGATGTTTTTCAAGAACTATTAATTCTGGAATGTACATCTCCAGAGTGGTACGATTCAATCTAGGCAAAAACATCATACTTACCATACCTACAATTTCTATATCATCAAGTTCAGCAACAAGAATTTTTTTATCTGAATCTGTAAAATATTTCTTTACTAGATTCCTAAAAACATCAACATCAACATCCTCTTTCGGTTTTGGACGTCCTAAATCATATAGTAATCCAAGTAAAACAGGTATATCTTTCTCAGATGCTGGTCGAATTATAGTATTTGTCATGTAGTTTCTTTAAGGAGGAATGACAAATAATTGTACGGAATTGAAATCAAATGATAAAATTTTGATAATTGCAGTACTAATTGCAGGAGTTATCGGATTAGCAGCAACTGTAGGATTTGTAGGGCAAGGTAATGTAAGACATGTTCAAATTTTTTGGGCTGAGACGGTAGAACAGACAGTAGTTTTTGAAGAGATTGATGGAAAGGCACAGATTAAAGCAATCAAGGGAGTTTTGGGCGATGAAAATCCAACATTAGTATCACGCACATCATTTGCATACATTCTAACTGTAATCAACAATGGAACAACCCAACATAGACTCTATATTGATGGATTTAATGTTCAAACAGATTTACTAGAACCAGGAGAACAAGATACAATCACAATATACCCAGACAAAGAAGGGGAATTCACGTATTATGACAAGAGACAATATCTCACTCCATTAGGTAAGATCAAAATTATTTCTGTAGTTGCAAGTGACGAATTTACAGGAATTTGGAGAGACTTGATTTGAAAATCAAGATAAGTTAAATGTAGTAGTTTTTGATTTGATACAAATTGGGAGAATTTGAAGAGTTTGCCGAAGCACTATTTGGCCAATTATCAGTTGAACTTGATGAAGAAAAAGAGATCACAGAACTAGCAATCAAGGCTAAAGATGGCCTTGCAGACAAGGTACAATTCAAAGAACTAGAAGATATTGCCAATGAAGTTTTTCCAATTTACAAAAATAAGGTAGAAGAATTTTTGGGCATTAAAGTTCCTGATAATTTACAGTTAAAATTTCCAGAATTAGAAGATTTGAAAAAATTGAAAGGCAACAAAGTATTTGCAGATAAAGAATCAAAAGAGTTTGTTACAGAATTATTTAATGCAGTTGCAAAAGAAGATCTAAAAAAGATTGCAGAATTAATGCAACAAGATACTGGAAAATATTTAGTATATTCAACATATGCAATTCAGTACATATCTAAACTTACAACAACCTATGGAGATTACTTAGATGGTGTGATTTATCTAAATAAATTTATTTTATCAAAATATCCACAAATAATTCTTCATAAACAAGGAGAACCATACGAATCAAGATTTGAAAATGTAAATTCAGGATATTTTGGTGCAGTAAAGATGACAGTACTAGAAGAATTAATTCATTCTGTACAAGAAAACCTACAGCAGGTAAACAAGAATGCTGCAATGCAAGTAAACAAAATCAATGAAGAGTTAGCAAACATAATTTTGGCACTAGATACTGAAACTATCAATAAACTTGCAGAATATTGCCAGCTACAAGCAGTACCAGATGATTTTCCATTTGCAAAAAAAGCAAATTTATTTTTCTTTTTAAATCCAGATCATTTCTTAATTGAGCAGATTGGACCAGATGTTATGACATTTACACATGTAGAAATGGATCCGAAAATAGGGGAAGCAATTCCGCAACTTTTAGATATTTATAAGAAATGGCTTGTTCCAATTCAACAGCATCATGCTGCATTTACTGCTATGGAGGGAATGGCAGGTTTTGCAATTGAGAATATCTTAAAGGATGATGAAGATTTTCAAAATTATCTCACTACATTTATGGGAACAGACTTCTCATCATACCAAGTCAGAAAGAGTATGGGAAAAGACTTTACCAAAACAGTATATGAGAAACTAGGCAAAGATACCTTCAAAAAAATGATTGAAATTCCTCCAAATACCAGAGAACTCAAAGATCCTCAATTATATCTCAAGAAGATGAGCCAGTAATAATTGAAAGAAGAATTTGATCCATTTGTTGCAGAATGGTTTTCATTTGTTAAAAATCCAAACTTTAACCTAGTTGAAAAATGTCTAAAATTTGCTCAGATTTTAGAATATCCTGATCTAGATGTAGATGATTACATCAACAAGATACATCGAATAGGAATGTCTCTAAAAGAGTCAATCAGTGATGTTAAAAATCCAACATATCTAATTTCAATGTTAAATGAACATTTATTTGAAAATTTAGGATTTAGTGGTGACGTTGATGATTACTATAATCCAAAGAATAATTTTCTAAATGAGGTTATTGATAAAAAATCAGGCCTCCCTATTACCATCTCAATTCTTTATGTTGAAATTGCAAAGTTTATCGGATTGGATCTCAAAATTGTTGGATTTCCAAGTCATATTCTGGTTAAATATAATGAAGAAATGATTTTAGATCCATTTGATGATGGGACATTATTAGATGTAGATGACTTGCAGGAAATTTTAGACAATAATTTTGATGGACAGTTAGAATTTCAACCAGAGTTCCTTGATGAGATAGAGACAGAACAAATTCTAATAAGAATGACTCGCAACTTGAAAAATTCCTATGTACAATCATTCGTTTATGATAAAGCACTTCGATGTGTCAACATGGTTTTAGCAATTGATCCTGAATCTCCGGAAGATATCCGAGATAAAGGAATTCTAGAAGAAAGATTACTAAATTCTGAAACTGCATTGAGATATTTGAACAAATATTTAGAAATTAATCCAAATGCAGAAGATATAGATTTTATTTTAGAATTGATTAGAAGTATAAAGACAAAAAATTAGTCAATGATGGAATTGATGTCTTGTCCTTTCTTGATCATTGATATTTCATGACGAGCGATTTTATTTCTAAATGCTTTTTTGAGAATATCTAATTCACTTCTGAGTAATGCAATTTCATCTTCAAGTTTTGCAACTCTCTCATAGATGGTTTCAGCTTCTGAACTCATAATTATCTATCAGCAAAAATTTGTCTTAAAAAGTTAGCGTTGTATGATTTGACATCTAGGCTGGACTTTTTGAACTATAATTCAAACTCTTGGCGACATTTTTCGCATTTTCCTCTCTCTTTTCCAGGTGGGCCAAGAAGGAATACTTTACCAATTGTCCTACATTCAGGACACATTCCGGTTGTTGCATTTTTAGGACCAGTTCGAATAATTTTTTGAGTTTTTCTTCGTCCCATTAAAAAAACTTCTTCAATCGCCCTATTAAATTTAATTTTTAATGGCGCGGGGAGGGGGATTTGAACCCCCGTGTCCTTGCGGACATAGGATTAGCAATCCTACGCCCTACCAGGCTAGGCGACCCCCGCATAGAGATGCCTAGAATTAATCTGTAAATAAATTCACTCGTCGCCAAATTGGCTGTAATTATTCACAATCTCTTCAATTGGGAGTCTTTTTCCACCTACAATTTTGAGATCGACTTGTACTTTTTTGTTAGAAATAGTGAGAATGTTGTAGGTATTTTCAAACAATCCACGAACACGTTCAGAGGTTACAGCTCCAGCATTAACAACTGTTAATTTTCCAAAATTCCAAGCCCAAGGTCTATGTTTGTGTCCACACAAAACTACATCAACTTGAGAATCCAATACTGCTCTTAGAACATCACCAGCATCAACAACAGTAAGCTGATCAGAACCAGTATCAGGAATTGGAATTAAGTGGTGATGCATTGCAACAATCTTTACTTTGTCTTTGTATTTTTTCATAGTTCGCTCCAACCACAAGTTTTGTCTATATCCAACTTCACCATTATTTCTATCAGGTCTAGCAGTTCCAACTGTAACTAAGACAACATCATCACTTAACTCATTGACTGCTTCAAATGGAAAGAATTTTTTGAAGAGTAAATAACCAGTATTTCTATAATCATGATTTCCACTAATGGTAATAATTTTTTTTGTGTTAAATTTTGTCAACAGGGATTTACATTGTTCGTATTCTTTCATCAAACCTTCATTGGTTAGATCACCTGTAATGACAATTACATCAGGATTTAGTTCGTTTACCTCTTTGACTACTGTTTCAAACACATCGGCTTGAAACTGAGAACCCACATGAAGATCTGAGAGTTGTACAATTATCATCGTCTATCAAAACAAAACCAAATTATGTTAATAAATTACCCCTATACGAAATATAGTCACAAAAAATTTCAGTTTATTTCGTAAGGGTAGAATTAAATACGCTCAATCGACAAATCTCGCTGAAATGGGTAAAAAAGCAGCCGTGATTAATGGTGATGGAACTGGGCCTGAACTAGTTGATGCCATGATTCATGTCTTAGAAGCTTGTAATACACAAAGTGAGCTTATTCGCTGTGAAGCAGGCTCAGAACAATGGGAGAAAAATGGTGGAGCCACATACATTCCTGAAGCCACATCAAAAATCATGGATGAGAGTGATGCTTGCTACAAAGGTCCTACTACAACCATACCATCACCTAATGCTCCAAGAAGTGTGGCTGTTTCTACACGACAAAAATTTGAACTATATGCAAATGTTAGGCCAATCAAATCATATAACAGATTATCACCAAATACAAAACTTGATTTTGTATGTTTTAGGGAAGCAACTGAAGGATTGTATGCAGGAATCGAGTTTGATACATCTGAAGATTCTGCCATTGCAATTAGAAAAATAACACGAAAAGGTTGTAAAAGAATAGTAGATTCTGCATTTGATTGGGCAAAAAAATATGGATTAAAAAAAATAACAGCCATTACAAAAAGAAATATTCTAAAAAGAACTGATGGGATTTTTTGGAGCGAAGTAGAAAGAGCTGCACAAGAAAACCCAGGAATTGAGATTGAAGAATACTACATTGACAATATGACTCAACAATTAGTAAAAAATCCTGAGAGGTTCAACAATTCTGTTTTGCTAAGTACAAATTTGTTTATGGATATCATATCAGAATGTGCTTCTGGTAATACAGGCTCAATTGGAAATGTTTACTCTGCAAATATGGGTGATAACTATGCAATGTTTGAGCCAGCACACGGAAGTGCACCAAAATACAAGGGAATGGATAAAGTAAATCCTACTGCTGCAATTTTGTCAGGTGCATGGATGGTAGAATATCTCGGTGAACCTGAAATTAAAGATGCAGTTTTCAAAGCTACTGATGAAATAATTAATGAGGGAAAATATGTAACATATGATATTGGTGGTAATGCTAAAACAAGTGAGATGGCAGATGCAATTGCAAAACTTTCTGCTGAATTATTAAAAAAATAATCAGTTCTTTGCTTCAATAATTATTAATTCCTCAAAAAACAATTTCTTTTTTGCAATAACTTTTGCACTAAGCCCTTCATTTTTTATTGAATCAATTAATGCTTGATAATTTGAAAGAGACGATGTTACAAAAAGGAATTTTCCTGTTTGATTTAGGCACAGAATAGCTGATTTTATTATCTTTAGAGGTATTTCAAGTCCTTCTGGACCTCCATCAGTTGCAATATCTAAGATATTATCAGTTGCAAGATAAGGTAAATTACAAACAATGAGATCAAATTTTATTTTTAATGCATCTGAACTATGACAGCATACGAGATTTTTTGTTTTGTAAGTTTGATGCTTTAACACTTCATAATTAATGTCAGTTCCAACTACCAAAGAAAAATTCTCAGAAAGTAATTTTGTTAGATAACCAGAACCACTTCCAATATCTAATGCAAAATCTCCTTTTTCATTTTCAATTATATCTGCCATGAAAAAAGTATCCTCAGAAGGAGGATACTCATCATTTTTCAAGGATTTGATTTGCAAGGTTAATTATTTCATCTCCAGAAAGATCATCTACTCGTTTATCTATTACAGTTTCCTTGTTGAATTGTTTTAGAATATTTTTGATAGTTTTTCGTCTGTATGAGAAAATTTTGTTGATTGTTTGAATCAGATCTTTTTTCATGGTGTTTTTTTGGATTATTTTTAGGATTACAGAATCAACCTTTGGAGGAGGTGAAAAGTTGTTTTTCCCTACCTTAGAAAGAGTCTTAATTTCAAAGGCATGATTGGCAATGATGCTTACTGCTTTTCTCTTCTTTGATGATTTTGCAACTAGTTTTTCAGCAAATTCTTTTTGAACCATTATTACACCATGAGAGAAAGAGGTTTGTGCAAGCCATTCTATTGCATCCTTACTTCTAGAATAGGGGAGATTTGATACAAAGATAGTAAAAGAATCGTTTTTCTTAAAACCATCACCTGATTTTAAGACAAGATTATCAATGTTAGAGAATGTAGATTTTGCATTTTTAATTAATTTCTCATCAGCATCAATTGAGATCACTTTGTTTGCTTTTTGACAGAGTAGCGGAGTCAATACTCCCAATCCAGTCCCCAATTCAAATACAATATCTTTTTTTGTGATTTTAGCCTCTGAAACAATTGATTTGGCTATTGAGTTTGAGTTGAGAAAGTGCTGTCCGAGTTGTTTTCGTTTTATCATCTCTTTACAAAGAGATTCATTCTGCTTTCACCAGTAATTTCATCCATAATTCGTTCTGAAATGTGTTTTATTGGATCTTTGAATCCTACTCTGTCTTGTAAATCTTGATAGCTTTCAAACTTTTGTTGTTCTCGTTCGTCAAGCATTGTTTTCATGTAGGTCTTTCCAATTCCTGGAATTAATTCAAGTGCATGAATTCTTGGCGTTAATGGTTGTGCATTGTTTAGATATTCAACAAATTTTGATTCATTAATAGTTACAATATTTTCTACGACATTTGTTAATTCACTTTGAGCTGATGATGAGATGTGACCATATTCCATCTTTCCTAATACAGATAGAACTTTAGTTCGTCCTTCTTTTCCAATATAGATTTTCTCACCTACATCAAATGTTGAATTAGGAACTCCAAGAATTTCCAAAATAGTTAGACGATCTTCTCCAATAGCTGTAACTATGATTCCTTCTCTTCCTCTTACAGTAGTTGATTTTCCTCTAGGATTGAAATCTAAAACATATGCATATTCCTCATACTTTCTAGGAGGGGATTGTGCCCTGGACAAAATAAAATACTCCTAGAAACTTACGAATGCTCCTTGATAATTTTGAGCATTTTTTCTAGAGTTTCAGCAAGGATTAATTTTTTCCAGCCAAATGTAAAAGAACGTAGTTCAGCCAAGCTTGTTGGTCTGATGTTTACAATTTCAACAGCTTCATCTTCTGTTAATTCACATTCTTTCATGAGTTTCTTTTTCATTTCCTTCGCATCTTTAGGATCAGTTGATACAAACTTTGAAACATAATCATAGGTCCAACGTTGAATTTGATCCATTTCTTCAACATCTACTTTGCCTAAAATTTCTTTAACTTCTGAAAGAGAAATAGCTTGTTTCTTTTTTACTTCTTCCATATCTATACACCGAATGGTTTGATATGATCCAGTCTAGTGATTAAGGTTTTCGATTTTTCTCCTAATTTCACATCAAGTGTGATAGCACGTCTACCGACATTTGTAATGAGACCAACTTTACCGTGGTATCGTCTGTGTGGTAATCCTTTGTGCTGTCTTGGATCAATGATGACAAGTGCTTGCTGGCCTTCTTGATATTCACGTAACAAGAATGAAACTCCTCTAGGGGCCTTTTTCTTCATTACAGATCTGGATTTATGCTTAAATCCGTGTGAACGACCATGTGATTTCTTAGTTGCCATGTAGTGTAAAACCTTCGAAAGCCCTATTTTAACACTTAGCCGACAATATCTGTTCTAAGTTGACCACAAGCAGCTGAGATCTCAGTACCTTTTTCCACACGAACAGTACAGTTTACACCAGCATTTGATAAAATTCGTTCAAATTCAAGAACCCTATCTTCTGATGGTCGCTTAAAATCACCAGCAGTAGGGTTGATAGGAATTAGATTAACATGAGATCCATTACCTTTCAAGAGTTTAGCGAGTTCAGTTGCAATTTCAGGAGAATCATTAATTCCTTCCATCAAAGCATATTCAAATGTCACACGACGTCCAGTTTTTTTGTAATAACGTCTGCCTGCTTCAATAATATCTTCAACAGAGTTAGGTCCAGCTGTTGGAACAAGTCTTTTTCGTAAATCATTGTTTGGAGCATGAAGAGATATTGCAAGACCAATCTGCAGGTTTTCTTCAGCCAGTTTATCTATTCCAGATACAATACCAATAGTAGAAATTGTTATGTGACGTTGACCAAGACCAAAACCTCTATCATGTGTCAGAATCTTTACAGCACGAATCATTTCATCATAGTTTGCCATTGGTTCGCCCATTCCCATAAAGACCAAGTTTGTTACATGTTCTCCTCGTTGTTGTAAAATATCTGCAAAATGAATTACTTGAGATACAATATGTTCAGCTTTAAGATTTGTTTCAAATCCCATTTGACCAGTTGCACAAAATATACATCCCATTGCACAACCAATTTGAGTAGAAACACATATTGTTGATCTTGGATGGCCTCCAATTTTTTGCGGATCATACTGCATCAGAACAGTCTCAACAGAAGAATTATCAGAAAGATCAAGTAATAGTTTGGTTGTATCTCCATCTTCACTAACTACTCTATGCATCTCTTTTGCTGAACCAATAGTGTATCCAGCTTCAGCTAATTCTTCTCTTAATTTTTTTGGGAGTTGTGGAATATCATTGATGTTTTTTGGAAATTTATAATAAAGTGGAAGTAATATTTGATCTGCTCTATATCGCGGATAACCAATATCAATTACTAGTTGTTCCATTTCTTCTGGAAGTAATCGATAGAGGTCTGTCATAATTAGTAACAGTCTCAAATGATATTATAATTTAATCAATAGTATTGAAAATAAAATAAATTTTAAAAAGAAGATAAAAGAAGAGATTATTCTTCTATTGGTTCTGAATCATCTGATTCAGTATCTACCATAGGTGCTTCTACAGTCTCTACCTCAGGTGTTTCTACTGTAGCTTCTGGAGTTTCAATGGTTGTTTCAACTTCAGGTGTTTCTACTTTAGGTGTTTCTACT
>JBHHVF010000041.1:0-9212 GCA_046754145.1 Candidatus Nitrosopumilus sp.
CTCAGAAATGCTTGATGGAATGTCAGTTGTTGGTCTAAATGGTTTTGATTGTGAAATGGCATCAGGAGCATCAGTTGTAGGAATAAAAAAACTGATCAGTGAAGGTATAATGAAAAAAGATGATGTCATAGTTGGAATTCTCACAGGTAGACAAAAGGATGCAATGCTTCCTGTAGACTATCATAATAATCCTGAAAATAGATTTGCAAAACCCCCAAAAAATTAGCCTCATTTTTTGGTTTCAATCAATTTAGAATGTAATTGACATCTCAAGCCTTAAATAGAATTTTTACTAAATTATTGTAACCAAAAGATGGTGCTAAAAAACTAAATGAGTAACGTTTGTTGTTCTAAGAAAATTTTGTGGGAGTTATCATGGTAGATTTATGGGTTGAACTTGTAGCATTAGCTGCACTAATTGGATTATCTGGTTTTTTTAGTGGATTAGAAGTTGCACTAGTTGGAGTCAGAAAATCAAAAGTGGTTCAACTTTTTAATGAAGGAAAAAAAGGTTCAAAGGCATTATACAAATTAAAAACAAACCCAAGCTGGATGATGTCAAGTGTAAATCTTGGCAATAATCTTGTAAATGTAGGTGCCTCTGCACTTGCAACAAGTGTAGCAATCAGACTATTTGGAAATGATGGGTTAGGAATTGCCATAGGAGTTATGACCTTTTTGATTCTAGTTTTTGGAGAAATTACACCAAAGACATACTGTAATGCAAATTCCACTAAAATTGCACTAAGATACGCTCCTGCATTGTTAGCATTTAGCTATGTATTTTATCCAATTGTAAAATTCTTTGAGATTATTACAAAAGGGGTTGTAAAATTAACTGGCAGTAGTTATACTCCTCCACCAATTACAGAAGAAGATATCAAAGGAGTTATTGATCAAGGTTTAGAAGAAAAAGCTATTGAAAAAGAGGAAATGGAATTAGTTCATGGAGCTCTAAAATTTGATGATACTGTAATTCGCTCTGTAATGACTCCTAGAACAAAGATGTTTAGTTTAAATTCAAAAATGCTACTTTTTGAGGCATTGCCACAAATCAATCAAAGTGGACATTCTAGAATTCCAATTTATGGAGATACAAGTGATGATATTGTTGGATTTATTCATGCTAGAGACGTGTTAAGAGAATTAGAAAAAGACAACAAAATGGTGAATCTAGAACAAATTGCAAGAAAACCAGTTTTTGCATCTCAAGAAAAGATGGTAAGTTCTTTGTTAAAGGAGATGAAAGGAAGGAAAACACACATGGCAATCGTTGTTGATGAACATGGTGGAGTTGAAGGTCTAGTTACCTTAGAAGACTTGCTTGAAGAAATAGTAGGTGAAATAGAAGATGAAACAGATCTTACTAGACCAACAGAATATGAAAAAATTGATCAAGATACAATAATTACTAATGGAGATATTGAAATTGATAAAATTAATGAAATTTTTAAAACTAAAGTTCCAGAAGGTGATGATTATGCATCACTTAGTGGGCTATTACACGAAAGACTACAAGATATTCCTCAAGAAGGAGACAAGGTAGAAGTAGAAGAACTTCGAATAGTTGTAGAAAAAGTTTCAAAAAATATTCCTCAAAAAATTAGAATTGAGAGGATTAGAAGCTAATCTTTTTTAGCAAAATGTTCTTGTAATTTGTGCTTTTTTTCATTCATATGAAAAATTGATTCAGTATGAGCAAATGCTTCTTCATATGATTTTTCAAACAACATTGCTTGCATAAGCATATGATTTTCAGGAATCACAATTCCAGTTTGATCATCTGAATACATCATTTGGGTTGTATCTCCAATTGAAGTTGTCATATTAGCATGAATATGGATCATGTTTGTATCTGTAAAATTAAAACTCATAGTTTGAGCATAATCTCTAACATCTTTGGTTCCCTTTGCAGTCCACAAAGTAGCAACGCCGAATTCATTTGTAAAAATTTCATGAATTTCAGAAGGTTTTGGTGCTAAATCCCTGAATCGGACATCCATTATGTGTAAATGCATTTGCCTTGTTGGAACTTTTATTGCTCTAACATAGAGTGGTGCATCTTTACCAAAGTATTCTTTTACATCATCACCATGATGAGGTTTTTCTGTCATTTCTATTGTGTCAGATAATTGCTTGTCAGTTTGTTCAATATCTGCCCACCTTCTAACAAGAGTTACATCAAAACGAATCAATTGTTCACCGAATTTTTCACGTAATGGTTCTAAAATTCTGCCCATTCCAGTTACATTGCAACTGCCTTGCATCACGTGTTTTTTACCTAATGCAAGATCATAATTTACTCTAGAGTTAAACAATAAATCAGAAACAGCCTCAGACCCCATAGTAGTTTCTCCACCTTGATAAATGGCGGGAATATTTTTTGGTTCATAAGCATTCTTTTTGTTTTTGTAACCATATCCTCCAGGGGCTGCATCAATTACCAAATCACAATCATCAAGTGCAGATTCTACTGTTCCTGCGATTTTATAATTTGAAAAATTATTTAATTTTCGTTCTGGCACATAAACATTCAAACCTTTAGAATTGGCAACATCTACTTTCTCATCAGGGGAATATTTGCCAATACCAATAACAGTTATCTCAGGATCATCTTTGAGAAAAGAAGTAATTCTGCTGCCAATAGATCCATATCCATTGACAAAAATTTTCTTCATAATGTCTGTATAGATATCCCATTTATTTAGATTAGTTTGAATTAATTATACTCAAAAAAATAGACTGGAAGGAAAATTTTGATGACGAACTCACATATAATTACAAAATTGGCATTATCAATAATAGAAATTGGATAAGACTTTCCTGATTACAAAATTAGAAGATGCCATAGAACAGTCAATAGGTGATGGAGGAAGAAATCAATATATTCTAAAAAGGCTCAAACAAAACAAAGAGTTCATAAATTCAGATAAACTGTATCTTGAAAGAATTTTAGGATTAGAAATACCTGAAATTACAGTTGAAACAAATACTCGAAATCAAAAAATTCCATTAAAAGATAAATCAGTATTCCTGAATCCTAATTTAGTAAAATGTGCTACATGTAACGGAGAAATAAAACTAGATGAAAAATCCACTCGGATTCAGAGTTTGTGGTATCACAATACGTGTCAAAAGCCAATTTCTAAGAACAAAAATGAATTTAAAAAAACAGGGTTTCAAGATGAGAAAAACCTCACACAGGATCAAATCCCAGAAACTACAAAACGTTCTTCGAACATAAAGCATGATCCAATAATAATTTTAATTGGACTTGTAATCATTGCATTTGTTTTTGTTACTCCTTTCTATTTTATCTCAGGGTTTGGTGGTGGTGCAATGATAATAGGTGGAAGTCTTGTACTGTATCAAATTTTAGATTCAAGACGTTGGTCAAAAACGGATTTTAGGACACGAAAACATGCTCCGGGTATTTTTTCAGTACTGATATTGGTCCTTCCATTTGCATTGGGAGGAATACTTGCATTTGAAGGATATACACTCTGGGAATCGATATACCGTTCAATTATCTTATGGGGATTTACGATTACATTTTGGAGTATTATGTTAATGGTTCCATTAGCAATGTATAGTAAAAATAAAGAAGACTCATTAAAACCTGCACAAGTATTCCCACTAGTTAGCATCTTAATTCCTGCATACAATGAAGAAAAAGTAATTAGAAAAACAATTGAAAGTGCATTAGAGATAGATTATTCAAAAAAAGAAATTATCATTATTGATGATGGAAGTACAGATAAGACTTTGTCGATTGCAAAAACATTTCAAAGAGACAATGTTAAAGTATTGCATAAAGAAAACAGTGGAAAAGCTACTGCACTTAACTATGGGATAAATTTTGCAAAAGGTGAAATTTTAACAATTTTGGATGCAGACACTATTGCTGGTAAAAATTCATTAAAAGAGATTGTAAAAGTTTTTGAAAGCTCTTCTGATATTGGCGGAGTAGCTGGTAATGTCAAAGTAAGAAATAAAACAAATTGGCTTACGTGGTGTCAAGCATTAGAATATGTTTCAGGATTACAAATTGCCAGAAGAGCATTTGATATGTTTGGAGCAATCACAATAGTTCCAGGAGCTATGGGCGCATTCAAAACAAATATTCTCAAAGATGCTGGAGGATATGATAAGGATACCATTGTGGAAGATTTTGATGCAACGATTAAAGTTCTTAAATCTGGCCAGATAATCAGAGGAACCACAAAATCATTGGCATATACAGAAGCTCCAGAAAAAATAGGACAATTTCTGAAACAGAGAAGTAGATGGTATAGAGGAAATCTTCAAGTAGTTTTTAAACACAAAGATGCATTGGCAAATCCTCGTTTTGGATTTTTACAAAAAATTGCACTCCCTTACATGATTTTATCAATGCTAGTATTGCCTATAACCGGATTTTTCATGTTAGGGTCTTTGATTTTATCCGTTATTCAAGGAGACATATTTTTTGTCTTAAGTTCCATGGCATTTTTTATAATTTTGCAATACTTGCTTGTGACTTTGGCAGTTAGAATAGAAAGAGAAGATCCAAAATTGATTCTGTATTCAATTTTCTTTATGTTTGGATTTAAACAAATTCAAGATGCTTTACTAATAAGACAGTTATTTGAACAATTATTGAGAAGAAAAGCAAAATGGACAAGTGTAACAAGGAAGGGATTTAATGAATAGTAATTCATCATTACCGAATAAATCAATCTACATGTTTTCTATGATTGTATTAATTACATTAATTCTTCAAAACATACCAACATCTTTTGGTGAAGAGGTCGGAAATATTAGATTAGATTTGGCATATGAAAATGGAGACAGAGTAGATACTTGGCAAACTACTCTTAAAATTTTTCAAGACAATAGCGAAGAGCCCTTTGCAGTAGTTGATTTTCCTAATTCAAATCCTTATGAAATCAAGGCATTGCCTCTAGATCATAAATACGATGTTGAAGTTTTTGTAAATGATATGTTTGCCGAAGAAAGATATGTGTTTTTGGATGAACCTGAAGAAGAATTGAAAATTTTACTTCCTCTTTCAGCAGGCTCACAAATTGTTGTGTACCATAATGATGGTCAGACCCCTATTGAGGGAGCTACGGTATCGATAAAATCTCATGAAGGCAAAGAATGGGCCAAAGGAAATACTGATTCTGATGGAAAAACAATAAGATTTTGGTTACAACCAAATAATTTGGTACAAGACAATTACTATATTGCAGAAATTTCATTGGCTGAAGGTATAGTATTTTCAGAATTCCCGATTAAATTATTTCCACAGGTGATTGGAGATGTAAAAATCATCACACCTTGGACAGTTAACATTGAGAATCTTATAACGATTAATGTTTACAAAGAGAATCTACAAAAAGTACAAAAAACAGACGGCATATTTATTGTTGAATTATATGATTCTGAAAATAACAAAGTATCTCAATCCAATGTAAATCATAGAGGAGAAGCATATTTTTCAAATATTGATGTAGATAGATATTCAATTGTTGTTATCAAAATTGGAGATGAAGAAGATGAAATTTGGGCAACGAAAGTGACACCTATTACAGGAGATGAGGGATTTTTTTCAGTGTATAAAGAAGGAGTAAAAGCAGAAAGCTCCATTACTACTTGTAATTGTGTAGCATTTAGACTAGATGACGTTCAAGACTACTATCTTCGTGGACCTCAATTAGACATCATGGAGTTATTCCAACAAAAAAACGCTGATCTTACTATTGGAATAATTGGAAGTGTTTTTGGAACAGACCCTCTCTTAGTTAATTACATTGAAAGAGGATTGGTAAATGAATTCTCCACACTAGAAATTGCCAGTCATAGTTACAGCAATGCAAAGTTAACAGCCTTGAGCAAATCTGAACAAAAAATATTGTTAGAAAAAACAAATGAAGTATTACAAGATACTTTAGGAGTTACGCCAAAAACACTCATTCCACCACTAAACTTGTTTGATGAAAACACTTTGGAGATTTCTGTTGAATTAGGATTTACACACATTACAGGTCATATTGATGAAAACCACTCGCCTCCATATCTTGGAGTAGACTCTGAAATTTTGTACTTTCCTGCAAACACTGAGACTGCTATGCTGAATCAAGATGGAGTTACATGGACTAAACAAGAACGTTCTGTGATTTTAGAAGAAATCAAGGGATCTATCGATGAAAATGGTTTTGCAGTAGTTATGATGCATCCGTATGAATTCACTATTGAAGAACTAGGGGCATACACAACTGAAACAGATCAATACATGATAAACGAAGTTGGAAAATTAATTGATGAGGTAAAGGCGTCAGGTATTGAAATTGTCACAATCAGTGAGATTAATGAAAAAATCATACAACCGGGCCAAGAATCTATTGAAAAAGAAGAATCTGATGATGAAAAAACATTCAAGGCACATTGTGCCCAACAGTTTGAACCATTTGTTAATCTAAACAATTGTGATTTAACCAAACAAGATCTTTTCCAACTTAATTTAACAGCTGCAAACTTGTCTGGTGCAGACTTGTCTGATTCAAAGTTTATGCGAATTGATTTCACAAATGCTGATTTGTCTGAATCGATTCTTTCCTCAGTTGATTATTTTCAAGGAATCCTTTCTGGAGCTGATTTGAGTGGGGCTGATTTAACAAATTCAAAGATTGAGGAAGTAGCAGTACTAGATACAAACTTTTCAAATGCAATTCTAAAAAACATTCAGATTACAAATCTAAATGCAAGAGGTTCAAACTTTTCTGGTGCTGATTTTACTGGAGCTGATGTAAAAGGGGCAGGTATTTCAAATGCTGATTTTACTGGTGCTATTCTTTCTGATTCAAATTTTTCAACAATTAATCTGGCTAACAGCAAATTTAATGATGCAAAGTTAGATAGGATAAACCTCACAGAGGCCACTCTATCTGGTTCTGATTTATCCGGAGCCGATTTAACTGAAGCTGATTTAACTAAAACAATACTAAGAGATGCAAATCTATCAAACACAGTACTATTACAAATAATTCTAGATGGAGCAGACATTAGTAACAGTATTCTTTATGGTGCAAATCTATCTGGAATGGATTTGACTGCAGCGGGTCTAAAAGGAGTTGATCTTACAAACGCTGATTTGTCTGAAACCAACCTTGCAGGTGTTGATCTTTCTGGTTCCAGTCTTCAAGGAACAAATCTTTCTGGTTCTGACCTTTCTAATGTTATACTTAGAGGAGTTGATCTGTCCGGTACAGTACTAAAAGGGATAAATCTTACAGGTGTTGATCTTTCTGATTCTAATCTGGACGGAGTTGATTTATCAAATACCTTATTGAAAGGAACTAATCTATCAAGAGTTTTATTAAATGGTGCATCCTTGTTTGGAAGTGATTTATCTGAATCAATTCTAATAGGAATAGATTTCACTGTTGCTGAATTCAATGACGTCAATTTTTCAAATTCAGATTTATCAAATGCAAACCTATCTGGAATTGATCTTACAGGAGTTAAGTTAACAGGAACAAATCTGTCAAACGCTGATTTGTCTGATGCAAACCTATCTGGTGTAGTATTAACTAATACAAATCTGTCAAACGCTGATTTGTCTGATGCAAACCTATCTGGAGTAGACCTTGCAGGAGCTATCTTTGAGAATGTAAATTTCTCAAACACAGATATGAGAAGAATTTCGATTGTTGAAACAAATCTTTCAGGAATTAATTTTTCAGGATCCAATCTAAAAGGTGCTGATTTTTCATACTCCAATCTTTCAGGAGCTGACTTCACAAGTAGCATACTTGAAAGTGCTGACCTCTCATACACCAATCTTTCAGGAGCTGATTTGTCAAATAGTGTGCTAGAAAGTGCGGACATGTTTAAGACAACAATTACAAATGCTGATTTTTCAGGAGCAGACATGACAAACGTTGACATTGATTTCCAAGATTTGGAAAAGGCAATAACAGATGATGAAACAGAGTTACCTGAGAAAGGATTCTTCTTTTTTAGGGAACTTTATTCGTTAATTAGGGCCCTATTTGGTTTTTAATTTAGTGTATTTATTCAAGGAATTGGATATTTAGCAAAAATAGGAATATTATCTATTTATTTTGTAATTGATACTTGATTGCCATCTAGCATCTTCCAATTTGAACCTGTTTTCACATTTCAAACAAAGATATTCATTTGAAATTTCCGGGAAAAATTCTTTACAATCATTACAAATGTAATGATTTGTCATAACTTTGTAATCTACACCCAGTGCTTTTATTTCTTTTTTGCAATTAGGGCATTTATCATTTTGATAAGTGAGTTCTTCAGAAATATTTCCACAATCATAATGTTCAATTAGTTTACCCATTTTAAAATTGGAACTCTTACAATTGGGACAAAAAAAGATTTGTGAAGTTCTAACTGAATCACATTGATTACAAGAAATTTCTTTTTTTTCACCTAATTGGATTAATTTCCCATCTTCCTCTAATTTTTGTAGATATGTTGTAACAAAATCTTCTGCATAACCAAGAATATGCTTAATTTTGATCATACTGATTTGATTCCCAGATTTTAAAATGAAATTAATATAATCTCTAGCTTTGTCTTCTGCTTTCTGTTCAGCTTCTTTTAATAATTCAACTTGCTCAGATTCTTTTTTAAAGAAAGCTTCTTCTTCTTCAAGAACAGATATGATCCTTTGTATTTCATTAAAACGAAGTGGTTTTTGAACATAATCATATGCACCTAAACCAATCACTTCTCTTATCTTTTCATCATCTTTACTATTTGCAGTTTCGATAATAATTTTGGTGTAAGGTTTTAGTGTCAAAATTTGTGACATTACAGAATTTGCAGTAGTATCAGGAAGATTATAATCTAAAAATATTAGTGGACTTGATTCAGTGTCATGAATGATTGTATTAAAAACAGCAACTCCTGCTTCTCCAGTGGTAGTGGTATGGACTTCATCATAGCCTAGTTTTTTCATAAATTCAGTTAACAACATACCGATAGCAGGACTATCCTCAATGATCAAAACAGGCACTTTAGAACTCATTTACTTACTCTCTAATGTATTCTAAAATAATGAGTGTTTATAAAATATTGAGTGGGTAAATTAAATACAAAAAATGAATTTTTACATAATTTTAACAATATTTGTAATTTTGAGTCTAAGCATAATTGGAATAAATGAGACACATGCACAAGTAGATCCA
>JBHHVF010000042.1:0-8918 GCA_046754145.1 Candidatus Nitrosopumilus sp.
AAATTGCTAAGTATTGATTCAGTCGATCCTCATAAAAAATTTAAAGAGTAATTTGAGGATTTAATTCATGAAAGGGCTATGTCAGAGATGTCACTCATCAAATGTAGAAATAACAATTCGTGAAGGAATTCCTGTTTGCACAGTATGTGATAGAAAAACAGATTAACCAAAAAATGTTATTTTGAAAAAAGAAGTTTGGAAGAAATTATTCAATATTCTTGAATTCTTCTTTGGTCATTCTTAAAATGACTTTTTCTCCTACTCCCCAAATGTCTGATTTGGACAGAATCTTAGAATGCATCAAACCATCACTGACTTCAACTGATTCCAATTCATTGGTATCAGGATGTCTGTGTAATTTCTTTACCTTGCCAATTTTATGTCGGTCAATATCTACAACTGAAATTCCTGTTCTAACAGGAGGTCTGCTAAGAAGTAATGTTTCTTCAGAAAATTTGTCTATATAATCCTCTGAAAGGAAATAGTCTTTGTTGAATCCATGGTGTATTGTTACACCAGATACAGTAAGAGTATCTTGGTTAATGTGTATGTGTTTGACTTTTCCATATTCGATTCCTTCTCTATCTACGACTGTTTTTCCAGTAAAGGTATCTGCTGTGGCCATATGATTAGGCATTCCTTCTAGTTTTACTGACATGAGTTCAAATGATCAGATTTGCTTATCACACCAAATATCAGAAATTTCTAGCAATGGGGTTAAATTACTTGACAGAAAAAAAACACGCATGGAAATAAAAGAAGATTTGTTTCGACCAATTCTAATTACAAAAGGGAGAATGACAGGCAAGCAACATTCAGTAATGCTTCGTGCAGTCAACTATGGAGGAAAAATATACTTTTCAAGACACAGTCCAGATGGAGACTGGTTCAAAAATGTTTTGATAAATCCAGAAGTCAAAATAGAATACAATAATTTTGTTTTTTCAGGAAAGGCAAAAAAAGTAACAGATGAAGAATTGAGTAAAAAAATTTCACAATTAAAGTATCCAGGAGAAGAACGTGCAAAAGAAAAAAGAGTAACAATTGAAGTTACATTAGATTCAATGTAAATAATTACAAAGCATATTTCCTAAAGAATTTCCATAAATAATAAACAGTCAATCCACCCAGAATCGCCCCAATTACAATAAAGGGCAAAAATAGATCAGAACTAATAATTATTCCACCATCTGTATTAATTGCTGAATCTACAATATCCAAATCCTGTTGAGTAAATTCTTCAGATGCAGTAATTTTATCAAACCCTGTTTGGGATTCTGTTTCAGAAGACATTGGAGCAGATGTTTCAATCTTTCTCATAGACTCATCTACAGAAACAGATTCAACCACAGTAGTTCCCTTAGCAGATTCTTCAATAGAAGACATCTGTCTACTTGCAACACTATCATCTACAGAAATTTGTTCACCTTGTTTTAATGCAGTCAATGATAATGTAGTCCATGTAATACCAGTTGCAATTCCAACTCCAACTATTTTGTAAATATGTCTAAATGAACGAACAAGTAGTTTGCTTTCTTTTGTTTTTTCTGAAAGTTTTGGAGGAACAATTACGATACTAAACTTTGTTGCAGAGTAAATCTTCATGTCTTGAGATTTAGAGTTTTTTTCAATCTTTGATATTGTCACTACCCCCAAAGCCTGAAGTTTGTTTAGATGGTACTTTACTAGTTGAAGAGAAACATCAGTTTTTTGAGCAATTTGAGTTGCAGCTAATTCTTCATTGAAAAGTAATTGTAGGATTTTACGACTAGAATCATTTGTAAATAGCTCAGCATATGATTTTATTTTTTCATCATCTGTAGCAAGAATTTTTATTTTTTCAGTTATTCCATCACTAGAAGTTTCATCAACAGGCATGAGTTGTTACAGTGGATCTAGTATATGTAAATTGTTTGGTAAAATTACAATTTCACTAAACCTTTTATCTCAAACTATCAAGTAGTAGTAATCACTAAATGTCAGATTTTCAAAAAATGAGAGAAGAGAAAAAATGAATTCAAAAATTATGATTCCAATTGCAGTGTTTATTTCAGTAATACTAACAGCAGGGATCATGTTTGTCATCTCTCCGGATAAAGAGATAGAAATTCAGATAGAGACAAAAACGCCTGAGCCAGAAATCATCTATGTTGAAAAACCAATTTCTGAATTTTTTGAAGGAACAAATGACATTAAGAAAATTTCTTCGCAAGAAGAATTAAAGAAAATTCTTGACTCATCAGCATTGTTTGGGGGTCATTTCTATGATAACAGGATGTTTAGAACTGCTATGGCAGTAGATGAAGCAGTTTTTATGGAATCTGATGCTGGCGTTCCAGTTCCTTCAGTAGCACCAATGCCAGAAGGAGAAGTATCAAAAGAAGGTGGTACAGAATACTCCACAACAAATGTTCAAGTTGAAAATGTCGATGAACCAGATTATCTCAAAAATGATTCAAAGTATGTCTACATTGTTTCAAGAAATACATTATCAATAATTGATGCATATCCTGCTGAATCTGCAAAATTAATTCTCAAAATTGCACTAGACATTGAATCACAATACATCCAAAACATGTTCCTAAATGAGGACAGGTTAGTGATATTTTACAATGGACAAAGTGAAGAAGAAATCATATCACAGTATGACTTTGTTCCAAGACCATCATACAGTCCAGTAACTCATGCACTAATTGTAGATGTGTCTGATAAAGAAAATCCAACCATTCTCAAAGATTACTCCATTGATGGTCACTTCAGAGATGCACGAATGATAGGAAATTATGCATACTTTGTAACAAACAGTAACATCGACTATCAATATCCAAGACTACCAGTAATTATGGAAGATTCAATGCGAATCATGTCTCCTGAAGCATTCTACTTTGATAACATAGAACAGTTTTCAAACTTTAACACATTAACTGCAATTGACATATTTGGAGATATAATAAATTCAGAAACTTTCCTTATGGGATATTCAGGAGCATTCTATGTCTCTGAAGACAACTTTTACTTAACATATCAGCAAAACTTGCCATTTGGGTTTTATGAAAATTCATCTCACGATAGATTCTTTGATGTTATAGTACCATTATTGCCAAATGATATACAAGATGAAATCAAAGCAATTCAAAAGGATTCATCATTGAATTCATCTGCTCAGTGGATAAAGATCTCAGAACTAATGCAAAAGTCATACAATGAGATGAACAAAAACGATAAGGAAAAATTATTTGAAAAAATTAGAGAGGCATTAAATGAATATGATGCAAGAATTCAAGAAGAGACAAGAAAGACAATCATTCACAAAATATCAATTGATGAAGACAAAATAGAATATGTTGCAAAGGGCTCTGTTCCAGGAAGATTACTAAACCAATTCTCTATGGATGAGGACGGAGACAGATTCAGAGTTGCCACTACTACAGAATATTACATTCAACACCAAGGAACAGTCAGAGCAAATGCAGTTTATGTCTTAGATGAACAACTAAACATAGTTGGGGGATTAGACCAGATTGCCCCTGATGAGAGCATATTCTCAGCCAGATTCATAGGAGATAGATTATACTTGGTAACATTCCAACAAATTGATCCATTCTTTGTAATTGATTTGTCATCAGACAAACCAAAGATTCTAGGAGAATTGAAGATTCCAGGATTTTCAAACTATTTGCATCCATATGATGAAGAGCACATTATTGGAGTAGGAAGAGACACTAAAGAAATTGATAATGGTAGAGTTCAACAATTAGGAATTAAAATTGCATTATTCAATGTGGCAGATGTCAATAATCCAAAAGTAGCAGATGACATAGTCATAGGCGATAGTTCTACACATTCAGAGGCATTAAACAATCATAAAGCATTCTTCTTTGATAAAACAAGAGGAGTTCTTTCAATTCCAGTTAGTAGCGATGCAGAAAGTCTGAATGAAATCTCAAGTTCTAAGATGTTTGCACCTGATTACAATCGCTGGAATGGATTCTATGTATTTGATTTGGATAGTTCAGATGGGTTCAACCTCAAGGGAACAGTAACACATTCTGATGATGATTCAAGTTATTATGGAATGGGAAATGCAAGAACATTCTATATTGATGATGTCTTGTATACTGCATCTGATGAGCATCTAAAAATGAATTTCTTTAACAACCTAGAAGAAATTAATTCAATAAAACTAGAAAATACTGGAAAATTTATCGAGTACCTTGAAGAAGATATTCTACGTTAAGTCATACTAAATGAACTATTGTTGAAACTCCTCTTCTATCAACTTCAACATCATTTTCAACTTCACTAACAGTTACTGTAAATGATATAACATCACGTTGTTTTGCATTCTCTGCATGAAGTTTCAAATGAATATCCATCATTTCAAATTCCTCAGTAGGCAGATTAGTTTCATCCAAGTATGCCCCACAAGTAGACTCTATTCTGAATCTATCATCCTTAAAATGAAATCCAAGTTTCATCTTTCTGCCCTCTCTTCCATGTGCTTTAACATTAACATCAATTATTCCAGGATTTGTTTCAGTGTAACTAGATTTATGATTTACAAAGACTCCAATTTCAAGAGGTTTACCAGCAGTAGATTCTGCCATCTTTTGAATTCCATCATTCATAACAACATCAACTGCCTTGATTGATTGTGCAACCTTTGCAATCCATTCATTTGTTCTTGTAATGGTTGCACGAATTCCTGCACGTCTTCTTTTATCCTCATCTTCAGGCAATTTGTAATAATCAACCCATGCCTCATAGTCATGAGAAATATCTTCAATAAAATCAATACAAGTTCGTCTATATTCATCAACATTATCGGTTCTCTCTGATGTATCATCAGTTCTCAAACCATCATAGTCCATCGGCATTGCCATGTTTTGGATTAATCAAAGGTCTAAAAAAACTAATCATGATATGAGATTAATGATTATAATAGGAATTTTCATACAATATAATGATGATATTTTCTGAATTAGTTTCAGATCTTCAAGCTCAATTAAAAAAAGACTTGGCTCAAATCAGATTCCTTCTAAAGAAAAATCCAGCAATGGCATATACCAGAATAGTAGAAATTGGAAAAGAGGTTGGTAAAAAATACAATATCAAACTAATAGTTAATTTTCCAAAACAAGGAAGAATTGAGGAGTTTGACAGTTATGGGAAAAGAGATTTGAGTCTAATTATTGATTATGACCAGAAAAGATTCCCAATAGATAGAGAATTAATCAAACAAAAGGCAAAAGAGATTCTAGGAGATGTTCAGACAGATGATGCATACATGCATGAAGACAAAGAAGGAGTTAGAGTATCTACAGAGAATTGGAAGATTGACGTTTTGCCTCATTCAGTACACATATGGACTGAATTTAATGAAAATGTAACAGCATTTTGTGATTGGTTAATGGAAAATGCTTATCAGATGAAAAAGAAAGAATAATTTTAGGAATTAGAGATTTTCGAGTTCTTCAAGTAATCCATGAGCCTCAGAATTTTTTGGTTCTAATTTTAAAATTTGTTTACAACAGTCTATTGCTTCATTTTTTTGTTCTAGAGCCAAATGAACATTGGTTTTGAGAGTAAGAATTTCAACATCATTATTGTTTAGTTGAGATGCTTTTTCAAAATACGGAAGTGCTTTTTTTGCATCTTCAACAATAAAGTAAATGCTTCCCATTATGAACATAAAATCTGAATCAGTAGAGAATTTAGATTCCAAACTTTTTCCAAATTTGATAGCTTCTACATATTCACCTTCTTGGATTAACTTTCTCAGGTGACGTTTTGGATATCTAAAAAGACTAGGCATTGTTACTTCATTATTTTTTGAAAGATTTTATCAATTTGAATGTAGACAATATTAAGAAGTAATAGTCATTATTCCTTCTTTAATTAAGAATTGAATTCCTTGAACAAATGAGTTATCATCAATTGCACCTTCTGCCCACCAGCCTGCATTATTCTTAATCCAAGATGGAATTTCATTTGTACCTCCACTAGAACCTTGAGATGTAGGCGGAATTTGCATTATTCCTTCTTTAATTAAGAATTGAATTCCTTGAACAAATGAGTTATCATCAATTGCACCTTCTGCCCACCATCCTGCATTATTTTTAATCCATGATGGAATTGCAGTAGGTGGTTGTACTTCTGGTGTTGGCGTTGTAGTAATTTCTCCATTTAACTTGCCAAGGAGGGGATTCTCTTCAATTTCAATTTCGATGATAGCATATCCTCCCATTACTGCATCAGGTACTTGATATTCGGGTCCTGTACCATGAATAAATATTGCATAGCGGGCAAGTCCTGCATTTTCTTCTATTGGAAGTAGAAGATGGACCTGACCAAACCCATTAAACAAATCACTTCGTCCAAGGTCTTCGGCATATGAACGTAGTCTGTTTCCATTCTCATCCACAACCCAAATATCATAATGAACCTGATCTATAAATTCAACATCATTAAACTTATTCATGAAGTTTATTTTCCAGTCAATATTACATCCTTCAATAGGAATTTCTGGAGAATAATTGTACTGAATCATCAGAGAATTTGTATTTGTAGAAACACGACCACTGACATAATCATAAAATTCTGTATCACAACCCAACAACTCTTCTTTTGAGATTGTTTCTACAACATCTTTGAAAGGATCATCCATTACATTTTCTTCATAATCTAACAAAGTGTATTGATGCATTATTGGAGCAATGCCTGTGGTAATCCACGCATAAGTTAATGCTTTGACAGGATAAGGAAAATCATCTACTATCCAGATTTCATTCCAATCACCACTATACCAACCAACAACAACTGTATCAACAGTTCCTGCAGGAACAGCTATTGTTTCTGCTCGTATTGGAATTAATTGAGAACCACCAATTGCCCCTATCTTCCCCCATGCAGCAGAACGGAACTCTTGTGGCCCATGAATTCGATCACCTTCATTTGCAGTAGCAAAAGCACCTAACCAAGCTAAGGAAGACTTGAATGCAATAGCATAATCAAAAAGATCATCATCAAACAATATAGGTTCAGGAACATTTTTACCAAGACCCATTGAACCTTTGACGATCTTATTGCCATCAATGATTACAACTTCTGCATCCCACAATGTTTCAGATTCAAGTTGTATGTTTCCTTTGATCCATATTTTCAATTTAATAGGTGCACAATCATTAAGATCTATTTCACATAAAGAATATTCAAAGTAATCTCCTTCTTTGAGACCTTCACCCAAATGCCAGGAGCCATCAATATCAACACCGCCTGCTGTGCCGGTACCCTGACCATAAGAAAGATTTGAAAATCCAAAACTAGAGACAATAGTCAAGAACATAAATACGATAATAAATCGATTCATAACGATAATGATGAAATATCCTAGTTAAACGTTATTCAGTTTTAGAAAAAATGAGAAAAATAGTAACAATGTGTTATTCAAATAAGCAAATATAGAGGAAAATTCACAGAAATTTAGAATGTGTGAATGCCCAAAAGTTCACTTGTATGAAGTAGAATTCAAACTTGATGGAATGAGGGTAGTTCCAACTCACAAGAATTGTGGATTCTCATTAGATGAAAAACAATCTGACAAGTTCCAAAAAGAATTAGTAAAATCTTGGGGCTTTGAAGAGGAAGAAGAATAAAAAATAAAAAATAAAGTAAATGAATTTACTTTAACGTTCTGCATTTTTGCAAACGTCACTTTTACAACCGCAATCTGCACTGCATATACAAGTGCCTTGCATTTCACAATCGCAAGAAGCGTCAGGATCGCCACTATCGGCTTCACAGCCACATGCTTGATCTACCATGTCAAGTCAATAATTTTACTTGTTTTAAAAGGTTAGTACATGAGACTAGAAAATTAGGCGCTTAAACTATCTCTAGTATATCATTACAGGATTTCTGAACAAGTTCTGCTTGTTGCAATAATAGATTAGAATCAGCTTCGATATCAAATGCAATCTTTAGAATATGAATAAGATCTTGTTCTCTACTCAAAGTATCTTTGATTTTTACAAAGTTTTCTTTATTGATATACCCCAAATAGAAATAACAGTCTGAAAGCATGGAATTATTTACAAAAAAATCATGTTTTTGTTGAATAATTTGAGAATGATTATTTTTTTCAACCAAATCAGAAAATCCAATTGTTGACTTTAGCATACGTTCAAGTAAAGTTGGAGTAGCCCTTTCAATTCCCACTGTTTGAGTAACAACAGAGATATGTTCGTTAATAGGATTTTTTTCTAATTTTCGAAGCAAGTCTAGCATGTGAGACGGACTTGATCTTTGGTGATTTAATGAAGATATAGCATCAGCTAAAAAGTAAGAAGCACATTTTTGCCAACATGGAGCAAATACATCAGATGCTTGATTTGCTTTAGTTTTTTGACAACAAAACATGGATTCAATCAAACAGTTTTTTGCATAATCAATAAAGAGTGAAGAACGCTTTTCATCGATTTTGGATAGCAGCATTCGCAAATCCCACGATTCATCCTGAATTATCTGCAGTTTATCATATTGAAGCAGTTTTTTTGATAGAGTTTCAGACAATGATGCATGATGAATAATTACAAATTCATCTTCAGATTTGATTGTTTTTGCTGGTTCGGATTTTCCATCAAAAACAACAACATCATATCCACAAGAATCAAAATAAGAATCAGAAATTCTACATCCTCCAAGACCAATTGGGAAATTAGATAATCCCTGTTCTTCAATAATTTTTTTCAGGTCCATGAAATTGATAATGAGGAATTTTCTATAAAGGAAACAAGTCACAAAATTTTACAAATTCATGTAAAGTCAAAACATTTCCTTTAAATTGAGATTGAGTTTGTTTTTTATCAAGCTCCTATAGTGTAGTCCGGTTAAGCATTTTGGCTTCTCAAGCCAAAGAC
>JBHHVF010000043.1:0-8831 GCA_046754145.1 Candidatus Nitrosopumilus sp.
ACGCCCTCTAAACTATCTAATCTTAAATCTTCTACCATACCGTATGGTACGGTACTAGTACTTTATAAGAGTGTTGTTTTAGAAATTGATCGTAAAATGATAAAACTTTAGTAAAAATAGACTATCGTCTCTTTCTTCTTTGGCCTGGTTTGTTCTGTCCTGGGAATCGCCCAAGAACAAATCGCTTTTTGAAGTTGCTCTTATTTCTAACACTAGAACTTGTGCCTACGATTTTTCTTCCTTCTACCTTTGGAGTCTGTCCTCTTACCTTTCCTGCTTTAGTAATCGAACCGTGTGTTGCCATGACAGTGAATGCAAATTAGTGAATTTATGTATTTGTATGGCTACCAGTACTTAGCTTTAACAGTCTCAATTACTTGCTCATGTTCCTTACTCTTCCTACGTGCATATTTTTCCATTGCACCAAGTGGAACACCACCAAGAGATCTTGCAATTCCATTAAAGAGGTATCTTTGAGGACCTTTTGAACCAGTCTTAGTCATGAATTTTTGAATTCCGTATTTGAAGTTGTGTTGCCATGTTTTGTAAAGAACACCAAGTTGTGCAGGTGTCATTTCACTTCCAATGTTAAAGAAATCAGATTTTTCTAACAACCCAATTGGAACAAACGTGAGTGCAGTAGCAGTAAACATTGAGTCTGGCTGTTCATGTTCTAATTCACTGAGTAAACGGATAGTTTCCCATGAATCTTCAGGAGTTTCATCATTATCAAGACCCATAATTAGAGTAAATGCAGGAATCCAATAGTTTTCGTTCATTGCTTTTACACCTTCTTTTACAACCCAATGCCATTCTTCTGGGTGATAAGGTGCAAGTTTTCTATCTGCATATTTACCAATCAATCTTAAACTTCCAGTTTCAAATCCAGCTTGGACACCAATCATATTGTCAGGACCTGCTTTCATAATTTTGGATAAGTTTGGAAGGAGTTTTTCATCTGCGATTGCACCTGCTAGTGTTCCATGTGTTGGATTTGTGTGCTCTACACCAGTAGACATGATTGCAGTAAACAATTCTTCAAGTGCTTCTCTGTTTGGTTCCATTCCTTTTGCAGTTCTTGGATCCATTCCATAAACAAAAATATCATCACTGTGAATCCATGCAGATTTAGAACCGCCTTTCTTTATGTTAACTTCAATTTCTTTTTTAACTTTCTCTGGTGGATAGTATCTTAATGATCTTAATGTAACATCACAAAATTTACAGCCTCTTCCACATCCACGCATTACTTCAACCATTCCATGCATACTTGGTTCAACAATATCAGGAATTTCTTCTAGTTCAGGTCTATCCCAAAAATTAACAAATCGTCCATGAATTTTTTTACCGTTTCTTTCAAATTCCTTAATGTTTACTTTAAAGTCACTTCTCTTTCTGAAAGGATCCATATTTTCAAAGTCGCCGTTAATCAAATAGTTAAAGAATCTTCCAGCATGTCCATCAATTTCTGGTGCAATTCCACCAAGTTCTCCCTCTAGTATTGCATAGATTCCAAATTCTTCAATTTTTTCAGGATCATAGTTATACTGCCATGTTCCTGATGCACCAGAAATTACTTTGGCTTTACTTCCAGTTCTTGCTTTAGCAGCTTTAATTCTATGATGTAATTCAGTATTGTAAAGCTCATCATAAGATATCTGTTTTCTACCATAAGTAAATGTCATAGTTACTGGGCCCATTCCAAGAGGATCCATCTCATATGTTCCAATAACTTCTGTTTCAGGACCAATGAATTTTTCAATGTGATTTGGATGAGCAATAACTACATCTTTTCGTGCAAAGCCGTCACGTAACAAACCAGCTTCTAATTTTCTTAATCCATACGGAGCATATTTTGCCACACCGTTAACATCAGGTGACCAATTACAGATGAAATCAAACAGAACCTTTGGAGTAACTTGTCTTCCAAGAATCTTGTACCAAAAACTGCCTTTGTCTCTATGAGGATCAAGAGCTGGTGCACATCCAAAAAATGTTGCCAAAGACAGTCCCCTATATGGAGACATCAAAGTACGATCAGCAGTTAATACTATCTTAGGTGTTCCCATATCCTTCACGGAATTAATTTTATGATTTATTTTAAACCTTGCTAGTCAAACTAGTAATTTTCCAAAATTCCAGCCTTATTCCTGTGAAAATTACCAAATTCCTTGTTTGAAGAGAGATGTTGCCCATCAAACACGGTTCCGTCCCTACAAACGAGATCTTCACCAACACAACAACTACCACAAATCCCAACCCCACATTTCATCATGCGTTCAAGACTTGCCTGAACAAAAATACCTTTGGAATGAGCAGCTTGTACTGTTTTGTACATCATGATTTCAGGTCCACATGTATACACTCCATCAAAGTGAGTTTCGTTGACAAATTTTTCTACCAAATCAGTTACAAATCCTTTTTCCCCATAACTTCCATCATCAGTTGAAACGATTACTTTGTGAGAATTATTTTCTAAAATACTATTTGCCAAATCTTCAAAAAAGACTTCATCTTTTGATTTTGCACCAATTAGAACAGTTACATCATCAGTAGGTTTTACAGTGGTAAGTAATCTCATCATAGGAACAAGACCAGTTCCACCACCAACTAGCAAAAGTTTTCCTTCTTTAAGATCAAAAGAGTTTCCATATGGACCTCGAACTCCAATTTGTTCTCCTACTGCAATATTGAATAAACCAGTAGAAGCAGGTCCATGTTTTCTTACAGTAAATGCAGCCTTTCCAGATTCTTTTGAAATCATTACACTCATTGGTAATTCGTTTACACCAGGAATCCAAACCATTGCAAATTGTCCAGGAAGAACATTAGACATTACTTCATCTGAAAAAACTAAAGTTCTAACGGTGGGTGTTTCATCAATTACTTTTTCAATTGTTACAATTGTTGGATGGTTATGATTTCTTTGCAAGACCCACCATTTCCTTTATTGTAGAATAATCCTTTTGTTTCATGTATTCTGAAATTCCTTTATTAATTTCATCAAAGACATTAATCCAATCATCACCTATTACACTGCCGAGTTGAATTGCAGAAGCTCCTGCCAAGAAAAACTCAATTGCATCTTCCCAAGTAGATATACCACCACATCCAATTATTGGTATATCAAATTTTGAAGAAATCTCATAAACACATCTTAGTGCAATTGGTTTAATTGGAGTGCCAGATAATCCTCCAAATTTATTACTAAGAATTGGTCGTTGTGTTTCAACGTCAATTGCCATTGCTCGAACAGTATTGATTGCAGTAATTGCATCAATTCCAGAATCAATTGCAGTACTTACTGTATCTAGATAATGAGTTGTGCCTAAACCAACTTTGGCAATAGCTGGGGTATCAGTAGTATCTTTAACAATAGTTACAATTTTCTTTACTAATTCTGGATCATCACCAACTTCTAAACCAACTTTTGCAACATGAGGGCACGATAGATTTAGCTCATATGCTGTAACTTTGCAATTTTCAAATTGTTTTATCATCATTTCAAAGTCTTCAGGAATAGAACCAACCAAACTGACTATTATTGGAACATCTTGGTTTGGTTCAATCATTTTAGCAAAATTTGGCGCTCCAGGATTTGAGAGACCTACTGCATTAATCCAACCACCACCTTTTACACTAAAGATTGTTGGATTTGGATAACCTTCCCAAGGTTCCTTGCTAAGAGATTTAGTTACAACAGCTCCTGCTCCAGAGCGATATAATCGATTAAAGACATCCAATGAGATTCCCAGAATTCCTGATGCCAGCATCACAGGTCTATCCAATTGTATTTGACCTATTGAAGTTGCAAGACTGGGTTCCACTTTGATTAATGAACCAAGTTTCGAATATAATAGTTGATTCGTAGTTCTGGTACCTTTTTTAAAGGTGATTTAGAATGAACTATTCATGTATTCTGTAATTTTAACAGAATTGGGAATCTCAGTTTTCAAAGACAAAAAACTTGAAAAAGCATTTCCTTTCTCAAATTCAGTTAAAGAGTATCTTTCGGTGAAAAACAAAGAAGCAAAACTAAATGAACTCATAAACTATTTATCTTCAATTCAAAGAGGAGTTTCTGTTAGTGATGAATCATTACTTACTATTTTGAAAAAATATTCCATTGATTGTCAAATTATGGAAGTCGCAGAATTAGAAACCACACAAGCATCAAAACCACAGATAATTGTTGATTCAGGGTTTGCATCTAATCCTCAAGATGCATTAGGAAAACTCAGAGAGTTTGCTTTAGGATTATCATCTTCTAAAGTTACCGAAGTATCAGAAAGTCCAGATCTTCACATAATTCAAGCAATTGGTACACTAGATGAAATTGACAAGATATCTAATGCATTAAGTTCAAGACTTAGAGAATGGTATGGATTACATTTTCCAGAATTAGACAACATAATTGATAGTATCAATGGATATGCACAAATTGTTCTAGCTGGAAAACGTGAATCATTAACAAAACAAGTTTTTGAGGATGCAGGTTTTCCAGAATCAAAAGTAGAAATGTTATCTTTAATTTCATCAAAAAGTAGAGGAGGGGATATTTCTGATGTTAATTTAACAATAGTACAATCAATTGCAAAACAAATTCTAGACTTTCATGATTTACGTAAAAAACTTGAAGAGCATGTTGAATCTGAAATGGCATCAATTGCTCCTAATCTTTCAGCTATACTTGGTAGTGCAGTAGGTGCAAGAATTTTAGGAAGAGCTGGAAGTCTCAAAAGATTGGCATCTCTTCCTGCCAGTACAATACAAGTTTTAGGTGCTGAAAAAGCATTGTTTAGATCATTAAAGACAGGTTCTCAACCACCAAAGCATGGATTGTTATTCCAACACGCAATGGTTCATGCTGCTCCAAGATGGCAAAGAGGAAAAATTGCACGTGCAATCGCTGCAAAGGCAGTCATTGCTGCAAGAGTTGATGTCTATGGAGAGGGACTAAACGAGACTTTGCTTGAAAAACTCAACATCAGAGTTGATGAAATAGGCAAGAAATATGAAAATCCAACTGAGAAAGACATCAGAAAGCCTCAATCATTTAGACGCGAAGGAGGAAACTTTGGAGATAGAAGAAGAGAAGGTGGAGATAGAAGAAGAAGAGAAAGATCAGGTTCAAATAAAAATAAAAAGAGAAAGAAGTTTGGAAGAAGATAATCATTCATTTTTTTGGATTAAATCAGAAGGGGAGAAAAAACTAGCTACTGAAAGTTTGGTTCCTGGAAATCAAGTTTACAAAGAAAAATTAATTATCAAAAAAGGTGTGGAATACAGATTATGGGATCCATTTAGAAGTAAACTAGCAGCAGCTGTAATGAATGATCTTGAGGAATTTCCTTTTGAAAATAAAATCAAAGTTCTCTATCTAGGGGCATCAACTGGAACAACTGTAAGTCATATTTCAGATATTGTAGGTCCAAGTGGAATAGTTTTTGCAGTTGAACATGCAAGTAGAGTTGCAAGAGATTTTTTAGATAGAGTAGCAGCACATAGAGCAAATGTTATTCCAATTCTACAAGACGCAAGAAAACCAAAAGAATATTTTTCTGTATTTGGGAAAGTAGACATTGTATATGTAGACATTGCACAACCTGATCAAACAAAAATTGCAATAGATAACTGTGATATGTTTCTTAAAAAAGGAGGATATTTCTTTTTAGTGATTAAAACAAGAAGTATAGATGTTACAAAATCTCCAAAAAAAATTATTGTAGAAGAAATTGATAAACTAAAAACAAAATTTGATATTTTACAGTCTATAGATTTACATCCATATGACAAAGATCATGCAATGGTAATTGCAAAATTCAGAGGCTAACTTTTTCCTATAATTCGTAGTATAGGCTTCCAACTTTTACGAACAAAATTTGGCATTTCATGATTAATTTTATAATATTTAGTCACAAATTTCACACTTGTTGAATCTGAAGGATACCCACTTCCTAAGTCATGTGTTTTTCTTAACTTTGCAATGGCCCTGTCTCGAGTTACTTTTGCAAGAATAGATGCAGCAGAAACTACTACAAATCTACTATCGGCATGATGATATGATTTGATTTTATGATTATCAGATAGTTTGGATATTTCTTTGCCAAATCTTTTTGGATTGACATCACATGAATCAACATATGATGTATCGGGGTTTAGTTTTGAAACAACTTTTGCCATGTATTTTGCTTCCAAACCATTTAGACAGTGTTTCTTAACACTGGCATCAATAGATCTTGGAGAAATTTTTGCAACATAGTAATCATCAACAATCTCAATGATTTTTTTGTAAAGATACTCACGTGATGCAGGGGAAAGTTTTTTTGAATCTTTCACACCTAGTGAAGAGAGTTTTCTTAATTTTCTTTTATCCAGAGAAATTCCAGCTATAACTAAAGGACCTAACATAGAACCACGACCAGCATCATCAACACCACAAATTTGCACAAATTTTGTCCTAAAGCACAAGTATTAAACCGTTATAGACTAAGAAAAACAGAAAATAATTGGAAATTCCAAATGAAACTTTTCAAGAAATTATAGAGGGTAAAACAAAACTTCTAGTCCCAAAAGAATCAATTACAGAAAAAGTACCACCAAAGAAACCAGCATTTTTTAATCCAAAGGCAAAATTGAACAGAGATTTTTCAATAATTGCATATGCTGCATTTCTAAAAAATTTTCAAGGACCAAAGATTTTCTTGGAAGGATTATCAGGAATTGGTGCAAGAGGACTACGAGTTACAAATGAATTAAAAATTAAAAATACGGTAATTAATGATCTGAATCCAACTGCTCTAAAAATGGCAGAACATTCAGCAAATTTGAATAATCTAAAAAATATTGAGTTTTCTGAAAAAGAGGTATGTAGATTCCTAAGTAATTACTCAAGAAAAGGGGAAAGAGGCTCAATTGTAGATATAGATCCTTTTGGCTCGCCTGCAGCATTTTTTGATTGTGGTATTAGAGCAACCATGCATGGTGGAATTTTATCAACAGCTGCCACAGATCTTCAGGTTCTAAATGGGCTCTTTCAGGGAGCGTGTAAGAGAAAGTATGGAGGAATTCCAGTAAGAACTGAATACGGAAATGAAATTGCAATCAGATTAATTCTTGGTTGTCTTAGAGCAGTAGCAGCAAGATTGGGAGTGAAAGTTATTCCCATGTTTGTAGAAAGTGAAATGCATTACTATAGAATATATGTTAAAGTCCTTAACAGACCAGATCAACAAGAAAACATAGGATACATTCTACATTGTAAAAATTGTGGACATAGGAAAATCACATTAGAGCAAGAACAAGAATGTGAATTATGTAGATTAAAGATAAGTGCTGCAGGACCATTATGGATTGGAAATATTTTTGATAAAGAATTTGTTCAAAATATGTTATTAGAAATTCCAAATTTAGAAGTAGACAAAGTTTGTGAAAAAACTCTCCACAAATGTCTTGCAGAATCAGAAATGCCAGGAACATATTTTACATTAGATGAGATTGCATCAAAGATGAAATCATCACCTCCTAAATTAGAAAATGCAATATCAAATTTACAAAAAAATAACTTTGTTGCTAGTGTTACATCATTTAGTCCAACAGGGTTTAGAACAGATGCAAACATAGATGAGATAATTAAAATATTTCAGACTATCCAATAAAACCTAGACAAACACAGTATAATTCACTACTTTGTTTTCTACTTGCTTTAGGTTTTGTAAGATTTATTCTAGCAAATTTTTTCTTTACATAATCTTTGAATTCCATCGAGTATTCTCCATCAAAAATTTTGAAGACAGCATTTCCTTTATTTGCTAAAACCTTATCCATAATTTTGACACAATCATAATTCAGAGAAATTTGCTTAGCATGATCAACTGACCAATTTCCACTGACTTTAGGGGAAAGATCACAAATTACAGCGTTTACTTTACGCTCAAAATAGGACATTATTTCATCAATTACATGCTCATCTTCAATATTTTCTCTGATAAGATAAGCACCAGGAATCTCTTCAACATAATCTAAATCAATTCCCATAACCTTGCCTTGATTTCCTGCTAATTTTATAGCCATCTGAGTCCAACCACCAGGAGCACATCCTAAATCAAGAACATAGAATCCGGGTCCAATTATACGATAAGATTGATTTAGTTCTTTAAGTTTGAATGCAGCTCTACTTCGAAACCCTTGTTCATGAGCTAATTTTCGATAGTGATCTTTTCGAGCATCTATTAGTTTCATTTCGCAGGTTTTTTGATTTCAGCAATTACCCAGTCTTCAATAAACTGACAGTTTCTTGGACTGATTTCACCATCAAGAGAACATTTCTGTTCAACAGGACAAACCAGACAAGGAGCATTTTCAATTGATTGAGTACTAATTGGAGTCTTCTTTAAAATTAATTTGTAAGTCCAACGACCTTTCTCAAGAAGTTTTGATCTTGTAATTGTACCCATTCTTTCAAGTTTTAGTGCTAGACGGGAACCAATCTGATTTGTGAGTTTAAGTTTTTTCCATAATTCACTTTGAAACATTCCATCAGATTCACGTTCTGCTAAGATATCACAAACTTTGTTTGTGAGTCTTTCCATGTCAACTTTTTCAATTTGGAAGTTTTCAATTTCTTCATCAGAAAGTTGTTCTTCTAGTTCTTCTTCAAGAGTTAATTCTTCTATTCGTTTAGCTTCTTCTAATTCTTTTTTAGTTAATTTTTTTTCTTTCACTGGTTTGGCTTCAGCTTTCTTTATTGTTTTCTTTGCGGGTTTGGCTTCTTTCTTTGTTTTCTTTGCGGGTTTGGCTTCTTTCTTTGTTTTCTTTGCGGGTTTGGCTTC
>JBHHVF010000044.1:0-8412 GCA_046754145.1 Candidatus Nitrosopumilus sp.
ACATTATTCGTAGGCGTCAAAAAGCAAAAATTATTGCAAATTAGTGATTAATTTTTTTATCTGATAAGAAAGATAGTGATATGTTCAAATTGAGATCAAGTATTATTGTTCTAATTACATCTATAGCTGTGGGTAGTATTGTAATTAGTTTGGGTTTTCTAACCAATCAAGAATATGTAGAAATTCCTGAGATATCAAATCAATATGAAAAACTAGAAAAATACAAAAATGAATTAGAAAAAATTAATCAATACAATCAACGAGTACTAGAAGATTTAGAAGAACAGATAAAAAATTCTGAGAATGTACCTATAGATCAAATAACTGAAGAAATCAAAGTAATAAAACGAGTAATTAATGAAAATAAAAAAGAACTTGAGCAAGTTATAGAAAGATTATCCAAAATGGAATCTAGTCAGTGAAATATTGCTGATTTGATTTTTGGGAAATTTTCATCAAACTTATATCATATTTTAATGGAATGTTGTTTGGTATGGCAAAGGGCGTATTTCTCTTTCTAATGGGCAGTGTAGTTGGATTTATCACAACTCCCCTTCTCTAATTATTTTAAATTCATATAGTTTCAAGTTTTGTTTTGGTTATTGGAGACACATCAAAAATTTACTATTATTGGATTATTTTTATTAATAATCACTTTTCTGATAAATTACTATCATGAAGAAACCCATCCAGGTGTGGGAATCAATTATGCATATGTTTCAGGAATTGCAATGTTAATCGCATTTTCAATCAGTTTTGTTATGTTTACAAAAGATCGATTAAAACCATCCAAACAATAACTCAAAACAATCTAACAATTTCCTCATTTGAAATTCTTTATTTTATAATTTGAATAAGAAAATTATATTTGAATAAAAATAACTAGGTAATTCTTTGAAAATTCTAAATACAAATTACCAATTTTATGCAGTCATTACTAAAAGACAACCCATTTTTGGTCTTAGGCAATTTCTAATACCGTAAGATTATAAGCAATTACTAGATCTTGCGATTATGCCTGGGGATGAGATTGAAGTTCCAAAGGAATTACGTGAATTCATGCTAGAAGAAGCTGAAGAAACATTCCTTGGACAAAAAAATGGAGCATACAAACAATATCGATATGGTAATTTGCACATTAGAGAATATGGTGATAAATTTTTAGTTCATACAGATAGAATAGATCCGAGAAAAGATCCATTAGGACATTTAGTATATGATGCACCAGAAGTACTAATTGGAATAGCTTGTGCAATATTTGGTGGTTCACAAGTTACAAAAAAATATCTCAAACAAAAATCAAAAAAATCTGCTTTCAGTTCTGGTTTGTTATCATCTTTTATTGCAGGATATTTAGGATATTTGACTACAAAAAAAATTAAAAAATATTTGGAGTAATTATGTCTGCTGTGAGAACCGTTCAGGTACTGATAAAACTGCTTCCATCAATTCTTGCATTACGTAAAGATAGAAAAAAATGGATTAATCAAGAAAAAAACCAAATTGATTCAGAACAATTTAGAAAAAATGCACATAAAGTACTTGATACTTTTATTACATTAGGTCCGGTATACATTAAACTAGGACAATGGCTTTCATCACGAGCTGATATCTTACCACAACCATATTTAGAAGAACTATCAAAGTTACAAGATAGTGTTCCTTCCGCTCCATTTGAACAAGTAAAACCAATTATTGAAAAAGAATTAGGACCAATAAAAGAAAAATTTGATAATATCAATCCTGATTCGATTTCTGGAGCATCATTAGGTCAGGTTTATCGTGGTTCAATTTCTGGTCAGCAAATAGTCGTCAAAGTAAAAAGACCTGGAATTGAAAAAATTGTAGAAAAAGATCTCAAAGTTTTGAAAAAAATCCTTCCTCTTGCACTAAGATTTGTTGATCCAAATTTGCGATACTCTGCAAAGGCCATGCTATCTCAATTCATTGAAACAATTCATGAAGAAATGGATTATACCAATGAATCAAAAAATCTCAAAAAAATCAAACAGGACATGGAAAATGTCAATAAAGTAGTTGTACCGTTAGTTTATGACGATTTCTCCTCAAAAAATGTTCTTACCATGGAATATCTTCCAGGGATTAAGGTTACAAATGTACAAGCCCTTGAAGAGAAGGGAATTGATAGAGAACAACTAGTCATTGATGTTCACAAAGTCTTTTTTACTATGCTTCTTAAACACACTATTTTTCATGCAGATCCTCATCCAGGTAACATTTCAGTGACTGATGATGGGAAACTAATCCTATATGACTATGGGATGGTTGGTCGAATAACTAATGAGACAAGATTCAAACTTATACGACTATATCTTGCATTAGTAGAAAAAAACCCTCCTAGAGTAGTTAATGCAATGAATGATCTTGGAATGCTGATTCCTGGATACAATAGAGAAGTAATTGAAAAAGGAATAGAACTTTCAATTCGTGCTATGCATGGAAACAAACCTGATGAGATGGAAGTGGCAAGTTTAATGGAACTGGCAAATCAAACTATGAGTAAATTTCCATTCGTATTGCCAAAAAATTTGGCTTTGTATATGAGAATGGCTTCAATAATAGAAGGAATTTATAAAACTCATGATGTAGATTTCAAGTTTGTAAAAGTTTTAAAAAATATTCTTGAAGAAGAAAATCTAATTCCACGAGCATATGTTGAAGAACTAAAAATCTCATTTGAGAATTTCTCTAAATCAATTGATTCTGCAATTCGTTTGGGACCTGAGATGCAAAGACTAATGGATGAAACAAAAATTTTTATGAAGAAACGAAAACCAACAGTTTTGATAAGTGGAAGTATTTTTGCTTCTGCACTTTTCATTGGGTCTGCGATTTTGTATTCAACAAATGAATCACTTGGTTTGTTTGGAATGATCAGTTCTGGTTTGGTAATGGCTGTATCTGGATTTTTTAGAAAAAATTAATCACTCTATAGAAATATTTTTTCCTTTTTTTGTAATGGGAATAATTAATGTAAGAACGCCACTTTCGTATTTTGCAGAATCTATCTTCTCTTCTCCCTGTTTAATATCGATTGGGAGTCTAATTTTTTTATCAATAATGCTGGGTCTTTGATTTGAAATAAGTGATTCATTTTCTTTTTCATCACATACCTTATGTGCTTTAATTGAAAGAATATCTCCACACAAGGTTAATTCGATATCTTTTTTTTCAAAACCTGGGATATCAATTACTACTTTTAGATTTTCATCGTTGAGATACATATCTACTGGAGGCAAAATAAATTCATAAAATTCTCTTGATTTATTTCCAATCTCCTTGATCACTTCTTTTACAATGCCCATTTTGAGATATATGCCCAATTTTTAGTTATAAACCTTGTAATCTATCATGCATATTAGATGTAAGTGACCAAATATGCAAATCATGTATATCTATTATCTCATAGTTTTTTCAATTCATTTTCAATGTCTTCTAGTTTGATTTTCTCAGGAGTGCCTTCCATGAAAATATGAAGACATTTTTTACTTAACCTAATTCCAGAGTGAGCAACTAAAATTGCAATTCCAATACTGATTATAGAATCAAAATACTGGTACATTTCATTAAAATTCTAAAGAAAATGAAAAATGAACCAATTTTGTTTTAATATATTATTTTTTCAAGTCTTTGTGAAAAAATACATTGTAATGTCCCTTATTGCAATTTCTGCATTAATATCCATCTCATTTGATGATGTCTTCGCTGAAGATAGATACGGTGATGGCACCACTTTTAAGAAATTAGTCCCATCATTTGATGACTCAAAGACATTAGGAGAAAAAATTCCTACAAAAAGTTCAGGGTTTATTTTCAAAATATGTAAAAATTCTCCTTGGTCCACTTTTGGATGGGAAGATGCCACGTATGCTACTTGGGATCAACAAAAGTTAAAACAACATGTTGTATCAAAATGTGTGGAGGCTGAAAAAAATTTTTCACTTTGGCCTACTGGAAAACTTTACTTGTTAATCATTGCACCATCTTATAATACTGATAAATTCAAAGTTGACACATTAGGAGGTCCTGGCAATCCAATCTCCTGCAGTTCTCGTGATGCTGGACGTGTAGAAACAATTAGTGATTCTGAGTCTGGCTTTATGACTGAGATTGGACATGATACTGGTGTATTTGGGGGCTCAATTTCCTTAGGAGGACCATACTATAAGAGAATTCTTGGAGAAAGCAATGCCTATCAATATGGCGGAACAAACAATGGCGATCCCTATTCTAGATACGGAAGTATCAAAACTTGTGGGTTAAAAGCATCTAGCAGTGGTGCCTTTACAGTTACTTGGGAATATGCCGAAGATCAAAAAATTTCCAAATCTGTTCAATATTCCTATAGGGAAGCTGATATTCAATTTGGAAAGGACATCTATTTTCCAGGAGATAAAGCAAAGATAATTGTCTATGATCGTGATGTACTAAGATGGAGTTGGGATAACAAATACACACCAATCCATGTTTGGTCTGATACTGATAAGGCCGGTGTGACTGTGGGAGTCACATATGATAGACAGTTTTGGATTCCAGTTGCTGCAGATGGGCGTAATAGTGGATATGTCGAATTGTCCTTAACTGAAGAATCAAGAGATTCAAGTTCAGGAAAATCTGCAATTTTGAAAGTATCCCCTGGAGATAACATCTACATGGAATACAAAGATTATACGATGCCTCCTCCATTTAGTCAAGATGGATGTAAAGTTCCAACTACGTATGAATTTGTATTTGGTAAAGGTTTGATAGTTACAGAATTTCCGGACATTGCTTTGTCTGAATGCAAACACAAAAGAATAGTAAATGCTGCAAAGGTGTCAGAAAAATCTCCAGACTCTTCTCTCATCTTGACTACTACTGATGAGAAAGATTTACCAAACATTCTTTACGCTCAACAAACCGATTCAATAAAAATCCCAGACAATGCACTAGTAAAGTATAGTCCATCTGGAAAATATTTAGTAAAAACTTGGTGGGAACATGATAGACAGTTTTTGCTAAATACCGAGAATAAAGTAAATGTTGTCTTTTATGATGGCTTAACTGAAAAACAAATGGAAAATATCCGTTATCATTTTACTTATGTTGAGGATGGAAAAATAATGGTTGAAGATAAGTTGTTTTCGGTAGATGGTCATCAAATCCATAAAATTTCTCCTTCAAAATATGGCGTTTCTGAATTCAAGATCAACCACATTAACGGTGACGAATCTGAAGAAATTAAATTCAAAGTAACTGCTACTGATGAGATATTCGAAATTTCTCCAGTTGTATTTGATGAGAAAGCCCTAGAGGAGGCTTCAATTGATGACATTGTAGAATATTTGGAACAAAAAGAAGTCGTACCCAGATGGATAGAGTTCTCTGTAAATCATTGGGTTTCAGAAGAAATTTCTGATCAAGATTTTGTGCAGCAAATTCGTTATTTGATAAAAAACAATATTCTGTAAAAATATTTTTTTATTCAAATTTTTTGAAATGAAGTAGATTGACGTGTATTTTTTCGTATTAATTTTAACTTGATTAACATTCCAAGTCTCTTTGAAGTAACACCTCTTGAAATTGATAATTGATTTGAAATCTCGTCGAGAGTTAGAGGTCTCTCAAGCAAAGTCAAAACATCTTTAAGTAATTTATTATTCTCAATTGCAAATTTTAATTGGTTATTCTGGTTTTCATTAAAATCAAAATATCTGTTTTTTTCTATTTTGACTTTTTTAATGTGATCTTCTTTTTCTAATTGCTCTAAATGAAATCTCACTGTGGAAGCTTTAATGTTTGTTTCCTTTACAATTTGTGAAAACGTTTTACCTTGATTATTGCATATATGCTTGTAAACTATCAATTTGTTTGATGTCGTAACAACATGCATGCAAAACTATTTTTTTTGACTGCTAAAAATGGTATGGTACATTTTCGAAAAAAATTAGTTTATTTTGGAAATGTACCAATATTATTTAATTAAATTGAATATTTTTTGAATTAATGAAAACATCCGGAATGTTGTTAGTATTTGCATTAGGTGTATTACTAACACCATTACTTATGGAAAACTCATATGCAGAAGAAATCCCATCTTGGGTAAAAAATAACGCAGGTTGGTGGGCATCTGGTGATGTCTCTGAAACTGATTTTTTGAATGCGGTAGAATTTTTAGTTTCAAATGGGATGATTCATGTAACCTCATCAACAACCTCAACCACATCAACTGGTTCTGAGCCTGTACCTTCTTGGGTAAAAAATAACGCAGGCTGGTGGGCAGATGGCACACTGAGCGATAAAGAGTTTCTTACAGCAATTGAACATCTTGTAGAAACTGGAATTATTACTGTAAATTCAAAATCAGTTAGCATCTCTACTGATGGTGTATTTCTAGTAACACAAGAAACTGATGAACAAACAGACTCTCTATCTCCTGAAAAACAAATATGGGAAAGACACGCAGGGCATAAAGATGGGATTGGTGCTCCTGGTGTAGCAATTGATTCCTTCCAAAACGCAATTCACGTAACATATGGTGACATCAAAGATGGAAAGGCATCCATTTTTATGAAAACCTCTTTTGATGGAGGCAGTACTTGGAATGAACCAATTCTAGTCTCTGAAGATGGTAAAGGCAGTATGCCTCATGCTAGACCTGCAGATGTGAAAATGGGTCCAAATGGCGAAATCTATGTAATTTATGGACATTCTCAGAAAAGTCAAAAAATTTGGGATTTAGGTTTCCAGTTTGGATTTACTGATGTGTATGTGGCACGTTCCATTGATGGCGGAAAAACATTTCAACAATCATTGATTGCAGATCCTCAAACTAGCATCTCTCAAGTAGGTTGGAATCCTGGAAACTTGCATTCTAAATCATTTGAGAGCCTGTTTGTTGATAAAGACACAGGAAGGATCTATGTTGCTTGGCTAGATTCTAGAGGTATCCAAAACGGACAATATGCCCCTACTCAAGTTAAGATGACTCATTCAGATGATGGCGGAAAAACATTCACTCCAAGTGTCGTCATCAAACACAAAGCATGTCAATGCTGTGCAACTGATATGTGTAAAACAGATGAAACAATGTTTGTCCAATATAGAAATATCATTGGAAATTATGGTGAACCAAATTACCGAGACATTGTTATTGCAACATCTGAAGATGGAGGAACAACATGGAGTCCTCCAACTATGATTGCAGATGATGGTTTTGAAATTGATAACTGCCCTCACGCAGTTTCTACTATCACAACTGATGATAATGGAAATCTTCATTCGGCATGGTATACAATGGGTGGAGACAAACCGGGATTATACTATGCAACTTCAACTAATGAAGGAAAAACATGGACTTACCCTCTATTGGTTGATTCAAACAACAAAGATCCGCTCTGGTTCCCTGCAACAAATATCGTAATTGATATTGATTCTAATGGGATTCCTAACCTTGCATGGACCAACAAATCTGTTAAAGACAATGCTGTAAGACATGCCCAAGTTATTGAGGGGCAAGTCACAAACATTTCAGATTTGGGACCTGGAAATAATGCTTGGTTAGATTCCTTTGATGGAAGAACTGCAGTTGTCTGGGAAACTAGTGGAAAAATCATGTTAAAAACATGGAATGATGATACGTGAAAAACTTCCCTTTTTTTCTTATTTTCTTCTTCATTAGTACAACACCATTAGCTTTTGCTGAATCTGAATTTGCAGATTATAGCGCATATGACGAAAATGGAAATGTTGTAAAACTCTCAGATTATCGGGGAGAAGTTCTTTTTGTAAATGTATGGGCAACATGGTGTGTTGAATGCAGAGAAGAGATGTCTTACATCAATGAACTACATGACGAATTTTCTGAAAAGGGAATTAGATTTATCAATATCAGTATTGACACAAACCCTCCTGAAGCCATTGAAATGGCTCAGAGAATGAATATGAAATCTGAACTTTGGTACGATCCTGGAGAACAAGCAACTAGAACCTTCAAAATGTTTGGTCCCCCAGTAACTGTCATTATTGACGAAAATGGAAATCAAATTCATAAATGGCCAGGAGCTATTGTTGAAGGAACTGATGTAGAAACTAGATTGGCAAATGCAATTGGCTTGGTAGAAGATCATGAAATTGAAGGCCTTTCTACATCTCAGCAAATTAATTTGGCAATAGCATTTTCTGCAGGACTGCTTAGTTTTCTATCTCCTTGTATTTTGCCATTAATTCCTGCATATACTAGCTTCATTACAGGCATGAGTCTAAAGGAACTATCATCAAAGAATATGACAATAACAAATTCTGGAAAAACTCAAAGCAAATTCAAAATCAAAACTACAGTTTTGAGCAGAGGTAGTATGTTTGTATTGGGATTTTCTATTGTGTTTATTACATTAGGGGTTACAGTATCTT
>JBHHVF010000045.1:0-7749 GCA_046754145.1 Candidatus Nitrosopumilus sp.
CTATTTGTTGCAGCTAAAACTATTACACCGTGCATATTTTCCATTCCATCTAATTCTGTAAGTAATTGACTAACAACTCTTTCACTTACTGCTGTTTCTCCTCCTGCTCCTCGAATTGGTGCAATTGAATCAATTTCATCAAAGAATACAACACATGGTGCAGATTGGCGTGCTCTTTTGAAAATCTCTCTTATTCCTCTTTCAGATTCACCTACCCATTTTGATAAAAGTTCAGGACCTCTTACTGAAACAAAGTTTGCTTCACTTTCTGTAGCAACTGCTTTTGCAAGTAAAGTCTTTCCTGTTCCACTTGGACCATGTAGTAAAATTCCTCTTGGCATACTATGTCCTAATTTATCATAAAGAGCTGGATACTTCATCGGCCATTCAACAGCTTCTTGTAACTCTCGTTTGACATCATCTAAACCTCCAACTTGATTCCACTTTACATCTGGATTCTCTATGAAAACTTCTCTCATTCCAGATGGTGTTACCTCAATCAATGCTTTTGTAAAGTCCTCTTGATTTACGACTAGTTTATCCAAAGTCTCTGGAGGAATTTTTTCTTCTTCTAAATTAAGAATCGGCAATAATCTTCTCAAACATTTCATTGCACCTTCTTTACAGAGATACTCTAAATCTGCACCAACATATCCGTGACTTACTCCTGAGATTTTGTCTATGTTAACATCATCTGTTAATGGCATGTTTCTACTGTGAATCAAAAGTATGTCTTTTCTTCCTTTTTTATCTGGAACTTTAATCTCGATTTCTCTATCAAATCTTCCTGGTCTTCTGAGTGCAGGATCAATTGCATTTGGTCTATTGGTTGCAGAAATGACAATAACTTTACCTCTTGCTTCTAATCCATCCATTAATGATAACATTTGAGAAACAACTCTTCTTTCAACTTCACCAGTAACTTCTTCTCTTTTTGGTGCAATAGAATCAATTTCATCAACAAAGATTATTGATGGAGCTTTTTCTCTTGCTTCTTTGAAAATTTCTCTTAGTCTAGCTTCACTTTCTCCATAAAACTTACTCATAATTTCAGGACCTGAAATGCTGATAAAGTGTGCATTACTTTCATTTGCAACTGCTTTTGCAAGTAAAGTCTTTCCTGTTCCAGGAGGACCATACAATAAGACTCCTTTTGGTGCTTCAATTCCTAACTTTTCAAAAATTTCTGGGTGTCTTAATGGAAGCTCGATCATCTCTCTAACTTTTTTAATCTCATCTGTTAAACCTCCAATATCTTCATAGGTTACTTGTGGAACACCACGTAATGTTTCTCCTTTTTCTGCAATATGGAAAACAGTTTTTTGAGTAACTAAAACTGCATCAGCTGCAGGTGTTACTCCTATAACTTGAAAAGTTAAACGTCCACCAAAATATGGAACCATTACATTGTCTCCTTTAATCAAAGGGACACTTTCTAAAGCATCTGCAAGATATCTTTCATCAATTGGAGGAATTGCCTCTAGTGGTGCAACTACTACTTTTTCTGCAGCTACTGCTTTTATTTTTCTCACCGAAATTGTATCTCCAATAGCAATTCCTGAGTTATTTCGACCAAGTCCATCAATTCTGATAATTCCCTTACCTTCATCAGATGGATACAAAGGGAGACATTTTGCAACTGTCCTTCTTTTACCTTTAATTTCTATGACATCACCAGTGGAGGCATTTAGGGTGTCCATAGAATCATAATCAATTCTTGCTACTCCTCTTCCAACATCTCTAGTATATGCCTCAAGAACTTTGAGAGAAAGAGCATTTTGACTCATACTGAAAAGCCCTCTGTCTAATTTTTATACCTTTGTGGTAATTTTCTAAACTAACAGGAAACAATCACAAGCTTAAAATCCTCTTTGCGTACGAAACGATCAACTTGGGTAAGAGACCATTAGTTCGAAGACGTGGCCGTGGAGGAAATCAGTTTAGATCTACATCTACTGGAAAAGTAGGTTCCAAGGCAAATTATCCTCGTTTTCCATTATCAGAACAACATGAAGGTGAAATTATCGATCTAGTTCATGAACGTGGTAGAGAAGCACCATTAGCTAAAGTTAGATTTGAAGATGGTTCTGTTTCATTTATCCCAGCAGTACTAGGAACTAAGGTTGGTACAACTTTACAATTTGGATTAAAATCAAAAATTGAACAAGGAAATGTAATTAGTGTTCAAAACATTCCTGATGGAACCACTGTATGTAATATTGAAAAACATTTTGGTGATGGTGGCGCCATAGTTAAATCTGCAGGTACTGATGCAACTGTTTTCTCTCATGGTGATGAAGGTGTTACTGTTAAACTACCTTCTGGAAAATTTACTACTCTTAATCCAAAAAATAGAGCCATGATTGGTACTCTTGCCGGAGGTGGAGCTAGTGAACGATACTTTATGAGTGCAGGTAACAAATGGCGTAGTTTTAAAGCTAAAGGAAAGAAATATCCAATTGTTAGAGGTGTTGCTCAAGCTGCTTATGTGCACCCACATGGTGGTGGTCGTCATCAACACGTTGGACAAAGTTCAACTGTTTCAAGAGATGCACCTCCTGGTGCAAAGGTAGGCAGTATTGCCGCCAGAAAGACTGGTAGAGCTAGAATTAAAGAAAGAAAGTAGTATTTCTTTAACCTAAAATTGATTAATAACTTATTGAAATATTTCTTGAATGTCAAATCAACGAATTAGATTATTTGTTACTGGTAAAGTGCAAGGTGTATTTTTTCGTCAGGCCCTAAAAGTGATGGCAAAGAAAAATAATGTTTTTGGATGGGTAAAAAATCTCAAAGATGGTCGTGTTGAGGCTGTTTTAGAAGGAGATGAAGAAAAAGTTAGCAGACTAGTCGAATGGGCTCATGGTGGACCTGCTAATGCTAGAGTTGAAGATGTAGAGATACGTAATGAAAAATTTGCTGGTGAATTTTCAAAATTTGATGTTTTGTATTAATGAATTACTTCAAATGCTTCTTTGATTAATTGGCTAAATTCTGAAATTTCCTGATCTTTTTTTATCTGAATGATTTGTACATCTTCTTTTCGGCTTTTCTGAATTTTGATGATAACCCCATCTTTATCAGGTTCTACATCTGCAAACCATCTGAATGTAATTGATTTACAAAAAACTACTCTATGCATTCTAACATCCTCTATTACATTTTCCCCTAAAGAGAAGCAAAATTCTCTAATCGAATTAAAAAGTGGTAATACTGAACTTGGAATTTGTTTCTTAAAATCTTCATAATTTCTTTTATTTCCAAATGAGATTATTCCTTCCACGACTTTGCAAATTTGATTTTAATAATAAAGGTAGTAGTTCTGTTGGTTCCAGTCTAGACGAATAGCCCCATTTCAAGGCGTACAAGATCCGCCACGTTGACGAGGAAGCGTGGATGCTCCACCTTAGGATTGCTCCCTCCCGGACCTCATCCCTTTCGATGGTTCGGTCTTAGAAGTTATCCCTTCGGATATTTCTAGTCCTGCAACCACCCGCCTCGGCGTGATTTCATTTCCGCACACCAAGCGGGAATTACCCATCTAGAGATTTACCCAACAGTTGCTGATCTCTGCATATAGCCGGTTTCAGAAAAGGGCACGGCTGGCACCCCGATCCTACCTACTACCATTTTTCCTAAAGAAAGTATGTTATATTTGCATTAGGTTTTGTTTGCTTTTAATTTTAAAATCATATTACAAACTGAGCATACATTACCTGTGCATTCATTACCACACTTTTCACAAATTGTTTTTTCTTTATAATTAGAATCCTTTACGATTTGAGATACCTTGAGAACTGATTGATACAAATTATTTTTAATTCCACTATGTTGATTTTCTAATGAATTTAGAAATTCACGAATTTCTGTTCTTATTCCTTCATTCATGTGTGGACAAGGTTCTGATTGAAATGGTATATCATTTGTAAATGCATAAAATACTATTTCAGATTCATATATCTCACAAAATGGTTTTATTTTTCTTAAAGAATTTGTAGATGTATCAGGGTTCATCCATCCAATTTTATTTGTATCTCCTGAAAGCATGTTAATGACAAATGTTTGTAATGTATCATCTAGATTATGACCTGTTGCAATAACATCTGCACCAATATCTTTTGCCGCAAAATCAATTGCACGTCTTCTTAGTGTGCCACAAATTGAACATGAAGAAGTCTTTTCATCTTCTCTTAAATCTAATGCTTCATCCAGAGTTAATTCAAAAAGATCTTTGTAAGAATATACTTTGTGTTCTACATTTAATTTCCCACAAAATTTTTCAACAATTTCTAATGCCTCATTCCTATACTCTGGAATGCCTTCATCAATAGTAATTGCCTTAATCCTAAAATTATGAGTTGATGCCATTTCATGAATGATTTTCAGTAATGCTAGAGAGTCTTTTCCACCAGAAACTGCAACAGCCACTAATTCATCATTTTGAATCATATTATGTTTTGAAATAGTTTTAGCAGTTTTTCTTACAATAGAATTTGAGAAACATTGTGAGCATAGTTGTTGACCTGAATATTTCCTAGTATAGACTGCCTCATTTTCACATTTATCACATTTCATAAATTTAGATGTTTTTTTTCATTAATGATTCTTTAGGTATTTTCTATATTGTAAACCATCCAGATTTCACATATGATAAAGCAATGTTTAGACCAAATAAAGCAAAAGTGAATGCGTAAATTCCCCACATTACTCCATTTACGGATTTATCTGAAATTCTTTTATCAATAATTGTGTGAACGAATTTGCCTCCATCTAATATTGGTAAAGGAAGCATGTTGATTATTCCTATGAAAAATGAGATCATCCATAGCCATAACAGGAACATTGAAACATTTGGATCATTCCATTCAATGAAATTCATTACAGGTTTGTAGGCAAATGAATTGTCTCTCATGATTCCTATCAATCCTCTTTCAGGATCTTCAGGTGCGGGCATTATCTCTACCCCAAATTCTAATGGTTGGCCATCTCTAAGTACTTCAACACTTGCTGTTTCCCCAGGATTCAAACTGGGAAAATCAACTGGACTAAAAATCGGTATTCCATTAATTGAAGTAATGATATCATTTGCTTGTAATCCTGCTTTTTCAGCTCCAGAGTTTTCTATTATTGAAAGTATCAAAACTCCTTCTGGTAAGTCATAAAATGTACTCAGTAATGGTTCAGGTAATACCATTGCAAAAAATGGATTTGTTAACAAAATAGCCCCTAAAACAAATGCAAATATTACATTAGATGTAGCCCCTGCTCCAATTACTCTTAATTTTGAAATCTTTTTTGCTTTGTCAAATTCTTCTTCATCTGGTTCTACAAATCCTGCAAATAATGCAATGAATACTGCAAAACCTCCTGTTTTTATTTTTATTTTTTCTAGAGCTGCTACTATGCCATGTGCCCCTTCATGCATTACTAACACAATTGGAATTGAGAGCAAAAAGTACGCGATTGCAGGTCCAGATGTTAATGTTACTCCTGGAATAAGTACTGTTAATTCTGAAAAATCATCTTGAGCAACATAAAAGTTTGTTACATTATTTAATAAAAACCAAAATGCAAAACCCATCATTATAAAACCTGCAATTACACTTACATCTGCAAAAACTCTAATTCCTCTTTTCGTTCTACCAAGTAATTTTATTAAAACTGAGTTGACTCCTTTATTTTTGTATACTAAGCTGTATGCCTTTAATTCGAAACCATATTTTTCTAGTTTTAGAGCTTTTGCAACTATTATGACTATAACCCAAGCCATTAAGACATAGATTATTGCATTCTGAGTAATAAAATCAAGGTCCAAACTAATTGTTAATTTTTTAAAGTACGTACATTTATCGGTTACTATGAAACCAGTGGTAATAATCTCAACATATCCTAATAAAAAATCAATTACAAAAATTGCAAATGAATTTGTAAAAAATAAGATAGTTGCATGTGTCAATATTTCAAAAATTTCTTCAATTTACTCTTGGAATGGAAAAGTAGAAAATACATCTGAATATCTTGCTATATTCAAAACTACATCAAAAAACAAGAAACTAGTTAAAAAGAAAATTAAAGAAACTCATCCATACGATATTCCTGAAATAGCAGAAGTTGATGTTACTTCTATTAACAAATCATATCTTAATTGGTTAATAGAATCTACCAATTAAGATCCTATTGCATATCGTAATAACGAAATTATTCCACCTAAACCTGTAACTCTTAAACCAATATCTGTAGATGAATCGACACTGTAAATTTTTACTCCTTTGTCTTCAACATCATTTAGAAAATCCATCATTTTCTGCTCATTATCTTGAATTGCTTTGTCTGAAAATACAAGAGATTCAACTGCCCCCATTTGATTTGCATTAAAAGTCTCATCAAACCCCATAGTGAATTTTCTACTCTTCTTGTTTGCAAGAAGCATTATCTCATCAATTATTGATGATACCTTGGCTAATTTGCTATCTGACATTATTTCCTTCATTGTTTGCGATTTTGTAAATGTGTAAATTCCATCTTCTCCACCTGAATCAATTCCTTCAACAACTTGAACTTTGTATTTTTGTATGTTTTGTGATTTTTGAATAAAATTAGCAAATCTTTTTTTGGTCTCACCAGGGCCAAAAACTACTATCAAATCTCCTTCTTTGAGTACAGTTGATATTGCTTGTTGAACTTGTTCAAAGAATTTTTCAATATTAAAATTAGTCTTGTATCTTTTACCACCAGAACCTGAATAGATATTTGGAATAAATTCTAGATGTGTTCCTCTTAGTCTTGCTATTCCACAATCACCAGTATCAATTGCAACAAGTAGAAAACCTACCTGATTATTGCTTGATACTAGAAGATTTTTTTGCATTGGTAACCATTTTTTCTTTGAAATTGTAATTCCATCATTAATGTTTAGAATAAATGAATGATGTGAACCATGAGGTACTGATTCGTTACTTGATTCAGAAATTGTTCCACCAATTCTTAATTTATCTAAGACATCATCAAGTGAAATTTTCTCTACTGTTAATGCAATTCTAACCTTAATTCTTTCACCTTTGTCAGGTCTTGAAAAATCCTTATCTTGTTTTAGAACTCTTGTTGTGTCCCCAATCACTTTATCGTCTTCTTTAATTATACGACGTAGATTCAAAAGATCATCAGAATCTTCTGGAATAACAGAAATTGAATTCTCATCAATAATCTTTGTAATCATGATATAATTCTAGTATACAAAAAGAAAAGAGTTTAGCTTGTAACTTCACTAGTCTTTGTTTCTTCAGATTTTTTCTTTAGATAGTTTTCAACCCAATCTAAAGTAAGAACTCCTGATTCGGCTAGATTTGTAAGAGAGTTTGCAGAAGCTTCTCCTGACACTTTGCCATTGTTTTGTCTTATCTGGCGCCATTTTAGGGATGTATTTCCACTTTTTGAATTATAAATTATTCCAAGAATATCTCTTGCATTTACAAATGTAATGTCTCGAATTTTTTTTAAGGTTACTTTATCAGCTGCTTCTACGTAAATTGATCCCAAATTTTCTTCTCTTTCTGCAAATACCTCAGAATCTTCCAAATAGCTTCTAGGTGCATAAGATTTGCATGTACTTGAAATGATAAATCTTCGAAAACTCTCCACTGAAGCTGGTGTATCAATTGCAACCATTTTGAATGATTGAACTATTAGCCATTTATCAAGCTTCTTGAAAGACTCAATAGGAATATTCTTGAAATATGGCTTGCGGGCAGT
>JBHHVF010000046.1:0-7536 GCA_046754145.1 Candidatus Nitrosopumilus sp.
TTGATTACCATGAAGTCCCTCCAACAATTATTGAAGATGTAATTGAAGAAGATGTAATTGAAGAAGATGTAATTGAAGAAGATGTTATTGAAGAAGATGTTATTGAAGAAGATGTTATTGAAGAAGATGTTATTGAATCAAATGATCAAATTGTCTCTAATACCTCAAATATTCAATCAACTGAAGAAACAATCATTGAAGATAAATCTGATTTAGAATCAGAAAACAATTCAATAATAAAAGATGTTGTAGAAGAAATTCCACAACAGCAAACAAACATTTCTGAAAATAAAAAACAAAATAATCTTTCTGTTGAAGATATAGAATTAGGACAATTACTAAATCAGATTAATTTGGAATGTGATTCAAGTACTTTTACTGATACAATTTCATACTATGATGGAATGGGGCCTGCGTTGTATAGGCTATGCAAATTTGACAGTTCTTTGAATTTTTTTAATGAATCATTAATTGGTAATCCTAATGATGTAGAAATCCTTGTAAACAAAGGTTCTACTTTGGGAAAATTAGGATATTTTTCTGAAGCAATAGTGTACTATGATCAAGCCATCGATATTGATCCTCATTTTTTACCTGCTAAAAATAACAAGGCAAATGCTCTTGCAAATCTAGGAAATTCTGGTGACGCAATTTTACTGTATAATGAAATTCTAGAGGAAAATCCAAATTACATTACTGCCAGTAAAAATCTTGAAATTGCATTATCACAGTCTAGTAATTCTCATAACATAAACGATAGATCTTTAAAATCTAATACCTACAATATCATTTATCCAGAATCATCTTTACCTGAAACAATCAATTCAACTAATCATGAAAAACAAAAACCAACTAATTTTTTTGAAGAAGTAAGTCTTGCATTTTCTTCTTTAGGTTCTCTATTTAGTTTCTTAAATTGATTTTTTGCTTTTAACCCTGCGTAATTTTTCAATAAACCTATAAAGCCCTGACAAGACGATCGTCATAAGGTAAAACATGAGTAAGATACTTGAAAAATCATTGAAAGATGCCCTCAAAGAAGATAAGTTAACAATGGGCACTAAACAAGTTTTAAACTCTGTAAAAAATTCCAAGCTAGTTGTATTGTCTCAATCAGTAGAAAAAGAAATGTTTGAGAAAATTGAATCAGATGCAAAAAAAGAAAAAATACCATTAGTAAACTTTCAAGGAACATCAGTCGCATTAGGTCGATTGTGCGGCTTACAATTTAGAATTTCAACAATTTCGTTCACATCAATAACTGATGCAAACATAAAATCAATTTTAAAAGATACAGAAGCTGAGGAAAAAAATGAATAGTTACATTTTATTTTATGAAAGTTTAAATGAGACATTTTTTGTTCGGAGATAAAAAGGAATTCTAATGACACAATCAATCAAATTAACAACTGATCAAATGCGTATGATGTCTCTTTTCCAAAATGTTACAGGTGCAACTGCACGTGATTGTATTGAAGATGAAAAACAAGATAGAGTAATTTTTGTAGTTAATTCTGGTAAAATGGGTCTAGCAATTGGTAAAGGCGGTACTCATATCAAATCATTGCAAAATATTGTAAAGCGAAATGTCGAATTAGTCGAATTTGATGAAGATCCAGCAAAATTTTTGGCTAGTTTACTTAATTCAAAACTAGTTTCTGAAGTAAAAATAAATACACGACCAGATGGGTCAAAACAGGCAATTGTTATGGTAGACCCAAGAAAGAAAGGAATCGTTGTTGGAAGAGAAGGTAGAAACGCTGAGAAAGCAAGACTCCTTGCAAAACGATATTTCAATATCACACATGTACTGATTAACAGTCCAGAAAAAGCAACAATGGAGATGTAAGAATGACAAGAAAATCACCCCTTGGATTATTTGCTGGTCGAGTTTTAAACACTAAGAAAAAGAAACAGAGATGGGCAATCTCTACTTACAAAAGAAGAAAACTTGGTATTGATAAAAAAGCAGATCCTCTTGGAGGTGCACCTCAAGGACGAGGTATTGTTTTAGAAAAAGTAGGTATTGCAGCAAAACAACCAAACTCTGCTATTAGAAAATGTGTTAGAGTTCAATTAATTAAAAACGGTAAGACTGTCACAGCATTTTTGCCACGAGACGGTGCAATGAATTTCATTGATGAACACGATGAGGTACACGTTCAAGGTATGGGTGCAACACAAGGTGGTGCAATGGGAGATATTCCTGGAGTTAGATTCAAAGTTTTCAAAGTTAATGGTACATCACTTCATGAACTAGTAATAGGTAAGAAAGAGAAACCAAGGAGATAGAAATGGCACAAACAAAGAATTTGTTATTATTTAGAAAATGGGATTTATCAGACATTGAGGTAAAAGATCCTGGATTAAAGACTGCAATCTCCCTGAGAAAACAAATTCTACCCTACACCTATGGCCGTTCAGCACTAAAAAGATTCAACAAAGCCGATGTTAACATTGTAGAGAGATTAATCAACAAGACAATGCACTTTGGAAAGAAATATGCAAAAAACACAGGAAGAATGACTGGTAAAAAGACCAAACTTCTCAATACTGTAAAGACTGCATTTGATATTATTGCATTAAAAACTGGACAAAACCCAGTTGAAGTTTTAGTTAGAGCAGTAGAATTTTCTGCTCCAAACGAAGACACTACTAGAATTGTTTATGGTGGTACAGTATACCATGTATCAGTTGATGTTGCTCCAATTAGACGAGTTGACTTGGCACTAAAATTCATCTCTGATGCCATCAAAGAGGCAACATTTTCTAATCCAAAACCAATTGAAGAACACATGGCAGAACAACTCATACTTGCAGCAGGCAATGATCCAAATGCTCCTTCTGTAAAGAAAAAGAATGAGCTAGAACGAATAGCACAAGCATCAAGATAGAAATTTTTCAGTAGCCCGAGGCAGATTCGAACTGCCGTCTCCGCCTATCCACTCTTGAGATCCAGAGGGCAGAATCCTTGACCACTAGACTATCGGGCTACTTGACAAAATTTTGATGTTTTAGAATATATTCATTTGTTGTAATTATTTTTGTCTGACTTCATGAATAACAGTTGCATAATCACAATCAGCTTTTAGTCTCATGTATGGAATTAATTTGTAATGAATGGAATAAAGATCTCCTTCTTTGAGTATAATTCCTTTTTGTTGTAATGATGCAAGACCCCTTGATGGAATGTTAATTGAAATGTTTTTTTCTTGACAAACTCTATCACGTTTATTTTGAAATTGTTTTAGTGTAAATACAACATCATTAATTTCTAAAATTAATGGCCAGATTACTTCACTCCATACAAACCTCCTGTTTTCAGTAGCTGAGGCATACTTTCCTTTTTCACTCAACATTAATAACATCTGCAAATCATGTTATAACTTGATTGTCTCAGGCAGAAATTAAAGAGTCACTTGATTTGTTACAAAAAGACTGGGATGTAGACCCAATACTAAGAAATTTCATGCTAGGAAAAATTACAGATGTATCTGATTATCCCCTTAAAGTAAAAGATGTAGTCTTTCATGTACCATATCTGCAATCTGAAAAAAAATATATTTTATGGAAATGTTTCTGGCCTGACTGTCACAACTGTTGTGATAGACAAGGAAGACTTCCATTGACTTCAGATGACTTGATTACTATAGGAAAAGGTTTGAAATATCAAAAGCCTTCAGAGTTTGTAAAAAATGAAACACTTACTGTAACGTATTCTGAACCAGGACCTTCAGGGCAAATGACAACAATGACTACAATTAATCTAAAACGAAAAAAAGATGAAACAGAAGCAGATGATGGAACTCACATCTCTTGTAGATTCTTAGATAAAGAAGGAGGCTGTAGCATGCATCCAGACCGACCTGGAGTTTGCTATCTTTATCCATTTTCATCATGGCTTGAAAATGAAAAGGGAACTGCACGTGTGCATGCAACGTACCAGTTTACAGGTGACTGTCCTGGATTTTACTTGGCAGAGAATCTAGATCCTATGAAAGAAGAGTTCAAAGAGTATTCAAAAATTATTTACGATTACAATATGGCATCAAATAGAACTAATAGAGAAGGATTTGGTTCAGTTACTTTTGGTTAGGTTTTTTTGCAAGTTTTCCTTCAAATTCTCCTAGTTTTTCATCTTTGATTTTTATTATGATTTGTTTATCTTTACTCCTTTCATCTCTTAAACAAAGTTCTCTAAACTCATTATAGAAATCGTAGAATTCTAAATCTGACATACCAGTATCTAATCGTAACCATTGAATCGTACGATATCCTTGTGGTGTTTTTGGATCGTTATGTGCCTTGATTAGTAGTTTTCCGCATCTCTCTCTTTTCACTAGATAGTCCTTTTCTTTTTCAATTCTTCTGCTCTCGTCTCTTTTTCTAAAAATTAAAGCAGTTGCTAAACCAAATCCTCCTATTACTAATCCTATAGTTCCTAAACCTATTCCAATGTAATCAAACGAGCTTGGAATTTCTAAAACTAAAAAATCCATTACAAATGTATGAAATTATGATTTAGATAAGAGTTTTCTAAGCTTTAGCTACTTTCATCAAGTCGCCTATCTTGATATCCATTCCAAATCTATCTTCATTTTTCTTCATGTAACGAAATATTGCAATAAAGTCAGGTAATGCTTTGAAGAAATTAAAGTCCTTGTGAATTTTTGCCCTAACAAAATTAAACACCTTGGCATATACTTTGTAGTGTTTCTCAACTGCTTTTTCATAAGCTTTGAAATCATGCATGTTCTCTAGGAATATTTCTACACATTGCATTGATGGAATAATTCCTTCACCTAACAATGCATAAACTGTTCCAATTGATTCTCCAACTCCGACTACTTTTCCTGAATAGTATGGTTTGCATCTATCAGGAGTTGCTAATCTAATTGGACGTCCTTTAGTTTGAATTACTTTTCCACCATGTTTTTTCAAGAACTCATCAGTCTTTTTGATATGATTTTTGTTGTAATCGCCAGCACCAATATGTGCCCATTTCTCACCTAGTGGGAAATACCAGAAATATCCAGACATTCCAGGAAATGGTTCAATGTAAAAATCATCATAGGGAACACCATTTTCGTATTCTACTTTATACTCGTATGTTGGTAAGAAAAAATCTTCTTGCAACTTTGGTAGATACATTCTATGAAAACCAGTACAATCAACTATCATATCATACTCTTTTTCTAACTCTTCTAACTTTGGTGCTTCACCGTAAATTACCTTTGAATCTTTAATGAAATCTTTGATTAGTCCCAGTTTATCATATGTACATAATCCTTTGAGTCCAATATCGAACTTTACATCATTATTCATTGTGACATGCATGTTTTTACCATCATGAATTAAAAAGTCATCAAAGTTTCTGCCAGTCTTTTTGCAAAACTCACTTAGAACTGGTTTGATTGTTCCCCATGCACAAATAGAGTCATGTCTTTCTTGTGGCATTCTCTCATACCCTACAACTTCATGCTCAGAATCCTTCAATCTAGCCATGAGATACGATCCTGCTACTCCCATTCCCATTACAGCTATCTTCAAGATGTTTTGCGATCCAGTATCGCCTAATAAATACACTATCTGAAAATTTGACTATTCAATCTTTGATGATATTTCATTAGTAGGAAAAAGTAGTGTTAGTTAAATATCAAAATTGAATAGTTTTTTTGAAAAGGTAGCCTGTCGTCTGATTACTAACGTTTCAGACCTTAAGACAATCGCTGTCATCAGACAACTCTAGTTGCTGATCTTAAGCGAGGAGCTGTCATCAACGGTACCCATTGGGTGTTGATCTTAAGCTCATCCCTTTTTATTAAATTAAATTTGGTAATGTTTTGCAATGAATTATGGATACATCTGAAGCAATTAAGAGCAGACGATCTATCAAGCGTTTTGATAAAAATCATAAAATGAGCAAAGACGAGATTAATTCTCTTTTAGAATTGGCAATTTTATCTCCCACATCGTACAACATTCAAAATTGGAGATTTGTTATTGTAACTGATCAATCCATCAAAGACAAACTATCTGAGTTATCACATGGTCAGCCACAAGTATCAGAAGCATCTTTAGTGATTGTTTTGTGTGCTGACTTGAACTCTTGGGATAAATCCCCTGAAAGATACTGGATGAGTCTTCCTGAAGAGTCCCGTAACTCTTTGGTAAATTCCATTAGAAACTCCTACAGTGATAAATCTGAGCAACAACGAGATGAAGCAATGCGTTCTTGTGGAATGGCAGCTCAAACTATTATGCTTGCAGCAAAATCTATGGGATACGATACATGTCCCATGAAAGGCTTTGATTATCCTGCTGTTGGGAAATTGATCAATCTTCCTGATGATCATATCATCTCTATGATGGTAGTAGTTGGAAAAAAATCAAAAGATGCTTCTGCTAGAGGAGGACAATTACCCTTATCTGAGATTGTCTTTGAGAATAAATTCTAACTTCCCAGTTTTGGGAATATTATCATATTATCATATTTATTATCTACAGTGTGGTATAGTACTCATGGGTGTAGATGAGGCAATTAAGAAGCTAGAGACATCTAATCAAGGATTAAAAGTAATTCTAGAAAATCTTGATGAGCAACTCGAAGAGATTCGCCTAGACCCTAGACTAGAAGGACTAGTTGATGATTTGGAGAATCTGTTCTTTGCATATCTTAAAACCTGGATAAAAAACAACAACGAAATTCTTGAAACACTGAAAACAGATAAAAAATAATTTTTGTAACTATACCCTAGTCAAATTTGAAAAATTTGGTAACTAAATAGCTAGAATCATTGAGACTACTATTACCAAGATTTGAATATCTGAGCATAGATAATCTAGCTGTAATTACATAATACACGCATGGCCTTAAAATCAATTTTTAGCTTATATGATTATGAAAAATTCAACATCTAGCATACTGTTTGAATTGCTTGCAGTAATCATGATTGGTTCTCCAGTATTGGCTTTTGGGTATTCTGATGATTTTAGAGCACTTGATGAAGAATTTAGAGAAAAATTTCATGCACTAGAAAAAGAGTTTGATGAAAAATTCTTCCAACTGGAAAGAGAGTTTGAAGAAAAAAGAATAGACAAAGACTATCAGGCAGACAAAGAAAGAATGGATTTAGAGTATCAATATGATATTAAATTTCAAGAAATAGATTATGAGCAAGACCGTGCACTAGAGGACTTGGAGCAAGAGATTTCTCAAAGTTATGATCTTACAGAAGAGCAGACTCGCCAGATGTTTGATGAGATATTTGAAAAATTTGAAAAACAACGAAGAATACTAGAGGAACAAATACGCCAAGAGATGAATTCTGTGGATTATTCATCAGACGATGAGATGTATCGTGAATTTGATAATCAAAGAATGATTCTAGAAAAAGAGTTTGATCAGAGAAGAATGGATTTAGAGTACGAGTTTGAAAAGCAACAAATGGCATTAGATCAAAGTTATGATAGAAACTATGATGATAGAAACTATGATGATAGAAACTATGATGATAGAAACTATGATGATAGAAA
>JBHHVF010000047.1:0-7440 GCA_046754145.1 Candidatus Nitrosopumilus sp.
TAAAGCGACCATTTTACAATCTTGATGATCCTTTTTGTAAAAATAGAACTCCTGATGATAAAACCTGGACAGTTGATCATTTCTTTCAAAAATTACTCAAACTAGAATCATTAATGAATACAAAATCTGGAAAAATTGAGGCAAAGAAGAGAACAAGAATTCTTAAGGATTATCTAAAACAACTAAAACAGGAACTTTAGCCATAGTCAACATATCTATCGTATCTTGTTTCAATCTCTTTGTTTTGGCCTGATTTTATCTTCTCATATTCTTCATTTTTTCTGAATTCAATGTATTTGATAATATCTGTAAATTCCTCATCTTTAGGATAAGAATCAAAGACTGGTTCTATCATCTTTAGATATTCGAGTGTTTTTTCTCGATATTCTTCTCTTGTGGGTTTTTTGATTCCCTTCATTCGAAACCAAACTGCTGCCCAACTTGAGCCTACAATATGTGGCAATAAGTCAAATGCTCTTTGAATCTCAAAGCGCTCGTCGTCTCTCATGATTCTTGGAGAAATTTTGAAGCTGATTTTGCAAAATATGTTACTATCATGTCTGCTCCTGCTCTTTTAATTGAGTATAGAATTTCTTCTGTAATGTCTTTTTCATTTACATAACCTTGTTGCGAAGCTGCTTTTACCAATGCATATTCCCCAGAAACACTGTATGCAGAAACTGGAATATCAAACCTTCTTCTTGTTTCTGCAATTAAATCCAAGTAAGATAGTGCTGGCTTTATCATTACAATATCTACTCCTTCATTGATGTCTGCTTGAACTTCCATCATTGCTTCTCTAGCATTTGTATATGGAACTTGGTATGTCTTTCTGTCACCAAATTTTGGTGCACATTCTGCAGCATCCCTAAATGGTGCATAAAAGTTTGAACGATGTTTAGCTGAATGTGACATTATTGAAACATCTTTGAATCCTTCATCATCAAGTGCCTTTCTAATTGCAGCAACCTGTCCATCCATCATTGCAGATGGTGATACAGTATCAACTCCTGCTTTTGCTTGACTGACTGCAATCTTTGCCAATGTATCAAGACTGGTATCATTATCAATTTTATTTCCTTGAACAATTCCACAATGTCCAGTAGATGTAAACTGACATAGACAAGCATCTGTCATTATCACAATTTTGTCACCAAAATTTTCTCTGATCTGAGAAACTGCTCTTTGTACAATTCCATTATCATCAAATGCAGCAGATCCTGCTTCATCTTTTTGAGTTGGAATTCCAAAAAGCATGATTGCAGGGATTCCTAAATCACTAATGGTTCCTACCTCATCATTAATGTCATCTATTGGAAGTCGCTCAATTTCTGACATTGATTCTACTTTAACTCTGGTCTTCAGATCTTCTTGAACAAATACTGGACAAATGAAATCTTTCGGAGAAAGTGTGGTCTGTTGAACTAACTCTCTCATTTTGTCAGATGTTCTCAGTCTACGAAGACGCTTGGAAGGAAATGACATGTTAGAAATTCTCTCTGGGTAAAATATAATCCTAGTCTGCCTGGTTCTGTTTTTTATAGTCAAAGAGTTTGCTTGCTAACTCCACTACATCAGGCTTGCCTTGCTCTGATGCCTTTCTGATATTGTTCATTGGAGTTGAGACAATACTTTCAACAACTGCCTTTGTTAATTCGTCAATAATTTTGATCTTTTCTTCATCTTGTTCCCCTAACATTTGAAGTGCTTTTTGTAATTCTTTTTCTCTTAGATTCTCTATGTTCTTGAATACATCTTTTACAAGTGGTTCTGCTTCCAGTCTTTTCATTGAGGCTTCTAATACAGATACTTCCTCGTTAATTATATTTTCAATGGTTTTTACCTTGTTTAATCGCGCATTCATGTTCTTTTCAACCATCTCTGCAATCTGGTCTAGATTCATCAATTTTATACCTCCAATAGTTGCAACTTTTTCGTCTACTGTTCTTGGATTTGATAAATCCAAAATCATCATTCCTTTGCTATTACCTTTCATGGATTCTTTGATTCTTTCATGTGTTACTAGAAAATATGGTGCAGTTGTTGCCACAAACAATAAATCATAATTTTCAAATCCTGAAAGCACTTCTTCAAATTTGATTGGGGTTCCACCCATTGTCTCACAAAATGCTTGTGAACGTCCAATAGTTCTACTTGTAACATCAAAAGCATATCCTCTTCTTTGTAATGACTTTGCAACAAGGGTAGATACTTCTCCAGTTCCAATCAACAAAATTTTCCTTGTTTTTAATTCATCAATGTTTTCTTCTGCAAGCTTTACTGCCATGGAACCAACTGAAATTCCACCTTTGCCAATTCCGCTAGAATTTCTAATTCTAGTTCCAATTCTAATTGCCTTATCAAATAATGTGTTGAGATGCTGACCTGATGCTTTTATCTCTCTAGCAGAAGTAATGGACTTCTTTATCTGACCTAAAATCTGCTCTTCTCCTAATACCATCGAGTCTAATCCTGATGTTAATTTTAATAGATGATGTAGTGCCTCTTGGTTTTCAACAAACTCTATGTTTTCATTAAATGCATCTTCTTCAAGTCCAGTTAGCGATGCCCATGTTTTTTTGATTTTGTCTGAATCATGTGTTTTTGATTTTCCAAATAACTCGATTCTGTTACATGTTTGAATAATTACACATTCATCTAGTTCTGAATGCTTTTTGAATTGCTCATATGCACTTTCAATGTCTTTTATTGTAAATTGCTCAAGAATATGAATTGGTGAATTACGAAAAGTTACACGTGCATTGATTATGTTTTGATTCATTTCCAATCCCTCAATATTTTGATTGCCAGCTTTTCAGCTTTTTTTATCTGACCGTCTTTTATTAACTGATCAATCTCATTGTCAACCATGATACTATGAAGATACTCTTTTCTTTGCGTCTGATTGGGAATACTTTCTTTTGCTAGTTTTCTTACGATCTCTTGAATCTTGATCTGAGCAATGTCTTCTTTTGTGATGATCTTTTTGAATATTTTCTCTGATTGGCTTCTAATTTTCTTTGACATTGCTGGACTACGACCACCTGTAAAAATTGCAATTTGAATCATATTCTCAAAATCAATTACTGCAGGATTTGCAAAGTCACTGTCTTCGGGATTATCTGAACTATATGCAATAATCTTACTTTTTTTTGCACTATTGATAATTTTTTGATTGAGATTTTTGTCACTAGTAGTTGTAATGACCATGTATGGTTTGAATTTTGAAATAAATTTTGTATCCTGAATTTTTTGTTTTTTTAATTTAATTTTTTTTGCTTTTACTAATTTGTTAATTTGTGCGTTAACTGAATCACTGATCACTATGATCTCACAACCTTGCTTTAACAGAGAATTGATTCTTTTTTGTGCCTCACTTCCACCACCAATGACAATTATTGTTTTATCATGAAGGTTTAGATCAACTATCATCGATCAAAGGGACTTCGGTTTCTATTTATGTATTGAAAATCAATGCGTAAAATCCTAGCTACATTTTTAATTGAATAGGAAAGTTACTGACTTGTTGACTTCTATGGACGAATCTGATAAGGAACTGCTCAATGAAATTCAATGGACATTTCCTCTTGTAACAAGACCTTTTGATACTATTGCTAAAAAATTTGATACAACTCCAGAAATTATCAAAGAACGTCTAAATCAACTCAAAGAAGTCGGGGTACTAAGACAACTAAGTGCAATTTTTGATACAAGGAAACTTGGTTATACTAGTTCATTAGTGGCAATGGAGATTGAACATGATAAACTAGAATATGTTGCAAGTCAAATTAACCGTCATCCTGGTGTTAGTCATAATTATGAACGTGATCATGAGTTTAATCTTTGGTTTACATTAGCTGTTCCTCCTGGTTCAGATTTAAAAGAAGAACTTGAGAAGTTCAATGTTCTTAAAGGAATTAAAAAAGTAAGAATGCTTCCTACATTACAACTATTCAAGATTGGTGTAAAACTTGACATGGTAGATGAAAAGAAACATGATGTTGCACCAACAGAAGAAAAAAAAGAGATTAAAAATATAAAATTTGAACCTACAGAACAAGACAAAGACTTTATTCGTGAATTGCAAAAAGACATGGAAATTATTGATGAGCCATTTGTAAAGGCTGCAAACAATCTTGGAATTACTGAAAATGAATTATTTGAAAAAATGAAATATTATGAAGACATTGGAGTAATGAGACGATTTGCAGCTATCTTAAGACATAGACAAGTTGGATTTACCGCAAATGGTATGATAGTGTGGAAGGTTCCTGAAGATAGAATCTCCAAAGTTGGAGAAACATTGGGATCATTTCCTCAGGTTAGTCACTGCTATGAGAGACCTACATATGCTGATTGGCCATACAATGTTTTTTCAATGATTCACTGCAAGAGTCATGATGAGGCAAACGAGATGGCAAAAACAATTCAAGATCAAATACACGTTGATGATTACAAAATTCTCTTTAGCTCTCGTGAATTCAAAAAAACACGAGTTGAATATTTCGTAGAAAATTCCTTTACTTTAGAAGAAACAATTCCTGTCTCTTAGAGTTCATTTTCATCATGTCCTACGACATGAACTGTACAAAAATAATGATCATTCATGTTACAATAGTATAGGGAATTTTCCCCACATACTTTGCATGGTGGTTTTTCATCATGTTCTGATAGTTTTGTGTGATATACCTTACTTCTACTAGTAATACTAGAATCTTTGTAAATTCTTGTCAAATTTGTATAGTATTCAAGTTCAGCAGGATTTAGTGGTTGTTCATTTTTGATTTTTTTAATAATTACTTCCCATTTATCATACTCACCAATTTTGGCAAGCTTCATTCTTTCAATAACTTCTAGTGTTTTGTGTGTGTCTATTGGAGTATCCATCTGTGAATTAATTTGCTTGAGGTGTTGCTTTTAATTCATAAGAAGGCCAAGTATTGTACAACTCATCAACCTCTTTCATATCTGCATCTGAGATGTATTTTCCATCTGCCATTTCAGCATAATTGATAACTTCTTCTTCACTGAGCATTGTTGGAAGTACTGATGCAAATCCTTTCTTTGTCATCATAAACTTCATTGCAAACTCTGTTATGTTTAATCCATATCTTGCTGCAATTGGTTTAATTTGTTCGACTTTTTCTAATGATGCTTTTAGCCATTCTCGTTTTCTTACTGCTCTGTGATCATTATCATCAAACTTTGTGTCTGCATTCACTTTTCCTGTTAGAATTCCTGATGCTTCTGGAACTCTAACTAAAATTCCCACATCTTTTTCTACAGCTCTTCTCATTAGTTCATTTCCTGGAGTCTGTTCTAAGATGTTGTAAACTGTTTGAACTGCACTGACATTTGGTCTCTCCATTGCTTCAAGACCTTCTTGTGTCCAACCAATTGCAGGACCTAATGCAACTTGGTATGTTTTGATGGAACCATCTGCGACAAAACTATCAAGCACATTGAATATTGAATCATCTCTGATGTTTTTTAGTTTTGGATTATGTAAACCATACATGTCTACATGATCAGTTTGTAATCTCTCCAAACTGTTTCTTAATGCCATTCTTGTAAAATCTTCATCAAATCTCTGTGGAAGCTCAGTGTGTCCAATTTGTTCCACTTCACTAAAATCATAACCATATTTTGTAGAAATAACGATCTCATCTCTCATATCTTTGAAAACTTCACCAATCAGTCTCTCACTTTTTCCTTTACCATACAAGTCTCCTGTCTCAAAGAAATTAATTCCAACATCGTATGCTTTTTTGAGCATTCTTTTTGCCTCATCTTCTTCGATCTTCTTGCCCCACCAATCAAGAGCAAGTGCCCATGTACCAAATCCTACCTCTGATATTTTGATATCTGTTTTTCCTAGTTTATTGTAATTCAATTTTATATCTCCAAATTTAAGATTTCATCATTTATGTTTATCCAAGATTTGCAAACCTGAATATTGCTTTTTTTGGATTTGTTTGTAAAAATCTAACCTAGGCTAGTAATTAGAGGCAAAATATCCTTTTTGACACACACAATCATTGGAATATCGTTTTTAACATATGATGAAACTTCTGTTTCTCGTAAATCCATTATGAGATCTTGAAAGTCTCTAATGTCGTCCACTTCAAATGCCAACATGAAATCTTCATCATGAATTCCAAAAGAATATGTTGTGTTTAGAATCACTTGTGGGTATTTCTTGCTGACTTCTATATGCTCATCCATTATTACTTGACGTTTGTCTTTTGGTAGGAGATACCATTCTCTTGTCTTTGTAAATGGATATACAATTACATGTTTTTTTGGCTCTTTTCCTGTAATGAATCCATGTTCTCTACTTGGTTCTTTTACGTAAATTGATGGTCTTGTACATGATACATATGTCCTTGAAGGAATGATGTATTTTCCAAATACAGTTTTGTACAATTTTTCTATTGCACTTTGAATCTCTGCTACCGATTTTGCTGCAAACCATAAGAGAAAATCTGTATCATCTCTTAGTCCTAGGTTTGAATATGATCTGTACATAATTCCTGTATTGTTCAAAATATTTTCTACTTCTTTTGCAGATTCTTCTTTGGCTAAATCTGCCATCCATCTCCATTTAGGATCAATCTTGAAAAATGAGAAACTGAAATAATATTGATCATTTTCTTCTGACATGTTTTCTCCAATTTGGAAACCCTATTTAAACAAAAACTAGATTTTCTATTGTAGAATCTCTATAATTTTCTCTCGTGATTTGTGACCTGATTTTATCTGAACAAGTGTAGTTGATACTCCAAAATGTTTTGCTAATTTCTTGATGATTTCTTTATTTGCTTCTCCTTTGAGTGGCTTTGATTTTATTCCAATGTTGATTTGGTCTTCTTTTATTTCTAGAAACTCTTTAGAAAATTCCACTTTAACTTTGTAAATCAATAGTTTTTAGAAAAAATGTTCTGTTTAAATTTCGTTATACTGTTTGCTCTAAGACCCAATCATAACCCTCTGCTTCTAGTTTATCTGCAAGGGCTGCATCACCTGTCTTCAAAACTTTACCTTGTGCAAATACATGGACAAAGTCTAGTTTATCTAAGAATTTTAGAATTCTAGCATAGTGAGTAATGATAATTGTTGTTGCCTCTTTGCCAGAGACTTGACTGATTGCTTTTGCTACTGCTTGAACTGCATCAATATCTAAACCAGAATCTGGTTCATCTAAAATTGAAATTTTTGGTTTCAACACTGCCATTTGCAAAACTTCTGCACGTTTCTTTTCTCCTCCTGAGAATCCCTCATTAAGATATCTTGAGAGGAATTCTTCTTTTAATCCGACTTTCTCTAAATTTTCTTTTAGATATTTTTGAAACTCTCTTACTGTGATGAAAACTTCTCTATCGTCCCCTTCAAGTGCTTTACTTAAAGAGTTGTAAGCTGTTCTAAGAAAGTGAGAGAATC
>JBHHVF010000048.1:0-7231 GCA_046754145.1 Candidatus Nitrosopumilus sp.
GCTAACTCTGAGCCAAATGTTGCAGTAGCAATTAGACATCCGCCTCCTTCACCATCTGCTGTTGGAACTGGCACTTCTTCCACTACCTCAGGAGTTTCTTCCACTACCTCAGGAGTTTCTTCCACTACCTCAGGAGTTTCTTCCACTACCTCAGGAGTTTCTTCCATATGTTCTTCTTCTGCAGCTTCTGCTTCTTGTACTATGATCAAACCATCCATCCAAGGATGAATCATACAAAAGTATGGATATTCACCTGCTGTATCTGGAGTCCATTCAAATGAATCTCCTGGTGGTAACAAATCCATACCAAATACCTTAGTTGGACCATCACCTGCAGTTCCTGCTGTGAATGTGTGTGATTTAGAATCATCATTTGTGAAAATTACCTTTCCCCCAACATCAACTGTTGCAGTTCCTGGAATGTAACATCCGTGTTCAACATCTATACAGTCATCAGTAGGATCTCCGGAACCTGGATCTGGAGTGATTGTAACTTCTGAATGATCTGCAAAAGCAGCTGGGGTTGATGAAACCATTACAGCTGCAATAGCAAATAGTACGAAGAAAGAGCAAATTGCTTTAGTCTTCATTGTACAAATTATTTGTATGCATACATAAAAACCTCACTAGAATTTCCATAAATAGAACTAGTCTCTTTTAAACTGGTACAACTTTAGAATTCCAAATGCAGGAATTCCAACATACATTCCAATATTTAGAACAATCAAACTAATTCCATATCCTAGCATCTCTTCTTCTGAATCAATATTCACATGATTCAGCAAAGACAATGATGATAACATTGGAGTTAGTGTTAGTTTCATAGCTTCTTTGAATATTGGTGATTCTCTTTCCAAATCAGCTACTGCTGGTGAAAATGAATAATAGAATTGGTTAAATCCAGTCATAAATGAAGTTCCTGACTCTGTTGATAAAATGGTATTATCTCTAAGTTCTCTTAATTGTTGTACTTGTGGTGCTAACTCTGAGCCAAATGTTGCAGTAGCAATTAGACACCCTCCTCCTTCTTCATTATCAGGCGGTGTGATAGGTTGAGCATTAGCCTCACCTACTATAATATCAAAAGAAGCTGTCTCTGGTGGAATTGGATTAAATAAAATTCCCTCCACTTTAACATCCATTGAATATGCCCCTTCACCAAGATTAAATTCAATTGGGATTTTTACAGAACCTTCAGATGTGTGAATAAGGTTAGTTGGCCCAAAAACAGTTTCACCATCTTTTGAAACTGCAACTGAATAGTCAATATGAATTTGTATCTTCTGTGTCTGAGGATTGATAAAATCAATACTTATTTTGTTTAGAATGTTTGATTGGATTGGATCATATGTTAATTTTACATCTAGTGTACCTTTTTCAGTTGGTAAAGTTTGAGATTCAGCATATGCTGGAATTATTAAAAGCGGAACAAGTAATAACACAAATAGAAATTTCATAATTCATGTTTTAGTATGATGAATAAAAGTTGTACTTTGTTTCCCAAAAAAAAATTATCACGCATAGAAATTCTATACCAGCTTTAAATATGGAATTAACTATAATTTCATAGTTGTACCAGAAGTTTGCATTATTCATTACAATTATTGGTATTTTCACAGTTTCTACTGTTCTTCCAGATGCATTTGGACATGGCCTTGGTGGTGATCAAGCACCACCTATATCCTTTGGTGATATGGAAGTAACTGTACGAACACAATTGAGCCCATCTGATATTACAGTGGGGGAAATTGATTCTGCAAATATGCAAATACGTTTCTTTGATACATTAACTGATGAGAATCTTGACAAAGTGACATACAGAATAGAAGTTTGGCAAGCTGGTGAACTTTTAGCTAGAAACTTGTTTTATGATCCAGATGGAAGATTAGATGTTAAACTTACACCAAAATCTGTCTGTGATGAAATTAACCTCAAGGACTGTACAACTTATTACGGTTCTGAACATGCTAGTGCTCCAGGTGCTCTATTTGTTCAAGGGGCAGCATGTACTGATGATAATTTAGACATTTGTGGAAGACCAACAATTACGGGTCCAATATTTGTCAAAGGTGGATTGTATAAGATTACAGTTGATATTGAAGCTGCTACTAGCCCAAGAACTGTACTTGCTCAATTACTAAGCTATGACACTTTTGTTAGTGTTGCACAAGAACAAGACTTTTTTTTACAAACTGCAAACGCTGAGGTTCCAGTTATTGTAAAAACATACTATGATCATGTTGATAACTTCAAATTTGATCAATCAAACAATGCAATTTCATTTGATATGCCATTTGATTGGAATCCAGACTATGTTGATTTGGTACAAGTAGTACATGAAGAAGTCCGAGTTCCAAAAACATTTGCACCTTATGCAGAAGGAAAACAATTTAAAGGATATGTCAACGGTGTGGAAATTGATCAAAGGGCATTACTTAATGATCCTTATTCATATGAGGATACAAACATTGTTCATTTTCTAATTACAAAAAATGAATTATTAAAAATAAATCAAGCATTAGGACCAAGTAATTATGACAACAAAAAGATGGACTTGAAACTAGTTCCACTTGGAGAAGTATCAAAAAGATCCACAGAATTTTATCTTGTTGACACTACAAACTATGAGCAAGTTCCAACAACTGTGAATATTTCATGGGATGGAAGTTATGGTGCAGGCGATGAAGTACCTTTTGAAATAACATTCTTTGATGAAAATAGAGATCTCATTAGAGATATGAGGTATGCAATTTCATTTATTGATGAAAATGATCAAGAATTAGAAAGATTCTCAGGAGATGATCCTCAAAATCCTGGTATTGTTGCTTCAGAAGGAATTGACATTCAAACAATTCCTATTCCATCACAAGGACAATACAGAATTGATATTCTAGCTTATGGAACAGGATTAGACTATAACCAAAAGTATGCAGGAATTGGTTCAGGAATTGTTGAGATTGGTCCTAGTCTTCCAAAAACTACTCCAGAAGTAACACCACCTACACCAGAAGTACAACCACCTACTGCAATTCCAGCATGGATTAAAAATAATGCAGGCTGGTGGGCAGAAGGTGCAATTGATGATGATTCATTTATTCAAGGAATTCAATTTTTGATTAAAGAAGATGTTCTAAAGATTCCTCCAACTACACAGGGTTCTAGTTCTGGCTCAGATGAAATTCCATCATGGATTAAAAATAATGCAGGCTGGTGGGCAGAAGGTGCAATTGATGATGATTCATTTATTCAAGGAATTCAATTTTTGATTAAAGAAGGAATCATGAAGATTCAATCATAGGTTTTTAAATCAATTCTGTAAAGTGATAGTGTAATGAAAGACATCAATGATATCATGCCTAAAGTTCCAAATATGAGATGGGGAGCTTTGATGAACAAATCACCAACTAATGAGAAAGTTGAAGAGATGAACAAAATTTTCCCTAGTAATGGAAAATGGCATACTGTATTTGAAGAAAAAGATCAAATTACTATTGATGGAAAAGAAATTCGTAAAAAAGATCCTACCAAGTGGACTTAGTTTGAAAAATTTACCAATTATTACAATTCTATTATTTTCTTTATTATTTGTATTTGCATTTGATAATGTATATGGTCATGGATTAGGAAGTGAAACTTTTCCTCCGGTAGAGTTAGATGGAAAACTTGTAACACTAGAAGTCTCATCTTCACAAAGTGATCCTGACACTAGTGATGATCAACAAATATCAATTTCTATGATTGACTTTGATTCTAAAATCACTCTACGTGATGTTACTTTTTTGATTAAATCTGAACGAGGCGAAAAATTTCTATTTGAACAAGAGTTTAAGGCAGACAATGGATTCATAGTTTTTAATTTTGTATCTGAAGAAACTGATTCAATTATTCTCGAAGAAGATAACAGTAGCGGTGGTCTTTTGGGTTCATTATTAGGACTTGAAAGCAGAATGGTTCATGTTAAAGGACCAAATCTTAGTGAAGGTGGTTTGTACAAATTTGATATCAGTATACTAACAGCTGATGGATATTCCAAAAAATTGGAAGAACCACTTGTATTTAATTCAGGAATTTCTATTGCACAAACTACCAGACATGATTTTGTTGATCCAAACTTTGGGGAACAAAACATCCAAGTTATAACATATTATGATGAAATTTCAAATTTTGAATACAATTCTAATTCAAAAGAGGTCAGTTATTCAATGCCCTTTGAATGGAGTGAATCTAACATCAACCAAACATCTGTTGTTCATGAAGAAATTGTGATTCCAAAAACATTTGGTGATTTACTAGTATCTGGATTTACGATGTACATTAACGATGTGAAATTAGCTGAAGATGTTGTTACCATTGATGATTTTTTCGCTGATGGACGTGTAGTTCATTTTATTATTTATCAAAAAGAGCTGTTCAATGTTTTTCATAATACTTCGAATCAAAATGGAATGGATTTTGTAATCAAACCAGATCATGATGATATTCATTTAAGCTCAGTTACTGAAAATGGACAGTTTAGAATTCTTGTATCTTGGGAGCCAGAGAATCTAAAATCTAACTCAAATGCAAAAATAATCTTTGATGTTACTGATACTTTCTTAAAGAATAGACCTGTTGCTACAAACTATGAATTATCAGTAACTCAAAATGACAGAATTATTTTTGAACAAAGTGGAGTTAGTTCTGATTCTAAAGACAAACATAATTCTGTAGAATTTATGATTCCTCAAGATATTACAGGTATTGTACATCTAAATTTTAATAATTTAGATAACAACAATCTTGCAAAGACAACTATTCCTATTGTAATTAATTCAGTCACAAACCAAAATAAAATTTCTATCCCTGATTGGATTAGAAATAATGCATTATGGTGGTCTGAAGAAGAAATTGATGATGAAACATTTGTTAATGGGCTAGAATATTTAATTAAAAATAAAATTATAGTAATTCCTCAAACTCAACAAGAAATTTCAGAATCCCAAGATATACCTTCATGGATTAGAAATAACGCAGGCTGGTGGGCCAATGGAGAAATTGATGATGAAACATTTGTTGATGGGCTAGAATTTTTAATTCAAAATGGAATTATTCGTGTTTGATCGAAACTAGTTCGATGAATGAACCAGTCGCTTTAAATCAGTAATTAAGTCAATTTCATTACTTTGTTTAGACCTGAAAGTATAATTGAAAGAAAATCAACATTATTCTCTATAGTAGTTGCAGGTGTTGTCGCAATTTTGGCTTTGCCAATAATTATTCCTCATCTATTGCATGGATTTCATCTTGCACATATCTTCTTGCATATTGGAGGGATAACTCTTGCAGTGTTCATTTCAATACTTGCAGTAATTGCATATTATAGACTAAGAACAAAACGACTTTTACTTAGTGCTATAGCATTTACTAACTTTATTGCAGCTGAAATAGTATTATTGATTGATGCAACGTGGCCTTTTGTCTATGATCTTAGTGAAATAACACTTTCTGAAGTAGGACATCTATTGACTTTTATTACATTAGGACTTTTGGCATTAGGAGTGTTTAGAAATGACTGATAGAGATTTACAAATACAACAAATCATAGAACAAAATCCTGGAATTCAATTCCGTGAAATTATGCGCTCATCTGGATTGAAAAATGGTGTTCTTAGTCATTACTTAGGAAAACTAGAAAGAAACGGAATCATTAAAGCAAATCGTGGTCCACGACAAGTTAGATTTTATTCTCCCCAAATCACTGAAGATGAATCTAAAGTAATCAAAGCATTACGTAAACAAACTCCACGTGATTTGTTACTTACACTTGTAAAAGAAGATGGATTAGAATTTTCTCAATTAGTAAAAGAAGTTAAAAAATCCCCATCAACTGTTTCATTTTATCTCTCACAAATTGTTGAGGATGGATTAGTTGAGATTAGATTTGTTGAACTCAAAAAGAGATATCATATTAAAGCAAGAGATCTTATAGATAAATTAATTGAAGACTATAGACCAAGCTTACTTGAGAAACCAACATCAGGATTCGAAGATATTATCAACTCTTTCTAGGATACTAGCCTCAACTTTATTACTATTCTTTGGATTTTCACTTTTATTATTAATTCCACAGTTTTCATCTGCTGAAGTCTTTATTCCAACTGATGAATATGTTGGATATTTTAATGCAAATGGAATCTATACTGTTGTTGGTAATGTAAAAAATGATCTTGATTATGATATTGTTCCAACAATTTCTATTTCAGTAAGAGATGGTTCTGAAACATTTTCTAAAACTATTCAACATGTACCTCTGAATTCTGGTGCAGAAATTCCATTCAAGATTAAATTTCCTGAAGTTTTAGAAAGTACACCAACTTTAATGCCAGCTGTTCTGTCCTTTGAGAAGACCAAAACAGATGTAATTCCAATTGATGTTATTTATGATAAAACTCTGATAATTCATGAAGATGGACATCTAACTGGAAGAATAGTTAACACTGGAACTGAAACTATTTCTGATATCAAGATCTTTGCAGTAGTTCATGGATTTGATGATGAAACATTGGATGTAAGTCAGAATTTCTCTCCAATTATTGAAATGAAACCAGGTGAGATTAGGGAATTCTCAATGTATCCTGATTCAACTGTTGCATCTCAAGTTTGGTATTATAGCTGTTTTGCAGTTGGTCAAGATAGTATTGTTGTTTTGAATGTGCCTAGAAATGATGATATGTTCAAAATAAGATATGATTCAGGAATTCTTTTGTCATATCCTGAATTTGATTCAAAAGGAACAAGTCTTTCATTTAGTCTAATTGAGGGTTGGCCACTACAAGATTCAATTAATTTAGAATTTTCTAGATATTCTGAGAATGAATCTTTTGAAGTTTTTCTAAATGAAGAATATGTTAATTCAATTCAAAGTATTGATGATATGGGAAACTGGCATGTAGCGTTTCTAATTGAGCCTCAGTCAGCAGGAACTTTGATGATCACAGGATTTGATCCTGAAGGAGAACCAATTGAAACTATTTTCATTCCTGATTGGATTCGAAATGAAGCTTATTTTTGGTCAACTGATCAAAGTAATGATGTAGAATTTCTTGAAGGAATAGAATTCTTGTTTGAACAAGAATTTGTTTTTGTTTCTCTACGAGATACTATTGTTCAATCTCAATGGAAAATTCCTCAATGGGTAAAATATTCTGCAGGATGGTGGTATGAAGAAAAAATTTCTGATTCTGATTTTCTA
>JBHHVF010000049.1:0-7191 GCA_046754145.1 Candidatus Nitrosopumilus sp.
CAGATGTAGGATCTGGACCTCTAGAACATCCAGAAAGTTCTTCATTTAGAACTTCGACCTTACATCCTATCTTTTTTAACAAATTTGGTGCAAAGCCCTTTGCAGCACCTCCACCAATATCCACTACTACTTCTGGTTGATTTTCGATATTTCCTATGATTTTTTCTGCATCATCAATATATGATGATGATATGTCTTGCTCAGTTCCAATTTTTGATTTTGAAATTTCTTGATGCTCAATAATTTGTGGTAACTCCTCCTCATTTATCCCTCTTCCATCAATGATGAACTTCATTCCATTCCATTTTATTGGATTGTGTGATGAAGAAATTACTATTCCAGCACCATACTTTCTTGCTTCTCTAAAAACTACAGGGGTCGGTACTGTTTCTAAATTAAATACATCAATTCCATTTTTCATTAGTGCTGCACTGGCAGTATCTTTAATCATGGAACCTGAAGGTCTAGTGTCTTTTCCTATGACACATTTTTGTGATTTAATTAAAGATGAAAAATTATTACAAAATTCTAATACGTCTTTTAGGTTAAGATCTTCACCAAATATTCCTCTAATTCCAGAAATTGTTTTCTTCAATTAGTCCAACTCGGAAAGGCTTTTTATTAACTCTGATGGATTTATCCAAACGTGCCTTGGTAGCTCAGCCTGGTAGAGCGAACGCCTCGTAAGCGTTAGGTCGCGAGCTCGTATCTCGCCCGAGGCTTTCTATTTTGATTAATTGTTAAAATTATCTAGAAAATTCTTATTCAGTAAGGGTTTCAATATCTGTCTCTAACTCTTTTCCTAAACCTTTCCACCACTGTTTAGTTTGTTCTGTCATGTCCCCTCATACGTAATGCAAAATTCATCCTTTATAGATCTGTCGGTTGATCACACCTTGATCGTTTCATAACAAATTCTAAAATACTATTCTTCTTTCTCTTCTTGCTTTCTTTTCATTTTTCTATAGATGAGTATCATAAGAGTAGCCCCTGCACATCCCCAAAATAATGGCGATAATCCAGGTTCAATGGTTGGTTGTAATAATCCCATAAAACCTAATGCCATTATTCCTACAAGAACTAATCCCAACAATTCAAGCATTTTTGCCATAATTTTTCTATTATCCACTTGTAAAATCAAAAAGATATATGGTTTTGTAAACTCCACAATTCGTGGACAAGTATCTGACTGTAATTCTAATCTTTATGGTTGTAGGTATTCCAATAGCGTTTGTAGACGTAACTGAAGGAGGAATTAAAGAGTCACCCAGGTTAGATGTATTTTATGGCTCAATTGCAGGAATCATAATTATTTTCGTTTACAGTTCTTACAAATCTAAAAAAGAACGAGAAAAAGGTAATGCTAGAAGAAGAGCTAAGAAGAAATAGATTCTAAAGTTCTAATCCAAATGAACCTGCAATATCTGCAAATTTCACATAAGATTCCAAGTATTGTCTGCCTTTTCCAGTAATTACAAAAGTATTCTTACCATCAAATTCTATTCTGTTAATTAGACCTGCACCAGTCAAATTCTCTAAGAACTTGGATAGCCTTGAATGTGATAAGTTTGCCTTTGTTAGAAGAGATGTTGTTTTGATGCCTTCTTGTCCAGACTGTTCTGTAGCAGTAAGTAAATCTGCAACAATTTGCATACTGGTTCTGTAAGAGGCCATACGTGCTTAATTATAAAACTAAGATATAAGGGTATTACCATTCATTCAGATCAGATAAATATACTCTGAACTGATTTTTCAGCAATGTCTTCTCAATCAGCAATTCCATGGTTTGATGACTTTGAAGGAGTTGCTTATCGATATTATGACCTTAGAATGAATATTGTTCCTTTAGTTTCTGATAGAAAAGAATCCGCATCCATTTGGCATGATACTATTCATTGGTGGTTAGATCCATCAATTAAAATTCGATTTGTAGAAACTGGTGATAAATACTGGTTTATCATGGGTTCTGATTCAACAAAACCTGATACTAATCTGAATTTTTTTAAAATATTACAAAAATCTGAAAATTATGAGCGATTTAAGAAAGGTCATGGTGGAGAGGCATATCTTCGATTAGGAGTATATACAAAAAAATCACTTGATGATGTAAAGAAGAATGAGATGTGCAATTGTGGACATAAAGCTATTGATCATGATGAAGGAGATGATGATGTATGTCTGTATAACGACTGTGATTGTAAAAAATTTTCTAGTTTCCAAGTAAACTTACTGAAAAGAAAAAAAACAATTACCGATATTGCATTTTTAGAAGAAAAAGATGTAAAAGATGATCCACTTGCTTGGAATTGTCTTAATTCTAATAAATATTCAAAATCAAAATAAAACTAATCTAAGTGCTTGTTAACTCTGGTATGTTCACCTGGATAGTGTTCTTGAATTTTTTTTGAATAACAATTTCCACAGATTGAACCTTTTACTCCCCATTCTTCCATGGGATTGTAATGAAGTTTGCTTTCTTCACCACAAATTACACATTTGTTTTTTGTTCCCAAAGTGATTTTGCTCTTTTTAATCGATATAAAAAACATTCTGGATTAAAACATAGAAAATTATGTTAAATATCCCTTGTTTGTACTAAATTTAGGTAGGCAGTCTGACCAATGTAAACCTCCTGCAAGATTTTTACTTGGTTGGACTTCTACCTTTAGAATTTAAAATAAATTACTTGTTAGTTTTTTTAATGCCAGTATCTCTTCTTCTTCTTGTCTGATTTTCTTATCAATTACACGAAGCATTGAATCATTCCAAACATGTTGAGAGAAAAAATTATGTTTGGTATTGGCTAATTCAATTTCATCATCGACTACTGTATCTTCAAGAAATTTAGTTACAATCACATCTGTGATCTTTAAAATTCTAAAATTAAGTTTGAAACTACGAAAAATAGGCTCTATTTTTCTTATATCTCCCTTGAAATCTCCCTTTGATTCAAGAATTTTCTTGTGGAGTATTCTAAAGTAGACTGCAACAAAAAATAATGTTGCATATCTTTTTGTTTTATGGCCTCCTTGCTTCCCATACTTTAACGATTTTTTTGCAAATTCTTTAACAAGATATGGATAAAGCAAAATTCTATAATCATCTTTTAGATTGTCATTGAAGACATCATCATATTTACTTCCTCTTGGGAGAAACTGAGCTGGTGAGCTATATGCTTCAGTTGGTCTTTGTTCAATTCCTGCAACTAAAGATTGAATTGCATCTTTAGCAACAATTACTTTCTTATGGTTATCTGGAAGATAATTATTGTATGTTGCATCTCCTTCATATTCACATTGTTTTGATTTTGTTTTTGTATCAAAAGAACCTGCCTGAATCTCATAAAAGTATCCACAATTTTTTAACTGTGATTTAATTGATTTATGAAAATCCATCAATGAAACTAAATCTTTTCCTCTGACTGAATTTTGAGAATTTCTATACTTTGTAATGTTATTTTGTTCCTGCTCATCATCGGCTTTGATTATTGTAACTGTCATAGAACCGTCCATGTTTTTTGTTCTCTTTGAATGATCAAGAATAGAGTTTGATGTTTGTGCCCCATTTACAATTTGTGGAGCATGAAGCTCAATCAAATTCTCTCCTAATTCTGCAAAGTCACTAACTACAATAGTAATTCCGTTATTATAAAAGAAAAATTTTCCTGGATTGCTTTGTAATGTTTCACGTAATCCTTTGTTGACTGTAGTTTTGAATTGCATCCATTGTCTGATGTTTGATTCAAAGACATAATCTCTATTCTTACTTACAAATTCAGTAAGTTCTCGTAACTTCAAAATTCCTAGTATGGTATTTTCATGTCTGAGCATTCTCTCTAGCTTGATAGATGATTTTTTACCTGCTGCAGGTTTTTTAATTCTGTCCCATAATTTTTGAATTATTTTTTCTCCATCAATAACTTCAACTAATTCATCATCATACACTACTTTCTGATCTGTAACATAACAACATTTTATCTTGAGATTTTTTTCCTTAATTTTTGTAACAAGTTGAGCTAATTCAGGTCTCATTTTTGTAACGTCTTTAGAAAGTAATCGTTTTGCATCTTCTTTGAATTTTGCAATTGCTTCTAGCGAATGTGATGTGCCATATTTTGATTGAAATAATCTAATTGTATTATCTGAAAAATCTACTGGAAGGTAAGCATCAATTCCAAGATCGTTTGCACCATCAACAATTGCATCTGCTGCATCATCTTCAGTAGCCTCAAAAACTCTTGTTAATACCCATTGAAGAAAATTATTACCCTTTTCAACTTCACTTTTAGAATTTTCAGCATACTCTTGTATGCTTCCTCTAATATTTTCTGCAAATCCTTCTAGAGGAAGACTAGAATTTTTTTGTACTAGTAATGTATGTGAACCAGGTATGTATTCTAATAATCCATTTCTATTTTGAGACAATTGACTTTTCTAATATGTTATATATTTAGACAATTTGGTAATTATGTAATAACTCTGTTCTGGATGTGATATGATTTGCTAAAAAAAATAACTGTTATTGGAGTAATTGGAATAATAATTCTTGTAATTATTGGAATATCATTACCAAATACTGAAACTGATGATGTTCAAGAAACAGAGCTGACTGTTACAGGTGATGTTATAATGCCTTCAAAAGTTTCCCGTCCAGGATGTGAAGAGAATGATAGATGTTACATTCCATCACTAATTGTTACTGAAAAAGGGAAACAAGTAACATGGGTTAATGAAGATTCAGCATTTCATAGTGTAACTTCAGGTTTTTACGATGCACCTACTGATCTTTTTGACAGCGGACATTTAGATCCATTTGAATCCTATACTCTTACTTTTGATGAAACTGGAATCTATGATTACTATTGTACGTTACATCCTTGGATGCAAGGGCAAGTCATAGTAGAATAAGGTACCCGAGGGAGTCGAACCCCCTTGTATAGGCTTTGCAGGCCCACGCATAACCGTTCTGCCAGAGTACCGTTTTAAAAAACACAAAATGAATAATTAAACTCTTTAGATTAGAATTTGTTAAATGGTTTTGATGCCAACTTTACATCTTCACCTTTTACAGTTTTTCTACCTGCATGAGATGCCATGTCAACTGCACTTTTTGCAATACTATCTGCAATTTCTTCAATTATTCTTCTTAATTCATCAGCTGATTCATCACTAACTCTTTCTGCCCCTGCTTTTTTCAAAATTCTATACATTGCAGATAATCCTAATTCAGATGATTTCATAAACTCTGTTTTAGTTTTTTCCGAAAAAAGATAATGAGTGAAAAAATATCACTAAGGAATCGATTTATACAGACTATTTTAAGAATTGATAAAGAAATGACATGGTATTTTGATTCTCATATCCATTTGTCTGATCCTGCCTATTCTTCTGATATGCAATTTATCTTAAAGGAAATGGAGTATCTAAAAATCAAAGCATGTTGTGTCTCAATGGATAATGAAAATTCTTTACAAACTTTAAAACTGGCAAAAAAAAATAATCTAGTTTTACCATTTATTGGAATTCATCCTGAATGTGCAAATGACAAACTTGAACAAATGACTGCTATGATAGAAAAAAACTATGAAAATCTTTCTGGAATAGGAGAAATAGGATTAGATCCAACTTTTGTCAACAATGATGAAGATTCTAAAAGACAAAATCATGTCTTTGAAACATTATTGTCATTAGCAGAAAAATTTAACAAACCTGTTTCTATTCATTCAAGAAAAAGCCTTGATGAGATTTTTCAAATCATGACTTCCTATAACACTAAACATGCGTTACTTCATTGGTTTGATGGTAGTAAAAAACAACTTCAAAAAGCCATGGATATGGGATTTTTTGTATCATATGGACCTGTAATGGTTTATGCAAATGACAAACAGACTTTACTATCCAAAACTGATGAATCAAAAATTCTTGTTGAAACTGATGGTCCTGTAAGATTTTCTAGATGTTTTGAAATGAAATCTGGACAAATCAGCTTTATTCCTAGTGTAATCTTTTGTGCTTCAAAAATTCTAGGAAAAACGTTTGATGACATGACATTGCTGCTAGAAAACAATTCAAATTCGTTCCTTGGAATATAGGTATAAAATACCCCTTTCATTAGTTGAGGGGTGGATAGAATAAAACGCCTTTCTTATGAGGTTCTAGACAAACACAAATCAGAATTTGGTGAAGATTTTTCTGATAACAAAAAAGTACTAGATCAGGTTTCTATCATACGTTCTAAAGGCCTAAAAAACAAAGTAGCAGGATATATCACTAAATTTGTCAAAAAAGAGATTCGTGATGAAAAGATCAAACAAGAGCAAATTGAATCTTCACGATCTGAGGAACCAGTTGAGCAAGAAATTCAAGTAGAAACTCCTGAAGCAACTATATCTGAAGAAACTTTGACTGAAACTATTCCAGAAACAACTCCTGTAGAAGAAACAACTGAAACTACAGAAGATAAAACTGAATAATTAAAAAAATATTAATTTTCTAAATTTAAAATTAGATTAATATGATTACTGTAAAACTTGTTGGTGGAGCAAAAAAATCTTTTTCAACAGAACAATTACAGATTGAAAAGTCTGATATCTCTATTCAAGAATTAATTGATTTATTATTAGAATTAAAACCTGCTAATACTCCTGATTTGGATACTGAAAATATCTTGATTGCAATTAATGGGGCTGATTCTTCTGCAATGGAAGGAAAATCTACTAAGATAAAAAATAATGATCTTGTAAGCATTATACCTGTAATTCATGGGGGTGCTTCCAAAAAACTAACTTTCCAAGTCTTAAAAAAACAAATTCAAATAATTGAGATTATGGGCCAAAAAACAATTGATGTAAAATTCCTTGATGATTTAAGAAAAAAATATCCAAAAATACGACTTCAGGCAATATCAAGTAATTTTGTATTGAACAATTACCATCTTAAAAAAATTATATCTTTATCTTTAGAATCAGAAAAAAATAATATTTTACTTTCAAATAAACTTGAAACTGATATTTTGATGCGTTTTGCATTAACTAAACAAATTTCTGATGCAATACTAACTGCTGGAATAAAACCAAAAATTAATTTTATTTTAATTGCAATTGGAAATCAAAAAATACTTAATTCGTTATTCAAAGATTTATTGCCATTATCAGTAAATCTGTTTTCAAAAAATAATGATTTGTTTCTTAAA
>JBHHVF010000050.1:0-7105 GCA_046754145.1 Candidatus Nitrosopumilus sp.
AGAAAAGAAACTTTCCTGTTTTTTCAAAAATTTATCATTTTTTGATCTTCTAGGTTTAGAATCATCTCTACGTGAACGTGAGCTTCTATCGTCTCTGGAATATCTTGAACCTCTATCATCTCTAGAATATCTATCATCTCTAGAATCTTGTGGTTTGTTTTGTCTAAAGCAATCACTACAATATACTGGTTTGTCAGTTCTTGGAACAAATGGAACTTCACATTCAGTTCCACAATCAGCACAAGTTACAGTTGCAGATTCTCTTTTTCTGTCATCTCTGGAATATCTTGAACCTCTGTCGCTTCTAGAATATCTATCATCTCTGGAATATCTATCATCTCTGGAATATCTATCATCTCTGGAATCTTGTGGTTTGTTTTGTCTAAAGCAATCACTACAATATACTGGTTTGTCAGTTCTTGGAACAAATGGAACTTCACATTCAGTTCCACAATCAGCACAAGTTACAGTTGCAGATTCTCTTTTTCTGTCATCTCTGGAATATCTTGAACCTCTGTCGCTTCTAGAATTTCTAAAAGATCGAGATGGTTCATCATTTCGTTTGTAATTTCTTCCAGATTTTTTTCTATCAGAATACCTTTTGTAAAGTTCCATATCTGGAGAATTTCAAACTTGTTGGTTATAGATACTTTGACTTTGTTTTGTGCCTAGGAAAAAAATCTCATCAAACTAGAGATTTATCCATTTCAGTTGACATTATCTCTTGAACTTTAAGAAAATAGAGTTTTGTTGAGTATGGCATGTCATCTATGTTATTGTCAATTACTATCATAAAATATCTAACAGCACGTTTTGAAATATCCAAATTAAATTTCATTGTAAGTATTGGATCTTGATGAACTTTGATTTTATCTTGAAGCCAAGGAGGTGCCATCTCAATTGTTTCTTTAATAATTTTATCATACCAAAATGAGAGGTTTTCAGGATGCAATCCTTGTTTCAGATTTGATACATCAGTATCAATTTTTTTCATCATATGATTGATGATTGCCATGAGGCTAAATTCTAGAATTTTGTTTTATTCTAATTACTCAAAGTTCTACAAGTTATTAGTCAATTGATAACAAGTTTCCCTCTGAATCAACTTCGAAGTTTTTGATTCGAGTAGTAGATATTCTTGAACCATCTTTTGCCAAAAACATTGGTACTGTTATAATTTTAACAGGTGGTAGTTTCTTTTCTGCTCTAAGTTGATTTAGAACAGTACCTTGATTACTTGTTTCATCACTAACTACCAAAGCTTCAACTCCTTTCTCTAAAACAGCAGGTCCAAAATCATTGTCAAGTTTACTGATTTGAAATGAAGAGTTTGGAAATTCTTTTGAAACAGCTGCTGTCAGATTTTCAAGGCGTTTATCATATTTGTTGATTAGAATTTTCTCCTTTTTTTCAGCAAGTTCATCACTAGTTAGTCCAATGATTACTTTCTCAGAAATGGCAAATGCATCTGAAAGTAAGGTCAGATGACCTCTATGAATAATGTCAAATGTGCCACCAGTTGCAACAAGAGAAAATTCAGACATGCAAGTATATGGAATCCTTTGAAAATAAATCTACTAGTTTACAATAACTAGAACAAAAGGACCCCGTTCTGCTATTGGAACGTTGTTTCTATCCCAGACAAATGTCTCAATAAAAAATAATCCCTTTTTTTCTGGAACCCAGTCTATGGTTTGAGATTCAGGTCCGGTTCCAATGAATCGACCATCAAATTTTCCAATATATTCAACATAAGGAGTTTCTCCAGACTCTTTGATTTGCACATAATAGGTATATGCTGTTTCATTAGATTTTTGATCTGCAGCAAACTGTATCCAAATGTTACTTTTTATGTTAACAGTAGAACCAACCTCAAGTTCAGATAATTTTTCTCCGTTAGTATCTTCTACAGTTACATCAGAGATTGTTACTAATTTTGTATGTACTTGAGAAGGAGAAATTGCTACATCAACAAAATCAGAATAAAAGACATTAGATTCAGAAAACAGTAAGAATCCTACAGACCTAGAATCAATAGGTTCATCAAACTCTAAGATTACTTCGCCATTTGGTTCTACATCACCAATTTCAATTGTAGAGACTCCAAGAATTCTTGGAGGCTCAAAGCCATCATAAAAAGCAAGGTAAACATTAGTATCAGAAATAGGGGCTGCTCCATTTCGTAAAACTCCAGAGAATTGTAATGTAGAGCCTAAAAAGACATTAGTAGAAAATACTGTCAATTCCTTTTGCTTTGCTACTGAAGAATCAAATCCCAAAAGAGATACAGATGCTTGAGTGATGTTAGGATTTGGGGTTTGAGAACGGATAGCAAACGGAGACTGTCCATTTGCAGGAATTACTTCTAGTGTTGAATATCCTGTTGTGACTTCTAACGGAGTAGGGTTAAGATCATCATAAAAATTCACTTGAATTGCAACATTGGCTACAGAGGTTTGCGGATTATTGTTCTCAACTGCTCCAACTACAACAGTATACCCTTCAGAATCCTGATACACAAAAGGAGTTTCGTTTCTCAGAGACACAGTTAGTGTTGGAGCATTGTCTGAATATTCTTGAGAAAATGCTTGTGAGAATGGAACTAAAAGTAAAATCAAAAATGCACTTAGAACAAGTTTCTGCATATGAATTTCTTTGAGATGGTAGTTTAATTTCGTGTAGCATATCATATAGTGAACAAGAAAGGTAACTACGTTTAACCTAGTTTACACTATCATACTAAAATAATAAAAAGAGATGTAAATTTTAATTTCTCTTGGCGGTAATTGCTAACCAGTAAATTAATCCTGGAACTAATCCAACAATAAGTGGAATGAATACCGGCCATCCATCTGCTGCGCTTGCCATATGATAAAACCAAAAGTTATCCTATATAAAACCATCTAGGAATCCGAAATTCAGAATAGATCGAGGTATACCTAAAGTGGACCGGACGGAATTTGAATCCGTGACCCCCCGCGTGCAAGGCGGGTATACTACCAGGCTATACTACCGGCCCACAGGAAGAATGACTAATGTGTGGATTTTAATTGTTGTCTTCTTGGCAAGGATTTTATTTGAAAACAAGGGAATTTCTCTATGGTACTCTTAGAATCACAAGTCAAACTAAAAGCAGGAGATATTGCACCAGATTTTGAATTATTGGGAATTGATGACAAAAAACACTCACTAAATGATTTTAGTGATTACAAAGGAATTCTAGTAATTTTCATGTGCAATCATTGTCCATATGTTAAGGCAAAAGTTGGTGCATTAAATGAGCTCTATGAAAAATTTGGAAAAGAGATTGCCATTATAGGAATTAACAGTAATGATTCTACTGATTATCCTGAGGATAGTTTTGATGCCATGAAACAGACAGCAAAAGAGAAAGGATTTGGATTTGATTATTTGGTGGATGAAACACAAGAGGTTGCCAAAAAATATGGTGCCATGTGTACTCCAGATCCATTTTTGTTTAATAGCCAAAAACAGCTAGTTTTTCACGGAAGAATCGATAATGCCATGAAACCAGATGATACAGCTACTGAAAAGACAATGATTAACAACATGCAAAAATTAGTAGCCGGTGAAAAAATTGAAAAAGATTTTGACCCATCAATTGGCTGTTCAATCAAGTGGAAAGAAAATTAAACTTAAATGACTCTCGCCTAGAGAATTGTTCGTGGGCTCGTAGCTCAGCTTGGCTGGAGCGTTCGACTGATAATCGAAAGGTCATGAGTTCGAATCTCATCGGGCCCATTATTTCATATTTTCAAATACTGTTTGAGACCACTGCAAAATTTCCTCGAGTTTTTCAGTTGTTAGATCAGAATCAATTTTAGTTTTTTTAGATACTTTTCCACAAAGTGCCAATTTCATATTTTTGCCAGATTTTTCTTTGATAGGATTAATCGAGTCTGCAAAGAAATTCAATCCTTCATCAGTTTGTGAAAATACAACTACTAGCAAAACTCCTGGTTTTTGTTTCCAAATTTTTCCAACTAATTTTTGAAAATCAAGATCAAATAAGACATTGATTACCGAAGACATATCACCCAAATGAGAAACCTTCCATCCATCAGAATGATACGCAGCAGATGCAGCTTCTGAAGCAAGCAAGCTTTGAGCATCAGCTGCAAGTACAACCACGTTCTTTTTTGAATCTGAAACAACTTGAAGTTGATTAAAGATTTGAAGAGATTTTGAAATTGTGGTTTTAAGTAGATTTTGTTCAGCTGTTCCAATTTTTCCCTCATCATACAAATCCTGAACAGCGTTAATGGAAGGTACAATTACCTCTAGTATCAAACGATTCACTGTAGCTCCTGAATGTATGCAATTACGGATTAAAGAGTAGACATGGTCTTCAGTTCCCTTGATTAAATCATCAAGGTATTGTGATGGCATTTTAAAATAATCCTCAGGAAAATTGTATGATTCTTGACCTGGCTCCAAAAACCATAATGTAATATTTCCAATATTTTTTTGTCGGAGCAATCCTTCGGCTGCAAAAACTTTGAGATATTTTCCCATGGTGATTCGGTTTACACCAATTTTTTCAGAAATCTCAACTCCAGACATTCCAGTTTCAGAACCCTCCAAAGATGAAATCAGTTTTTGTCTAATCTCTTCTGTTGAGTATCCTCGACCCATAGTGCTCTTGGATTAAGGTATGGTATAAAGACTAATTTACACAAACAGCCTGATTTTTAAAATAAAACATTATATACTTGGGTACCTTAATGTACGGTAAGGGAAAAGTAAATTGCCAAAAGCTGGATTCAAATCAATAACTGTTTCAGAGACTGTTTATGATAAATTTAATGAAGTTTATCTAAAGAGTAAAGACGACCTTGCAATGAAAGGTGTCAATAGTTTTTCAGGTTATGTAACTTACATGCTAGAGGAGATGATGCAAAAGGACAAGACCTTTGCAAGATATGCTCCAAAGATTGAAAAGATTTCTGTAGATGGTGATCGTGTGATACTAAAAGATAATATCAAAAATAGAATTGCCGAAGTTGCAGTTCAAAAAGGAGAATTGTTCTGTCAGCTCTGTGATGAAAAAGATTGTGTTCACGTTGGCTTTGTTTTCTCACTTCCAGATGTTTATGAAGTCCTAAACGCTAGAGGAATCAAACATCCAAAATAGAGTAGTGGAGGAGGTGGGATTTGAACCCACGAACTCCTGAGAGACAGGATCACCCATTATTTGATCTTAAGTCCTGCATGTCCAAAAGCACAGAGTGCTTACTTTGGCCAGGCTTGATTACTCCTCCAAAAGGGTAAAAATCTGTGTGAAATTTAACAGTTTAGAGAGTTTCCTGCAAGAATGAAGAATTATAAGGATTTTCTGCAGGGTGAATTTATGCTTCGGTAGCTCAGTCTGGTAGAGCGTTACATTGGTAATGTAAAGGTCACGGGTTCAGATCCCGTTCGAAGCTTCTAATAATTTTTAATCAATAATTCAAAGTGTCCAGTTCTCTTTTTAGAGTTGGAATTAATTGAACGATTAGCCTGGATTTTACTTACTTTCCAAGGTTTTGCTACAAACATATCAGAGACTTTTTTGGAGTCTGAATTGGATAAAAGAACCTTGCATCCTTTTCCATCTAATTTCATACAAAGTTCTGCTAGTCTACTCAAATCATCATATGTGAAATCCTTGTTTGTATAACTGGTAAAATTAGCAGTTTCACTTACTGGTTGATATGGAGGATCAAAGTAAACCAGATCTCCTTTTTTGGCATCTCGTAGGACTGCCTCAAAATCACGACATTTTATTGAGACACGACTTGATTGTAAAATGGCACTTACAGAACGAAGATTGTCCTCATTTACAATATTTGGATTTGTGTATTTACCAAGAGGGACATTAAATTTTCCTTTACTGTTGACACGATACAATCCATTAAAGCAAGTCCTATTCAAAAATAGCAGTCTTGATGTCTTTTCAATTTCGCTTCTTGGATTACTTTCTCGAACTGAATAATAGTAAGATTTTGAATCTTTTTGATAATTTTTTTCATGGCTTTTCAGAGATGAAATTAGTTCATCAATTCTATTTCGAATTGTAGTGTATGCTAATACCAAATCAGAGTTCAAATCAGAGATGCTACATTTTGGTTCATTTCGCTCAGTTAGAATATGGAACAATAATGCACCTCCTCCTAAAAATGGCTCAAAATAGGTTCCAAAAGATTTTGGTAAATTATCATTTAGAATTGGAATTAGTTGTCTTTTGCCTCCAGCCCATTTTACAAAGGGTTTTGGAGTTCCATGAATTTGACTATAGGTCTGTTTCAATAATCAATATTACAAAATTCATTATCACTAGAGAACATAAAATAATTTGATCCCGAACTAACTTTTTCCTAGTCACAAAATAGCTTAAATACAAACTTCGTAAATTACCCAAATTTCGGTTTAGAGAATTCTCTAAGAGGAATTAATAAAATGAAAAGGAAAAGGTTGGATTTTTAGTCCCACTTTGACCAAGCGGCCATCCATCTGTATGTCCAAGTGTTGAGTTTGCAACCTAATGCTGCAAATGTACAACCCAATACTGCACCTGCACCTGCACCTAGCGCAACTGGACTGTTATAGAACTTTCCTACCTGCGGTTCAATCGGTGTCATGTATGGTGGCAATGTTGGTCTTGGATATTTGAATGCCGTTTCAAGCGGGTCTGCTACTGTTATCAGGTTTACCATGTTGAACAACGGTAATGACATTCCTACCAATACGCCTCCAAACAGTATCAAAGAGTGTTTGTTCTTCTTTGTTGCCCAGTAGACTAAGTCCAACAGCATTGCTGATGGTAACCAAACTGGAGTTACAATGAAGTCATATGGATATCCTAGCGAAAACCATGCGGCTTTTGCTACCCATGTGTATACTGTCATAATAAGGCCGTAATATGTTGCTGTGCCTGGAACGCCTGTAAATGTTAGGTAATACGTAGCACCTACAATAAGCATCAACGTTTGAGATATTGAGAATACCGTAAACGAAGTCCAAGCCCAATCAGTGTAGAAGATGTAGTCACCTGCATTAATTGTTAACAGTGTTGAGTTAACTGCAACTACTACTATGAATAAGT
>JBHHVF010000051.1:0-7076 GCA_046754145.1 Candidatus Nitrosopumilus sp.
GAATTCGGCCCTGTCACGGCTGAGACGCGTGTTCAAATCCCGCCGAGGGCGCCATTATTTCTACAAAATCTGTTCATCTGAAAATAATTTTCAACCGATCAGAATAACATTTGTAGATTTTAGTAATAAAAAAAGAAATGATTGATGATTTCTCTTACAAAAATATTAAAATTCAGGCAACTTTAGTAAATCTTGATGTCTGAGGAGAAACAAGATCCTGAAGTAGAAGCAAAACCAACAGAAGAATCAGCATCTGAAGAGACATCTGCTAAAACCACAAAAACTAAAAAACCTAAAGCAACTGATGCTACAGCAAAAGCCGAAGCTGCAGCAAAAGCAGCTGAAAAAGCAGAGATAGCGTTACAGAAAGCTATTGAAAAAGCAGCAGCTGCAAAAGAAAAAGCCGAGGCTGCAGCAGAATTAGAATACAAAGCAATTGCTGATGAAATAAAAGAAGAAGCAGCAAAGGGTCCTGATCATACTTTCAAGAGACAAGGCGAGGAAATCTTCAGGCGAGAGATGGATGAACCCGAATTTTGGTTAGATAAAAAAGATAGATTCCCACGACCAATCCTTTCAGCAGAAGAAGAAGCAGCTATAACAAGAAAAGCTGAGGTATTCCAAGATGTAACTCCTAACTATGCCCCTGAGCATGTCCTCAGTCCTGAGTATCGTGGTGTTTCAAATTATGAACGTAGTGTTGGTGAATTTTTGGAAGTAGCTAAACTAAATCTTGAAACATTAAAAGTTGATCCAGATACTACAGAAAAACAAATTCAAGATGCCAAAGATGAAATTACTTATTTAGAATCCATATATGAAAATTATTATATCGGAATGAATGTTTTCCGAACTGCAAGAGGTGGACGAGATAAAATTAAATCTTAATGGTGATATGGTTTGAGTCAAGTAAGTTTTGATGTAATGAATGCAAGAGTTACTTTCAAAAATATTCCTTTACATACATTATCAAAATTTGCTTTCAAAGATGTTACTGCAGCATGTGAAGCATTTAAAAAAATTCCTGCTGTCGATGAATGTATTATTGTTCAAACAGCAAGTAGAGTTGAAATCTTTTTAGTAAGCAATATTGAAACCTCTGATTCTCCTGATGCACGAAGAGCTGAAGGAAAAACTCTTGTGTTAAATCAAGTTAAAGATACTTGGGTATCTTTGTCTTCATTAGAACAAATTGATATTGATCATTTTGATCAAACTCTTGAAGTATACAAAGGCGATGATGTATACCTTCATCTATTACGTTTAGCATCTGGAATAGATTCTTTTGTTGTAGGAAAACAAGAAGTAACAAATGAAATTGAACAGTCGTTAGCTGACGCCAAAAATGCAGATGTTTCTGGTAAAATTCTAAATAAATTATTTGAAAGTGTTATTAGATTAGCCAAAAGAATGAGGGATACCACTGGAATTTCAAAAGATGTTGTTTCTCTTGGAGATATTGCAGTAAAATTGGTAGATGAAAAAGCGGGCCTTGATTCTAAGAAAAAAGTACTACTTATTGGAACTGGTGAGCCTGCAGCTATGGTTGCAAAAACTTTGAAGACAAAAGAAATTCTGTATGATGTCACTAGTCGAACTATTGAACGTGCAACTGGATTTACAACTCTCTTGGGAGGAAACCCTGTTGACTTTAATGATGTTTTAGCTGGTTTTGATAAATATGATATTATCTTTGTTGCAACAACATGTGATTATTTCTTAATCACTTATGATAGAATTCACTTACAGATGGAAGACAAGAAGAAAGGTACTTTAGTTTTAGATTTGTCAGATCCTAGAACTGTTGATGAAGGAATTACTGCACTTCCTGGAATCAAGTTATTGTTCAGAGATCAAGTTTATGAACTCTTTGAAGAAAGTGTTAAAGCTAGAGTAGGTATTATTCCTGCAGTTGAAAAAATCATTGATAAAGAAATTCCTGTTTTATCTGCAACAATGAAAAAATTAGACGTTTAATTTTCTTATAGACCTTGTTTTCTTAAAAGGAACTGCATTACTGCTTCCTTGGAATAATCTATTCCATGTACATCATCAGTGTGTGCTCTAAAATCTTCGATTACTTGTTCCATTTCCCCTTCTGCTACAAAATCACATTCGAAACCATAATCGCCACACTTGAGTTTTGCCATACTTTGGAAAAAATTCTTCAATATAAATATCCACAGGTATATCTTATCTGATAAAAGATTACTTTTTGATCCCAAAAATGAAAATTAATTATTTTTTTGAAGTGTTTTTATCCGTAGGATTCAAACTTGATTCCAAAACTGCCATCAGGTTTTTTCTCATGTTCAGTAACAAAACCTCTTGAACCAAGAGAATCAATTACTCCGTCAATCGTACCTTGATACCCACAAATGTATACGATAGTGTTCTCTGGTGTTATTTCTTCTCCTACCATTTCATCTACTGGCGATAATCCTGTTTTTTTATCAGGCTTGAAAAATGATTCTACTCTGCCTACATGTCCATTCCAGGATCTGTTAAAGAATTCTTTTGGTCTACTAATGGCTGCTCTATATCTGAAGTTCCATTGATCTCTTCCTCTTTCCTCACTTTCCAATTCTAAATCTGTTAAAAGTCGTTTATAGCTTAATTCATCAACATAACTTGCTCCATGCAAAACAATCACTTCTCTTTTATCGTTAGTGTCATGGAAATGTTTTGCAAACGCGATAAATGGTGCTAATCCTGTTCCACCACCAACACAAATTACTCTTCTATCATCTTTCTGTCCATTGGGTAATGTATTGCTAATTTGTAATGCAGCTCCTGTGGGTTCACCAAGAGCCACTTCGTCACCAACACTTAGATAAAATAATTCAGTTGTTACACGACCTGGAAGTGGTTTTCTTACCCATCTAATAACAAATTCAAAATAATCTCTGTTTTCTGCATGAGATGCAATTGAATATGCTCTTCTAACAACCTTTTTTTCTGCTGGTATTGGAAGACCAATTGTTAGAAACTGACCTGTTTTGTATTCTGGCATTCCCTTTTCTGGAACAAATCGCAAAATTACAAGATCCTCTTTTAATACTTCCCTATAGATGAGCTTTGCCTTCATCTCAGTTACCATACAAGAGTTTTTTCGCGACTTATGATAAATATATTTCTGTTATAATTCACTTCAAAAAATTTGATTAATTAATTTTCTATTGTTATTTGCTCATTGGTTGATCTGAGACATTATTTCATCGAGAATTTTCTGATTTGCAGCTGCAATAAAAGAAACTCTTGTCTCATAACTTAGATCAGCATCTAGTTGATTCAAATCTGCATCCAACAATAATCCTCCTGCTTCTTTTACAATTAGATAACCTGCAGCAATATCTTGGATTCTAATTTTATCTCTTAAATCAATAAAAATATCCATTAACCCTCTTGCAAATAACGCCATTTCTAAGGCATTTGCACCAAAATGTCTTGTATGATTATGGTTTTGATATATTTGGTATAATCGACTCATCAACTCTTTTGATGCTCCCGATGTATTGATGCCAACTATTTTGTAGATTGGATCACTATTGTGTACTTTAATTTGTTCTCCATTGAAAAATGAACCTTTATTTTTTGAAGCCCAATACATTTCTCTGTTTGCTAGATTTGTAATAACACCATCTGTAATTGAACTAAGTTTGTTCTCAGTTGCAAATGCTAATGAACTGCAGAAAAAAGGAACACCACGTACTGCATTAGCAGAACCATCTATTGCATCCATAATGATGTATCCTTTAGGATTATCTGATAGTTCTACTCTTCCACACTCTTCACCTAAAACGACACATTCAAAATTAATTTCTTTAAGATAATCTAAAACTGTTTTTTCAGCAACAATGTCTATGTTTCGTGAAATATCTCCTCCTGCACCCATACCAAAATCTCCTGCAGCATGTTCAGTGCCTGCAAGATCTTTTACATTTTCATAAATTCTATTTGAAGCTTCACGAAGAATTTCTATTACTTCCATAATGAATTTTTCAGCATTTCGTAATTTAAGTGAAGTAAACATTTGTTTTGAAAGCATAAATAACAATAGATGAGTTTACGTTTGTGAGTGGCAAAGATCAATCTGTTGTAAGTAAAGAAGCTTTAATGAGCACAAAACCTGGTAAGCAAATAATCAAACAAGGTTTATTCAAATCAAAAGGTTACAAATTATTTAAAAAATATAAAGAAGAAACAGAAAATGAATTCCCAAACTTTGCAGAAAGATTCGCACAAGGTCTTTTTAATGAAATAAAATCTGATACTAACCCAAATTCTACACAACAAGCATTTGGTGATGAGGTAGGCTCTACTGAAATTATACTAAATGCATCTGAAATTGAGCCTATAAAATCAAAATTAGATAGTCTTGAGGTCTTACAAGATAGAGTAAATCGAATTCTTAATTCCAATTTTGTAAAAATGACTTTTCCTGTTTTTAATGGATTGTTTGATGCTGCAGCAGAATATACTGGAAGAGATGATCCTCAATTAAAACAAGATATGGTTGAGGGCCATATCTTAGCAATTGATCTAAGTGAACCAATGGATAGAATTGTAGATAAAGACGAAGATTTAGAATTTCTTGATGATTACAAACTAATGAATCCATACATCTTGAAATTAGCTAGAGATAAAATTTCTAAAGGCGGTGAACAAGTTCTAAAAGAATTTGAAGAAGGATTCAAAGATGCAAGAGTAGGACAATATCTTGATGAGAAATTAAAATCAAAACCAACTGAAATTACTGAAGAAGAAATGACTTTGTCTTACAAAAAATATCGAGCAGTAATGGGAACTGCTGGTAGAAACATGGCTTTAGCAGAACGACCATTGGGAGAAATTTTCTATTTGGGTATGGCAAGAGCTGCAGAAGGTGTTGGCTGTGGAAACGAAATTGAAGACTCTATTAAGAATGGATTTGTAAAGATACCTTCTTGGCCACTTTATTATTCATTGTTGGCAAATGATGTAAAAAAAGGATTTGAAGTTACTTTAGAAAAAAGTAATTTGTATTTACAAGATGCCCGTCTTACTCTTGAGTTATTGCCAAAAAACTTCTCACACAAAGAATTTTTAGAATTTTTATTTCTAACTGTAGAGCATTATAATCAATACTGGTATAACAAATTACAAAATGCCAATAAATGGTCCGAGTTTGAATCCAAACTTCCTAAGTGATAAAATTGATGTGGTCTGAAAAACATCGACCTCAGATTATCTCTGATATGGTAGGTAACGAAGAATCTCGTGCTGCTATAATGGAATGGTTTGCAAAATGGAAAAAAGGAACAAAACCCCTTCTTTTAGTTGGATCTCCTGGAATTGGAAAAACCACCATGGCCTATCTTGTGGCTAAACAATTTGGATATGATATGATTGGACTCAATGCCAGTGACGTCAGAAGTAAATCTAGAATTAATGAAATTCTTACACCTGTTTTAGGTAATGTGAGTGTTTTAGGAACTCCTATGATATTTGTTGATGAGGTAGATGGTATTCACGGTCGTGGTGATTATGGTGGGGCATCAGCTCTTGTTGAAATTCTAAAAGAACCAACAATACCTATTGTTCTTGCTGCAAACGATGATACTTTAGATAAAATGAAAGGTATCAAAAAAGTAGTTAAAACAATTTCCTTCAAAAGAATTCCTCCTCGTCTCTTGAGAGTTTATCTTGAAGATATTCTCAAAAAAGAAAATGCAAAACTAAGTCCAGGTGCATTAATCAAAGTTATTGACAAATCACATGGAGATATTCGTTCAATGATTAATCTAACTCAGTCTCTAGTAACTGGATTTAATCCTCAAACTGAAACAACTTTTGAAAGTATTAATGTTGAAGATGGAGTAAATGCATTCTTTAAAGCAAATTCAATTGAAGAAGCTAGAAGTGTTTTGTATTCAATGCAAATTGATCCACGAGAAAAAATTAATGCATTTTATTCTAGCATCATCACAAGTGATATGGATAGTAATTCACTTGCAAAATATCTAGAAATTATTTCAAATGCTGATATGCTTTATGGCAAGATTATGAAAACTCAGAACTGGAGACTATTACGTTATCTCAATGATATTTTAATAGAATTATATCAAAAAGATGACCGAATTAGATATGCACAATACAACCTTTCGTGGCCTTTACTTAATAAAATTCGTTGGGATGGAGCCAAAATAAAATCACTATCATCTGTTATGGCAAAAAAATTACATCTATCTTCTAGTGCTTTTGTAACACTTTGTTTGCCTTATGTTTTATTTTGCATTAAAAATAAAACTCTTGAATTAGAACTCGAAGAAACTTTTGGTGATATTATAGAAAAGGAGATTGAACTAATAGAATGAGTTGGAGAAAAATTCCTATGAAGTTTCCTGGAACTTGTTTAGTGTGTAATGAAAAAATTGAAGTCAATGAAATTGGATTGTGGGCAAAAGGATTAGGTGTAAAACATGAAAAATGTGCTCAAATAAATGAACTGCAATGCATAGTATGTGGTGCTTCAGCTGGTTGCCCTCAATGTGAATTTCAGGAAAATTGTGATATTCCAAATGTTTCCCAATTATGTATCTGTAAGAAATGCAGTGAGGAAAAAGACGCTTTTATCTCTTATCAGAAATCAGCAAAAAAGAAATTTCCAATTATTAACTCCTGAAATTCTAAATAAACAATGATCATTGAATTTTTATAAAAATTTGATAAAGTCTCTGTTATCAAATTAAATTAATATATGAAACCATATTGCTTTAGATCACTGTTATGCATTCTGAAAAGATTGAAGGTTATTCCAAAAGGAATGACACCGCATTACAAGGAGGGGGCCAAGATAGAATTAAGGCCCAACACGATAAGGGTAAATTAACTGCTCGTGAAAGAATCAATCTTTTAGTTGATGAGGGTACTTTTACTGAGATTGATCCATTAACCACACATCATTATCATGAATATGATATGCAGAAAAAGAAATTCTTTACAGATGGCGTAGTTGGTGGATATGGAAATGTAGATGGTAGACAAATCTTTGTCTTTGCTTATGATTTTACTGTTCTTGGTGGAACACTCAGTCA
>JBHHVF010000052.1:0-6902 GCA_046754145.1 Candidatus Nitrosopumilus sp.
CAGGTTCTGGTGTTGGTTCAGGTTCTGGTGTTGGTTCAGGTTCTGGTGTTGGTTCTGAAACAACAATCATTTCTTCAGATTCATTAACTATGACAATACCTGCCATCCAAGGATGAACATTACAGAAATAATCAAAAGTTCCTGCATCATTAAATGTAAATTCAAAAGATTCACCAGATGCAAATATACTAGAATCAAATAATCCAGTTATTCCAGCTGAAGGAGTTCCACTTGTTACAGTATGTACAGTAGTATCATCATTATTCCAAATTACTGTTGTACCTACTGGTACAGTTAATTCATAAGGCAAGTAACATTCTTGAGTTGTCTCACATCCTGGAACTCCAACACCTTTAGGAATTTCAACTTCATAATTTTCAGGAAGTGCAGGCACTGTAGATGTTATTGGAGCTGATTCTGGTTCAGGTTCTGGTTCAGGTTCTGAAACAACACATTCGCCTTGATAATCTAATTTGATATCAGCAGCATCTAACATACACAAATTACCATAAGTTTCACCATCAATACCACACATAGGATCCCATTGCAATGTACAAACAGTTGGTTTTTCTTCAACAGGAACTATTCTTGGTTCTATAATATCACCAGGTGCTGCAGCAATTAATCCTAAAGATATGGCAACAAGAACGCCGACTGCTGCTATCACACCATATGAAAAATTCATCTCATCCACCTGTTAACTTTGCAAACTTTTCGTTCTTACTTAACTTTTCCATAAACTCAATGTTAGACAATGCAACTACTGCAGATTCAACGACTGGCTTATCAGGATCGCTTAATGCTTTTTGAAGAGCCTCTTTTGCCGCTTTATTTCCAACAACACCCAAAGCAATTGCTGCTTCATGTCTCACAAACATACTTGGATCATTTAGAGTCGCATCAGTAAGTGGCGGAATTGCGCTAGAAAATGACATCTGGCCTAATGCAAAAGCAGCCTCATGTCTCACCAATTCATTTTCATCATTTTTTAAAACTTTAGCAATGTATGGAACTTTATCTTCTCCACCAAAATCAACCAAAATACAGGCAACCCTTGTTCTTACTACATAATCAGGATGATCTAAAAGAGAAACAAAATACTCTGTATCTTTTTGATCATATCTTGATTCCATTTCAGCAAAAAGTGCTAATCGATCATCAGTTACTGCCTGCAATTTGTTTTGGAATTTTCTGTGTCCTATATTAGGCTACTTGAGAAAAAATCCAAGATTAGTTGAGGTATGTATTTAATAGAAAAAATACAAGAATTTATTGTGAGTACATTAGTAGGTCAAAAAGCACCAAATTTTGGAGTTTCAGAGTGGGTACAAGGAACTCCAACTAATTTTGATCAAGAAAAAGACCACATTGTTTTATTGGAAGTCTTTCAGGTGAATTGTCCAGGATGTTTCATGAATGCAATTCCAGAAGCAATTAACATTTACAATAAATACAAAGATGAAGGAGTTAGAGTTCTAGGTTTAGCTACTGCTTTTGAAGATTTTGATAAAAACACATTAGATAATTTGAAAATGCTTGCTGAAACTGGAGAGGTAATCGGAGAGACAAAGAATGCTCTTTCAATGTATGGGAAATTACAAGATGGAAACAAATTATCTTACAAGATTCCATTTCCATTAGGAATGGATAATCTAACAAAGACTACAGGAGAAATCAGTCAAGAGAAAATTATGGAGTTTATCTATCCACAGATTCCTGAATTTGATTCACAGCCAGAAGATTACAGAAATCAGATCATTCAAAGAGTAAAAGATTACATGAAATCAAAAGAATATTCAGCTGAAACATTTGAAAAGTTTTCCCTTCAAGGCACACCTTCAACCATTTTAGTTGATAGAAAGGGAATTCTCAGAGATGTCTCATTTGGACAATCAGGACATGTTGAGGCAATGATTCAAAAATTACTTGAAGAAGATTAAATCATCTTATCAAAACAACAGCTATTGATAGAACAACAGTTATAACAAATCCTCCAATTAGAGCAATTTTGGGATTATCCATACTTGTTGATTTTGTTTGCCTTATTTTGATAGATTTTTGCTTGTTCTGGATCATCTAGTTCAATTAAGTAAATATCTGCAAGTTGTTGTAGAGGATAGAAATCATTTGGCTTGAGTTTGGACATTTTTTCTAAACATTCAATCTTTTTTTCAGTATTAGATACTTCCACATAGCAACCATACAAATCAAGTAGAAGCGATAAATTATCAGCAGTAGCTAATTTTTTTTCTAGCATCACAATCTTTTCATGTGTTTTTTGGAGGGATTCTTGACTAGGAAAATTTTGTTTGAGTTCTAGACTTTTTTTGATTTTATTTAAAAACCCCATTTTCAAACCTCAATTATTCAGTCTTGATTTTTGTAGTAAAGTTGGATAACTTCATCGACTACTACATTGGTATCGTGTTCCTTTTCTGCACTTATAAGAAGCAAATAATCATCACCTAAATAAAATGAAAAGCGTTTAACCTTGTCATATTCAGACATGGTGTATTTTGTTTTGCCAAGGATTTTTGCAGTATCTTTACGTGCTTTCCAATGAATGATGGAAAGATTAACCAATTCATTTTGCATATGTTCTGAAAGTGGATTTTCTAATCCTTCTCTCATTCCACCTCCAACACAAACAGCCCACTCATCATAAACAGAAGCAAATCTAATTTTAGGATCTGCATCTAAAATTTGTGAGCAAAATTTTTCATAATCCAATGACAGTTCTAAAGTTCTTGAATTATTAGTGTGTTATTTTCTTTTTCTTCTAAATACGAAAATAATTACGCCTATAATACCACCAACAATTATGACTATCACTAGAGTTAGTGCATAGAATAATCCATAGTCATAGTCCACTATAGGTTTTAAATCTGGATCAGAGGTATCTACTTCATCTTTTTCAGTCAAACCATTAAGATAAGTGGTTCCAAAAATCTCTAATGTGTTATTTCCAGAACCAGTAAAATTCAACGTAATAAAAGAAATTTTATCATTAGAACTCATCTTTGGAAAAAATTCTTGATCATTAAGATAAAATGTGAAATTTCCTCCCAATAGATTTTGAGGAATGATTATCTCACCCAAATTATTTTCCAAGTCACTATCAATGTAAAGTGTTAATCTTTTTTTGTTCTTATCAAAGTCAAAATCTTGTATGTCAAAATTGGCTACAGTCTCAACTTCAAATGTATGACCACTTGTTTCAATATCTAAACGATTTAGCAATCCAGTTGCATCAGAAAGTGCACCAAATGCAGGATTAATTATTAAAAGTAAAAGTAATGGAATGAATAAAGATAATTTCAATTTATGCAGCTTGTGGTACTCGTTTGTTTAGTTCTTTATCTTGAGCAATTCTTGGGTGTTCTGGATCTGCCATTATAATTTCAAACCAATAGTGCTTTCCATCTTTGTAGATGAAATAAGAACCCAAAAGTTTCATGTTTGGATATCTTTCAAGAACTCGTCTTTCTGCAACTGTCTTCATAGCATCATCTGCCTTGATTCTTGTAACACCAAGATGTTTTGGTCTTCTTCCACCAGTAGGTCTTTGTTTTCTCATACCACCAGTTCCAACTCTCATTCTGACAACAATGATACCTTGTTTTGCCTTGTATCCTAATCTTCTAGCCCTCTGTAATCTACTTGGTTTTTCAATTCTAGTAATAGCATTTTGTTTACGCCATCCAACTACACGTTCACGTAATTCAGGAGCATTCTCCTTCCAAAGTCTGATCCATGTTTGGTCTTGATGGCTAGGCATATCGGGCATAGTAAAATCCCCTTTAATAACTGATTTCAAGAGATTGTAGACGATTTCAAAAATTATTTTGATTCTTTTTTGACAAGTGGTAATTCTACGGTAAATGTGACACCATAATCGGGATTATTTTTTACCAAAATCTTGCCTCCATAGGATTCAACTATTGATTTACAACTGACCAATCCCAATCCTGTTCCTTCCTTCTTGGTGGTGTATAGGGGAGTGAAAATTTCTTCTATTTTTTCTTCAGGAATTCCTGCACCTGTATCAGAAATTTGAATTTGTGCTAATTTATCCTTTGAATTGATATTGACTGTGAGTTTGCCTTTTGAATTCATTGCTTGAATAGCGTTTTTAATCAGATTTGCAAAAACGGTTTCAATTTGTCCCGGATTGCAGTCAACCATTACATCTTTTAAATCAGATTTTACTGTAATTTCTTCAGGTATAGGCAAAGAATCAAGCAAGTAATTCATCGAGTCTGCAATATTTGCTTTCTTTGTTTTTGTTTGACCTGACTTTACAAAATCAAGTATTTCATCTATTTGATTTCCCATTTGAGATAGTGCCTTATCTTGATTATTTAATAGCCTGATTGTTTTTTCGTCAGAGTTAGATTTGTGTATCCTTAGAAGATCATTAGATGCTTTTAGGACAGTTAATGGATTTTTTAGATCATGAACAATTCGTGACGATAGTTCTCCCATAATAGCAAATCTTTCTTGTTTCATAGATTTTGTCTCAGCAATCATTGTTTCTCTGATTGTCTTTATCATCAAGAATGCAATCACTGTAATCACTACAATAAGTAAACTTACTCCTATTGTAATCATTGTAAAAATTTCATTTGCTTTTGTAGATGATGCAGATATTCCTTGATTAATATTATCTGAAAGTAATTCGGCAATAGTTACTCCTTCTTTTCTTGCATCAGAAGCAGATTGATGAAAAGTTAGTACTAATTCTTCATTCTCTTTAAGATTAATAATAGTCTCATCTGAATTATGGATTTCAATTAGTCTGGTTCCTGTTTCAATCATAGTGTCAGCAGCATTTTGTAGTAAGTTCACATGAACAAGAATTCTCTTATCTAAGTTTGTCTTTAAGATATCAATTTGCTCTTGTAAAGAGGCATGTCTTTCAAAGAACTTTTCTTCATCAATTTCATGATCTAATGTAAAGTACATCATCAAATGTCCTTCTGCTCGTTTTGCAAAACTAGATGCTTCAACGGCAGCAATTACTTGTACATCCAATTCATCAGATGAGTGAGATAGTAATTCCTGAATATCTGATGTTCCAGACAAACTAACCAGACTGACTAGTATGGATACAATTCCAATTATTGCAAAGCTTACAAGTATTTTGGAGCTAATCTTCATGGCATAACACAAAATTTTAAGCATATTTTAGATTTATCAGGTTGCAAGTGTGAAATTATTACATATACATTTTCAGGCGTGAGTTCATGAGGAATTCGTCTACTATTTTGGGAATAAAAATGGACGAATATAGGCATAAAAATAATTCTATTAATTAGGGCGGATATATTTTTTTTAAAAACTATCAAGACCTTTTTTTGCCCTCCATTCTTTCTCTACCTGCTTCTTGCAAGACACATGACATCTTTTTCCATCAATTTCTGCTAGTCCTTCAGAAATGCTCATCTCTCTTTTACAAATACGACAATTCAATTGTTAACCCCCGTTATTACCATTAGAATCAATACCAATCTACAGAATTAAAGAAAGCATTTCCTTTGATGCCTACAGATTGGTTCTGTCTAGCGAACCTATCTTGTATAGTTGTTTATTCATTAAATTCATAAAATTACTAAAGGATGATCTTGGAATTTGAAAATGTTACAGATCTAGTTCTTCAAAGAGTCAGTGTGGTTTTAAATTCGTTTTTTTATTTGCCACACTATAATTGCAGGTACTGCAATATACATTCCCAAGTTAAGTGCAATTACAGAAATTCCAAGTCCTAGAACTTCAATTTCTGAACCACCTTCAGTTAGGGTCATAATGGATAAGGTTGAAATCATTGGAGTGATAAATGCTCTAACTGCTTCTTGGAACATTGGATTCTCTCTTTCCATGTCAGCAATCGTTGGTGAGAATGAGTAATACAATTGATTAAAGCCAGTCATGAATGATATTCCAGATGCAGTGCTCATTACTGTGTTATCTCTAATTTCTCTGAGGAATTGAACTTGTGGTGCTAATTCAGTTCCGTATGCTGCAGTTGCAATTATACAACCACCACCGCTTGGTTCTTCCGTAATTGTTTCTTCTACAATTGGTTCTGGTGTTGATTCTTGTGTTGATTCTTGTGTTGATTCTTGTGTTGATTTTTCTACAATTGGTTCTGTAATTGTTTCAGTTATGCTGATTGTTCCACTTTCTAGAGGTTCTATTCTTAACCAAGAATCAGCATTGCTCTGATAATGAATTTGATATTCAATTGATTCTCCATTAAGTGAAACTTGTAATGGTGTTGACATCAAAGAGTTTGGAATTCTTACTATCATAGGTACATTATCATCTATTCCAAACAAAATTTTCCCATTATCATGAATAAACCCATCAATGTTTGAAGCAGACATAATTTGAACACTTTGTTGAGTTCCATCTAAAGAAACTGAAAATTCTTTGATGGTCGTATCACTAGTATCATAGCTAATTGAAATTTGCCCTGGAGGCATTTCTAAAGAATTGTTCTCAACAAGAATTGGGAAATTATTCATAGAAACAATATTTGCCAGAGGCGGTAAAGTTATGAAGGTATTTTCATTTGTCATGTAAGTAACTTTCCACAGTCCTGCATCATTTACAACAATATCTGCGTTGTATGATAATTTAACAAACGTTACACCTAGTGTGTCTATACGTATTGAATCACCTTGTAAAGTAGTATCTAAAATAATTCCTTCATCATCTATCGCTACAATTTCAGAAATTTTGTTAGAAATAGGTTGTACCTCTACGGTTGAAACAGTCGATTTTGTATCAAGAATATGAACGACTTTTACATCTCCTTTGGCTGAGATATTTATTTCAAGATTTTTTTCAGCTGCATCACTACTTATTGGAATTACGAGCAAGAGTAACAAAATTGGAAT
>JBHHVF010000053.1:0-6856 GCA_046754145.1 Candidatus Nitrosopumilus sp.
ATGAAAATTTCTGCAAAAATGAAAAAAGCATTAAATGATCAAATTGCCCTTGAGGGTTCTGCATCAAACAGTTATCTTGCAATGGCATCCTGGTGTGAAGTTACTGGATACCAAGGCGGTGCAAGTTATTTTTACGCACAATCAGATGAAGAGAAAACTCACATGCTCAAAATAATTCATTATCTAAATGACGTTGGTGCAACTGCAACAATTCCTGCAATCAAAGCTCCTGTAAGTTCATACAAATCACTTGAAGGTCTAATCAAAACTGCACTAAAAAATGAACAGACAGTAACAAAAGCAATACACAAAATGGTAGAGATTGCACAAAAAGAAAAAGATCATTCCACCTATGCATTTCTAGAATGGTTTGTCAACGAACAAGTTCAAGAAGAAACAAAATTTGAAACATTGTTACAAAAGTTTGATCTTCTAGGTCGAGACAAACTGGGAATTAATGAGCTTGATAAGGTTCTTGCAGCAGAAGCTGGAGCAGAATCTGATCCTGCAGCATAAAATTTCTAAAATAATTAATACCTCATTACTTTCAGATATGTCATGACAGTTATAGTAACAAGAAAACCAGGTGGCATTACACAACTATTCAATACTGAAACTGGCCGTGTTACTTACAAATGCAAAGCAGAATCAGCATACATGCTAATTGAAGCATTTGATGGAATTGTAAAGTTTAATCAAAAAGGTGCAATGGCAACAGTTACTGGTCATATTACAAATCTTGAATCATGTGATGTACTCAAAAAAGGACATTCTGAATACAAAGATGCACTAACTAAAATCATATCTGCACACAAAGAATTTGCAAAAAATGTTTCTGATTCATATCAAAACGAGATTCAGGAACTTGAAAACAAGTTATCTAGTCTTTAATTTTCAAATTTTTCACATTTGCATCGTCTAACTAGACACTTTCCGTTCCCATCTTCATGAATGGAATTATCATGATAGCACCCGATTTTTGTATTCTTGCATTTCATTTTTTCTTAAAATATATGATGCTTAATTACTCTGGTGAATTTCTTGGTCTGTCATGAACTCTTCCAATATGTAATGCTAGTTCTACGACATCGTCATCAAAATCTTTTCCACAAAACTTGCATTCGAATTTGTATTGATTTGACAAGATCTGATCCTAGACTCATATGTTATTAAACATGATCTTTGTATCTAGCCATAAATCATACAATGTTCGCATTCACAAACATCTTGTTCTTTTGCTTTCTTCAAACATTTTTTATGTTGCCCTGCTTGACACTGAACACAAACTTCATCAAGATTATCTACTGTTGTATATTTTTTAGATTGGTCAAATCCAAAACCTCCATCTTTTGGCCCTACCATATTTTATCATAATTGATGTAGTATTTTTACTTCACTAATTGATTGTAGATTTTATTATATCTTGTAATTCCTTTTTGTGTGTTTCAATAATTCCTCTAATTTCAAAAGTATCAACATAACTTCCAGCTGATGCACGAGTTGCTTTGAGTAAATAATGCAAAGAACCTTCTTCAATTTTTCCAACATAATATCCGTAAAGAAAATCTAATTCATCATTACACTTCCAAATTTGTTTGATGTTTGGAAATGTTTGTTTAATTTCTGTTGGTATCTCTTGAATTCTTCTTTTAATGTATTGATCAAGCGATTTTCTAATTGAAGAATCTTGGAGCAATTCAAACATTGTTTGTTAGAACTTTCTTTTTAGTCATTATCTTTCTCATCTGTTTTTTCATTATCTGGATTATCCCACATATGCATAGTTCCTCGAATCATAAATGAACCTACTATTATGGCAACTATCCCACCAGCTATAAATGAAAAAAATTTTCCGATATCTTTGATACCTGCCAATGATGTTAATCTGGTGTCATTCTAATTATAACTGTCTGACAATTTTAATTAGATTCAATAGTAAGTTTGGAAAATTCTATTCATAATGACTAAAAAGCAACAGATCGCAGCTTGGATTGGAATTATTGGTGGAGGAATTGCATTTTTCTTCTTTTCAATTGAGATGGTTGAATTCATGCGATAATGCTGAAAACTAATTACAATGTAGTTATTTGTAGTAACAATTACCATGATTACACAAGAAATTAAGGACTTTTTGGATCTTCAGAGGCTAGGTTATGTGGCAACAGCTACTTCTGATGGTAAACCAAACATTTCACCAAAAGGAACTATCATTGGTTGGACCTCAGAAACATTAGCATTTGCAGACATTCGCTCTCCTGACACTATGAAGAATTTGCAAAGTAATTCTTTTGTGGAAATTAATGTAATTGACCCTCTTTCACGCAAAGGGTATCTGTTCAAGGGTCAGGCTCGAATTATTGAAGATAATCCTCTACATGAGGAGATTCTTGATCATTATAAAAAAATGGGAATAAAAAGTCCAATTAATTCAATTGTACTAGTTGATGTCTCTGATGTCTCTGAAGTGACTTCTCCATCATATGATATGGGAATTTCAGAACAAGAAATAAGATCAAAATGGAAAAAACATTTTGAAAGTTTATTGTCACTCTGATTATTTTGTTGCTTTCTTGAGTTTTTCTAACTCCTTTTTGGTTTTTTCATGCTCTTTTCTTTCTTCTTCTAAAAGTAATTGAACTGCTTCTAATTCTTTTTGAGTCATGCTGAGTTTAGACTTTAATGTTCCCACTACTACACTTGCTGCTTCAATAACTCCTGCAGCACTTTTTTGATTTGAATTTTCTCCTTGGATGAATTCTTTTTCCTTAGGAGTTAAAATACTTGTATTTTGAAAGTGGTCTTTTTTTGTTAACTCTTCTTTTGCATTGTACAGTCTGGACCTTGCTTCATCTAATTCTTTTTCATATTCTATCTGTTGTTTTTTAATATTACTCAATAAAGCTTGCTCTTGTGCTACTTTTCCTTTAATCTCATTGTATTCTTGTGTAATTTCATCTATTTCATCTTTAATTTTTGCAAGGTTTCCTTCAGTTTTCTCAAATCTGGAAATTGATTTTGAGTCTTTTATTTTCTCAGAATTTTTGATTTTATCACTAATTTCTTTATGTTCTCGTAGGATTACGTCGAGTTCCATTTTTTTTTGGTTAAGTTCTTTTTTAACTACCATTAAGTTGCTAACTGTAGTACTGTATTCTTCTTTTACAGTACTGATTTTTTGTGTAATCTCATCTAGTTCTTCTTGTTTTGCTCTAAATTGATTTTGAATGTCTTCTACTTCTGTTTCAAGCTCTTCTTTTAGTACATACTCTTCGCTTTTTTCAGAAATTGTTTCTTCTTTTTTCTTACCAAAAAACCCCATACTCCTCACCAACTATCTCCAAAAGATGAATCTATCATTGCTTTTTCACTCGGGTTCTGATAAATTTTAGATAAAATCCAATGCCTCCAAAAACCAAACCTCCGACCCAAGACATTGTGCCTAGTTCTGGCATGCTTGGAGAGATGTTTGGTGCAAGAAATAACAATAATGCACCTAAGATTATCAAGGCAAACCCTCCACTGTTTCTTGCTTTATTGTGTTCCCCGTGAACCATGATTATACATACTCTGAAAGTGTTTTTGCTACTTGCTTTCTTCCAATATCTGAAATGAAAGGTCCAATCTTTGGTCCTCTTGAGGTTCCCAAGATTATTTGATATAGTATTTTAAAGAAATCTTTTGGTTGAACATCATTTGATTTTGCAATTTGGTATATTGTATTTTGAACATCATCTGGTTCTTCTTCTGCACTAAGTGCATCTACAAGAATCTTTAATGCTTTTTTCTCAGAATTATCTAAATCAACTTGTGTTTTTTCTTGCTCATCAAACTCATCTGAAAAGTTGCCTGCAATATCAATGAGTTTTTCAATCTCTTCTTCAGGATTTTTTATTACTCCGTAATCTAATAATTTTTTCATTACTCTTTCTCCTCTACTTTCTTTGAAGATCTTTGTTAATTCAATTAATAGTCTATAGTTAACGTGTGTGCTTGATTGTTTTGGAGGATTGAGGAGATTCACATACTCAAAGAGTCCTTTTGACTTTGTCAATTTTGCTTGGTTGTCTATTTTGATTCTTCCAAAGTAAATATCTTCTAATTCATTGTATTCATTCATTAATGATGGGATATCTTCAAACCCTAACTCTCGTGCACCTGTGATTCTTTTGTATAATAGTAATAGAATTGATTTTGGACTGCCAAACTCTAGCCATTTTTGTGCAGTTATGACGTTGCCTAATGATTTTGAAATCTTTTTTCCTCCTTTATCTAAGAACATCTCGTATTTTACATGGTGAGGATGTGGAAATCCCAAAATTTCATCTGCTACCCAATCATTTACCTTTACGGAATCCATGATATCTTTTCCATATGCTTCAAATCTGATATCAAATGCTGCCCATCTTGCTGCAAACTCTACTTTCCAAGCTAGTTTCCCCAAATCTTTTGTAATGTCTGCCTCTCCTTCATGACCGCACCCTTTGATCATTTTTGAGCCAATTTCTGCGTCATGGCATCTGTATTTTATTTTCTTTTCATCAGCAATGTATTCAGTTGATTCTGCTGTGTATAGACGACTACAATTAGCACAAACTGGAAAATATGGAAGATATTTTTGATATTTTTCCTGCCCGACAAGATCTGCAATCTTTTCTCCAATCTTTGCACTGTTTTGCAAGATTGTGTGGATTTGATCTTTTAGTAATCCTTGTTTGTATGTATCCACTGCTCTTCTGAATTCATACTTTATTCCTACTTTATCTAATCCTTCTAAAAGAATACTGCTCATGTGCATGCCGTATGAATCATGACATCCATAAGGATCTGGAATGAGTGATACTGGTTTTGCAATGTGTTCTTCTAAACTAAATTTTTGCATCCCTTCAGGAATTTTTCTTAACCCGTCAAGATCATCTGAATATGCAATTAGTTCTGATTTGTAACCAAAATTTTCTAATGCCAATTTTACGCCGTATGCCCTTACTGCATCTCCTAAACTTCCAATATGTGGAATTCCTGATGCACCAAGACCACTTTCTACTCTAAGAACATCTAAATTTCTTCCAAGAGATTTTTCACGTTCAAGTAATTCATGAGCTAGCTTGTCTATCCAAGTTCCTTTCCCAATAGTTTCTTGCTCTGACATCTCTCTTCACTAATTCAATGTTTTAGACATGTATGGCCCATATAACGAATACCCTAATTTTTGATAATATTCTCTTGTACCTACTGCACTGATTACTAAAATTTTCTTTGCATCAAACTCTTCTTTGGAGATTTTTTCTGCTTCTCTCATCAAATTTTTCCCTAACCCCGAATGTTGAATTTCTGTTTCTTCTTTTTCTCCAAGCTTCAATGATTTTCCATAGACGTGAATCTCTCTTACAATACACGAGTCTTGTCCAACCTCATCTCTATGAGCATCAACACTTGGTTTTCTTAATCTCAAAAATCCATAGATAGATTCATCCTTGTCCTCATAAGACAGGAATACTTCCTTTCCGCCAGATGAATCATAGTCTATTCTGTTTAATTTTACATCTACTCCATCTGATTTTTTGTTAGAAAGTCCTGCTTCTCTACATCTGATACATTTGCATGAAAGCCCCTGTTTGGCTAAATTCTGATGCACGATTTGCCTTAGATTGCCTGATTTTGGGCCTGCAATGATTTCATTTGGAGAAATCTCCCTTTGTACACGCATAATTCTAACCCATTTTGGGACATTCTTTTTTACTTCTGTTAATACTTTGATCATATCTTCATCAGAATATGTGGTGTACTTTTCTTGTTTGTACTCCTCGTAAAGTGGTGTGTTTTCAATTACTAGTGATGGATAAATCTTTAACATGTCTGGACGTAACTGTGAATCAGAAAATAATTTTTTAAAATCTGCAATGTCTCCTTCTGGTGTCATTGTAGGTAAACCTGGCATCATATGTGCCACAATTTTGTAACCTGCATCTTTTGAAATTTGAAATGACTCTAATACATCATTGTAGTTGTGACCTCTGTTAACTATCTCATAAACTCGTTCTTGTAATGATTGAACACCAATTTCTATTCTTGTAATTCCATAGTTTAACATTAAATCAACATGTTCTTTTTTACAATAGTCTGGTTTTGTTTCAATTGTAAATCCTACATTTCGAATTACTGCATGCTCGTTATTTGATTTTGCTTCTTGAAAATCTTTTGAGTCTACACCATTTAGAGCATCATAACATGATTTGATAAAATTCTCTTGATAATCTTTTGGCATAAAGAGAAAAGTACCTCCAACAATTACAATTTCCATTTTAGATGGGTCATGTCCGAATGCAATTAGTTTGTCAATCTTTGATGTGATTTGTAATTTAGGATCATATTCATTTCCGATTGCATTAAGTGTAGATGGTTCTTTTCCCGTATAGCTGTTTGGGGTGTTATACTCAATTCCGCCTGGACAATATGTACATCTCCCATGTGGACATGCATATGGTTTTGGCATTAATGCAATCACTGCAACACCTGATGCAGTTTTAATTGGTTTTTTTAGCAAAACTTTTCTTAATTTGTTAAAATCTGCTTCTTTTGCCATTGATAGAATCTCATGATTTTTTGGAATTCTTTCTAGTGAATATTTGGTACAAATTTTTATGATTTCTTGTTTAACTTGCTTTTTGCTAGGTTCATTAATTGTTAACAGATTCTGAGTGATTTCACTACATGCTTTAGAAAAAATAGAATCTAGTTTACTCATGAATATTCATGTTGATTTAGACATAAATTCGTTAAATAATTGGCTTATTTGACGCCTATCTTCGTCTACTTGTCTTTCTCTTTGCAGTCTTTCTAGCTGGTTTTCTCTTTACTG
>JBHHVF010000054.1:0-6612 GCA_046754145.1 Candidatus Nitrosopumilus sp.
TCCTCTTCTTCTTCAGCCAGTATGTGTGGAGTCAAACCAATTAACAACACAATTAAGATAAAACCTAAAACAAGTTTTTTATTTCCAATAACCATATATGATCATTTTTGTTAATTATCTATATTAGATATCATGTTTATTTTCAAAGATGGTATTCCAAATTCTAAAACCTGATATGTTTTTTTGCCATGAATTAGTCTTGATAGTGAGTATAAAATACTCAACTAAAATAACCAACAGAATAATTGTTATATGAGTTAATCAGGATTATTTCAAATTGGAAAAAATTGATTATGAGGCACCAGTTTGGGTACTAAACTACAATAATCCACAGCCATTATTAGATCATGCCATTCACATGTTAGAAAGACATGGAATAAAGCGTGAAGATATGAAAATCACAGAAACACCAACTGCAAAAGTTGGTTCCATTGTAGTTGAAATTTGGCCATATGAACTTGTAGTAGCTAGAGTCAGAACAACTCGTAATGATTCATTTATCAGCGGTACTGAACTTACAATAGAATTAAAGTTAGACGAAAATGGAAATTATGTAGATTATCTTTGAAAAAAAAGAAAATTCAAAACATCTCAATTGTTGCAATAGTTATTCTCATTATTGGATCAATTGTAGCATACAATTATTCAGCAGATCAAACAAAACAAAAAGGTCTACAATTTGGAAATGAATTAAAACAAATCGAAGCAGAGGTAAGGGATCTACAAACAAAGTTTTATTCTGAAAAAAATAGTTGGAAGGAAGGAGATATTTCAAAAGAGGAATTATTAGAATTTTATGAAAAACATCTGAAGGAGTTTAAAGAAATAATTTCCAGATATGATGAATTAACTCCACCAGAACTATTCAATAGTTCTGTAGAATTGTTAAAACTCTCATCAGAGACTCAATTAGAAAGTGATTCCCAATACATTGAATGGATTAAAACAGGAGATGAATCAGCAAAGTTAAGATCAGATACATTAATTCAAGAAGCTTATGAATATCAGAATTTAGGATTAGCTGAATTCCAATCAGCTAAAGCAGGTGTAAAATATTATGTTGGTGGAGAAAAGTTTGAAGAGCCAATAGGTGTTTCTTCACAAAAAGTGATTGAAGTATCAGAGAACATGAAAAGTCAATGTGATAAGGAATTTAGAAATGAAGTTGGGAAATTTGATTCAGATGAAATCGAAGTTGATTGGTTCAATTGTATTAATGATGCAGAAACATGGAAGATTGAACATCTGCCATAATTAGAAATTTAGGCATAAACTTCTTTAAAGAACACAACTCAAGGAGATTGTGGAAAAATTTTTCATCATTACCTTAGTCTTTTCAGGTATTATTCCATTAGCATTTGGTGAAGCATTCATCCAAAATGATCAGCAATACACTGGAGATGATGGTGCACTTCACATCGTAGGCGAAGTTAAAAACAATTTGGAAGTTCCATTAAACCAAATTAAGATTCATGTGATTTTGTTTGATGAAAATGATCACGTAATTGCAACAAAGGAAGCAAGTTCCTTAGTAAACATAATCATGCCAGGAATGAAGGGCCCATTTGATCTTATTTTAACAAATAATGAAGCAAAAATAACTAAATCATATTCATTGGAACTAGATTACAAAATCAGTTCACCAAAAAATCAGGTTATAGACATTACTGAATCAGAATTATCTAGGGATAATTACAATAATTTAATGATAACTGGGACTGTTACCAACAAGGGCGACATCACAGCAAATACTGTAGCAGTGATTGCAACACTTTACGACGAAGAAGGAAATGTTGCAGCAGTATCCAGAATACATCCAGAACCAGATTACCTAAGAACAGAGGATAACGCGTTCTTTTTAGTAACAATACCAGATAAAATCCAAACTAGTGAAATTGAGGATTATACGTTGATTGCAGAATCAGAAGAATATGCTGCTGTTCCAGAATTTCCTGTTGGATCACTTGTATTGTTAGCTGGAACATTGTCCGTATACATAGGAATTACAAGGTATTCTGGTAGAATCATAACAAATTTGATTTCTGCAACAAATCTAAAGTAGGAAAAATTTCTTCTAGTAGTTTTGTTTTTTCAAGAGGGGTTGGTTTTGAAAATGTTATCTGAAAAGTAATTGTCAACATGTCTTGATCAGTGTGAGATATTCTAATAGAGTGAGCATCACGATTAGTTTGAGATAAAAAAATTTTCCATTCTTGTAAACGCTTAGTCACTCGCATTACATTTTCCTCTACATTAGAAATACTAGTATCCAAATCAGTATCAAATAACCCAAACTTGACAAGTGGAACCATAATTATCCCACCTAAAATTTTGTCATGATTTTTTAACATGGATGAAACGATTTCTTCAGAATTTTCTTTTGGGTAAACATCACCATAGTCAGGATCAAAATAGCCTGCAATCAATTTTTTGGAATCATAAATACGAAAATATTCTTCATCTAATTCTAATTTCCACAATTCTAATCTATCATAGCATAGAATGATTTTTTATATATCCTTCTTTGATGGAGGGAAACAATTTAGAACACCTCAAAAATAGAAGCAGTATGGACGAAGAGGATATTGTAGACAATGTAAATGCACTACTGAATTTAGGAGTAGGGGATGCATACCGATTAGAACATATTAAACAGTCATACATTGAAAATAAAACCATCTGGGTAACTGATCAAAGCTATCTACAACATATGACAGAAAAATATCTCATTAAACGCTCTAATATTCAAACAAATTCTGAGGATAATTCAGTAAAAGAAACTGAAGAGGAGGATAAAATTCATTGTTGGAAATGTGGGAAAAAGAGTTCTTTAGGAGCAAATTTTTGTATGGTTTGCGGTGCTTCGTTGTTTGAGGTTGCTACAGACTCTGAAGTAGAACGTGAATCAATTCCGTCAAACTTAACGAACAAAACTAAATCTATTAACTTAAAGATTCCCATCATGATTGGGATCCCTGTTTTAATTCTAGCAATAATTGGTGGAGCATATAGTCAAGGCTATTTTGATAATACTTTCGAGAGATATGATTCAGAAGAAACAGAGAAAATCGATACTAAATCCAACGTAGTTGATTCTACTGAAAAAGTTGTTTCAGCTATGGAATCGAATTCAAAATGTGGTGCAGGAACTGTTTTTGATTCTGAAACGAATTCATGTGTTTTAGATAAATGAAAGACAATTAAATAAACTAGGAAAAGGAGAAAAAGTCATGGCAATTTCCAAAGAGAATAAAGATTTCATTGATAGTTTAATTGACTATTACATCAGTGAATCAGAATCATATAGACAGATTGCAGAAAATTTTGTACCAGAGGTGGAATCCATTCCAGATACAGCATTTGGTATCATCGCGGGATGTGTATATTCTGGATTTTTGCAAGCATATCAAAACCAACAGCAAACACCAAGTTTAGAAGATATGCAAGAATTCAATCAGATGATAAAAGAGCATGTCACTATAATCAAAAAAGCTATACTTGATTCATCCAAGGTACAAACTAGTGAAAAAGAATCAGAAAACGAGCCTGATCAAGATTAGATAGAAAGTAATTTAGTATTTTTAATTGGAGAATGCCCAATAGGGCACTCCTCCATTGGACATGGTCGTACTATCGCAGGTGGTATGAATACAGTATTAGTTGGCTTGCGATAACAAGAGTTAGAAATTTTCTATTAAAACACTTACGTAGAAATCATCAGTAAGGAGGTTCACAGAAAATTAGTTACAGTTTAATGGCATTTGTAAGAAATGAGAGATATGAAGATAAATGGAAGTCAAATTATCTTTGTATTAGGAGTATCCTCAGCTGTAGCAACAGCTGCAATGGTACTATTTTTCTCAATTCGTTAAAGATAAATCATCAAGAAAATTTAGTAATACATTGTCAGCAACAAATGAGTTTAAGATTACACAGATTGTAGATAATGGTCAAGTGGTCCAATTGACATTAATTGAAAATGTTTCAACTGAGCCTGTTTCACAGAAACAGATGATCATAGAAAATGTTTCAAAAAAACTCGATGCAGAAACTAAAGAACAGGTAATGCCATTGCTTGAAGCAATATTAACTGCTCAACCAACTGTAAATATCAAAACATATCAACAAACACAAATCACAATAGCAATGCCAAAATCAAGATACGACAATATGGGAAGACCTCAAGTTGGGAATATAATTGAGGTAAATTTGAAAAAAATCTAAAGATGTGAATTTATCTCATCAATTGTATGTAATGGTAATGAACAAGAAAAATCCTTGCAAACAAAAACTGAAGTTTTGTCTTCAAAAGATTTTCCAGTAAAGAAAGGATACTCAGATAAATTTTCTAATTGAGTAGAGTTTTGAATGGTGACCATAAAGGAATTTGGCAGATAAGTTTCAAGAAGGGATTTAAAAATATCAGAATTTTCTGTGTTAATAATAGTAATTTCGGTTGGTTTTTCTAAATAGTTAGAAATTGTATTTAGTAGATATCCAAATCCAAATGGATTTTCTGCTGCCATTTGTGCCTGTGATTCCATGATTTTGGTAGTAACCTCAAAGAACTTTTGTTCTTGGGATAGATGATATAATCTAAGCATTACAAAAGCAGAGACAGAATTTCCAGAGGGTAAAGATAAATCATAATTATTTTTTGGTCGAATGATTAGTTTTTCATGATTATCTGAAGTCATAAAAAAACTATTGTTCTCAGAATCCCAAAAGTGGTTTACTAAATGATGCCCCAGTTTCAAAGCCAATTTAAGATATTTAGATTCAGGTTCAATCTCAAAAACATCTAGCAATGCATTTACAAAATAAGAGTAATCTTCAAGATATCCATCAATTTTTGCAGTTCCATTTTTGTAAGTTCGCAATAGTTTGTCATCAACGAAAAGATTTTTTTCAATAAAATCAATACAAATTTTTGCTGCATCAATATAACGGACATCATTTGTAACACGAAATCCTTTTGCAAATGCAGTAATCATTAATGAATTCCATGAAACTAGGATTTTATCATCTAATCCCGGATAAGTTCTCATAGAGCGAACTTTTAATAATTTTTCAGAACAGGATTTTAGAATTTCTTGGACTTTCTTTTCATTAATTCCAAAATTAAAAGCAACAGTAGAGATATTCAGATTATTGCACAAAATATTGTTTCCTTCCCAATTTCCTCCATCAGTTACATCATAGTAAAGACAAAATAGATCAGCATCATTTCCAAGAATTTCTTTGATTTCACTCTTCTTCCAAACGTAGAATTTTCCCTCTACTCCTTCAGAATCTGCATCATATGCAGAATAGAATCCACCTTCAGGAGAAGTCATTTCACGCAAAACAAAATCAAGTGTTTTTTGTAAAACATTAAGATAGAAAGGATCTTTTGTTATTTGGTAGGCCTCAGCATAGTTTACTGGAATCAATGCATTGTCATATAGCATCTTTTCAAAATGAGGGACCAACCACTTTGCATCAGTAGAATATCTATGAAAGCCTCCTCCTATTTGATCAAAGATTCCACCCTTTGCCATTTTGTTGAGTGTTTTGAGCCCAAATTCATTGAATTTTGAGAGACCTGAAAGTTTTGCATAGCGAAACAAAAATGAAACATTTGCAGCATTAGGAAATTTAGGAGCAGAGCCAAATCCACCATACGTTGAATCACCTAATTGAAACAAATTCATGGCAGCCTCATCAAGGATGGTTCGTTCTAATTTTGATGGAACTTGAATAGTTTCTGCTTTGTTTAAGGTGTCAAGGAATTTTTCAGCTGATTTTTCAATATCGTTTGGTTTTTCTTTCCATGCTTGAGATAGTTGTCTGCAAATACTTCCAAATCCAGGACGTCCATAAGAATCCAATACAGGAAAATAAGTTCCAACATAGAATGGTTTTTGATCTGGAGTAAGAAATATGCTCAATGGCCAACCACCTTGGCCTGTCGCTATCTGACAGACTTTTTGATAAATATCATCAATGTCAGGTCTTTCTTCTCGGTCAACTTTGATGTTTACAAAATTCTCATTCATGAATTCAGCAACTTCATCATTCTCAAATGATTCGTGTGCCATTACATGACACCAGTGACATGAACTATATCCAATACTTAGAAAGATTGGCTTGTTTTGCTCTTTTGCTTTTTTTAATGCTTCATCATTCCATGCATACCAATCAACAGGATTATTGGCATGTTGAAGCAAGTAAGGACTTGTTTCATGGATTAGATTGTTTTCTGCCACACTTATTCAAAATCCTTAGAATATTTGTACCTAATTGGGGAGATTATCCCCAAATTCCTTTTCCTTCAGTGATTTCATAAATCCGGACATTGATTTTTGCAAGTAATTTGACTTTTGATTTGTGGGCTTTTTTGTCATGACTGTAATCTTTTTTTTCAACTAGTTCTTGCAGGCGTCTTAATTGTTCTAATGAGAGTTTTTTAAATTCATGTTTAGAACTTGTAACAAGTTGTAATAGTTTCACTCTCTCACGATCCTCATCGGTGATTTCAGTCATGGAATAATACAGTTTTAGTCCTTTATTTTTCTAATGAGCGAATCTTAAAATTTCGTGCTTTATTTTTAGAATTATGGAAAAAATGCG
>JBHHVF010000055.1:0-6447 GCA_046754145.1 Candidatus Nitrosopumilus sp.
ATGTTTTTCTTGTCGTTCTTCAGCTTTTAGTTTTTGTTCTTTTTGTTTTTCTTCAAGTTTTTCTTTTCGTTCTTCAGCTTTTTTCTTTTCTTCTTCTGCTCTTTCTAGTTGTTTTTTATAAGCCTCAGAATCTTCTGTGCTGACAGAAAGATTATCATCAGCAAACGAATCTCCAACTGGAATTATTCCAAAAGAACCTCCTATCAAAACTGAGGCTAGAATACCAAATAATACAAATTTTTTGTCCATTTTGAAAGCTCGACTAGATTATAGTTAAAAAGAATTGCTCAGAATTCATCATTGTAGATTAATTCTTGGAAGTACTAACAAGATTAAGAAAATACTTGTGCAATGAAACATCTTCAGTAAGTTCAGGATGAAATGCAGTGCCAATTACATTACCTTTTTTGACTGCAACTATTCGATCATTAAATTCTGATAGAACTTCGATGTCAGAACCAACATCTGAAACAGATGGTGCTCTGATAAAGACACCATTGAATTTTGGAATATTGATGGAATCCATAGATACATCAGCTTCAAAGGATTCTTGTTGTCGTCCAAAGGAATTTCTTTCTAATTTGATATCGAGAATATCTAAAAGAGGTTGATTAGTTTTGCCAACGACACGATCATCAGCTGTCTTTGATAGCATAATCATGCCAGCACAAATTCCAAGTACAGGCATACCACTTTCAATTTTTTCCTTTAAAACTTTCAATGAACCATTTACCAATGAGAGTTGTCCAATTGTAGTACTTTCACCACCAGGTATGATCAAACCATCTAATTGAGAAATTTCTTCAGGGGTTTTTACATCAGTTACTTTTCCATCAATACCCAATTCATTAAGAGCAGATCTAGTTGACAAAAGATTTTCTTGAACATCTCCTTGTATAGATAAAACACCAACATTAAGGCTCATGAAGATCCACCACGTTCTTGCATACGTAATTCCAATGTATTTACATCCAATCCTAACATAGATTGTCTTTCATCAATCATTTTTTGAGCTTCTTTGACTTTTTCAGATTCATTCCAGAAAGTAGTGGCCAAAACAATTGCTCTTGCTCTTTCTTTTGCATCATCTGAATTAAAAATTCCAGAACCAACAAAGATTCCATCACAACCAAGAGACATAAGATATGCTGCATCAGCAGGAGTTGCAATTCCACCAGCAGCAAAATTTACAACAGGTAATCTTCCAAGTTTTGCAGTTTGTTCAACAATATCATATGATACTTTGAATTCTCTTGCCATTCTGACTAAATCTTGATTATCACCAGAATCATAAATTGCCTTAATTGTTCTCAAGTCATCATTGACTTTTTTAATATGAGTGATAGCTTCTGCAACATTACCAGTTCCAGGTTCACCTTTTGTTCTAATCATTGCTGCACCTTCTTCAATTCTTCGTAAAGCTTCAGACAAAGATCTTGCACCATTTACAAATGGTGTTGTGTAATCCCATTTCCAAATGTGATGAGATTCATCAGCAGGAGTTAAAACTTCAGATTCATCAATCATATCTACATCAGTTTCCTGTAGAACTAATGCTTCGTTAACATGACCAATTCTACATTTTGCCATTACTGGAATTGTCACTGAGTTCATAATCTCTTCAATAATTCTAATGCTTGCGGTTCGTGCAACTCCTCCTGCTTTTCTAACTTCAGATGGAAGTTTGTCTAAAACCATTACCGAAACTGCTCCAGCTTCTTCAGCAATTTGAGCTTGCTCTACAGTTGTAACATCCATCACAACTCCATTCTTCAACATATGAGCAAGACCTCGTTTAACTGTAGATGAACCACGCAAAATATCAACAGAGTTTGTTTTTTCAGAAACTATACCTTTAGCATCGTGTCGATCACCAGATAGAGGAAGCATGTTCTGAATTTTACTCGAGGTTATTTGTACCTATTCACTAATTTTAGATATGATTTGATCCAGCTCAGATTCAACCATAGTAATTATTGGAGGAATAAATTGTGCAGTAGCATTTGGTTCAGGCCAATGGATTTGGTTTGTTTGTCCATTAAGAGTTACTTTAACATTTGATTTCTGATAGTCAGTTACATTTTCTAGAATTGAAAATGATTCTGATGGAATTGAGATGAACCCAGTTTCTTTTATCAGTGCTTTTATTTTGTTAAGTTTTGTTTCATCTAATTTTGAACGAATATCAGGTTGAAGATATCCCAATTCAGTTACAGAATATTTTATCTCACCATTGTTTTTAATGAAAAGAATTTCAGTTTTTTGAGCACCAGTTCTTTCTGTTATACTATTAGAAATTTTCTTTAATTGATGTTTTGTATATTCAATTTCAATTGTATCAAAAGAATTTGCTGCAGAAGTCGGAATTTCATTTTTTGTAATTAATGGGACTGCAATTAATAATGCTACAATTATTGGAATAGCACCCATTGCTAGATGAATTGTTTTTACCATGATTTATGAACAAATACAAATTCCTGTTGATCTCAAATAAATCTTGATTAAAAATAACTTAAAATTTAAGCAGAATATTTCGATTCTTGTGGGTTCGTAGTCTAGCCAGGTAGGACGATGGTCTCCAAAACCATCGGTCGTCGGTTCAAATCCGTCCGGGCCCACTTGAAAACTTTATTGATTGTTTTTCAAAACATTCAGTGCAGAACCAGCTTTAAACCATTCAATCTGAGAATTGTTGTATGAGTGATTTAACAAAATTTCTTCTTTATTTCCATCACCATGTGAAATAATGCATTTGACTTGTTTGTCTGGTTCTAATTCATTCAAGTCAACTAAACTAATTTTGTCATCCTCAAGAATTTTGTCGTAATCATCCGGATTGCTAAAAGTTAGTGCCAAAATTCCTTGTTTTTTTAGATTAGTTTCATGAATTCTAGCTAAACTTCTGGTAATAACTGCGACACATCCTAAATATCTAGGAGTCATTGCAGCATGTTCTCTGCTGCTACCTTCACCATAATTTTTATCTCCAATAATTATCCAACTCATTTGTTTTTCTTTATACTGTCTAGCAATTTTTGAAAATGGTTCAAGTTGATTGGTAAGAATATTCTTACCTTTACCTACTTCGTCATTAAATGAATTAACTGCTCCCAGAAGCATATTTTCACTTAGGTTATCCAAATGTCCTCGGAGTGATAGCCATGCACCTGCAGGAGAAATATGGTCTGTGGTACATTTACCCTTAGCCTTTACAATTATTGGAATTTCTTCAAAATCTTTACCATCCCATTTTGGAAAAGGTTCTAAACGCTGTAGTCTTTTGCTGTTAGGATCAATAATGACCTCAACATCATCAGAATTTGTAGGAGGTGCAACAAAAATTCCCTCAGGTCTCATAAAACCTTCTTCAGGAACTTCAGGTGCAGGTTTTGGTGGTTCAAGTTTGAATTTTGTTCCATCAGCTGCAGTTAGTTCATCTTGTAATGGATTAAAGGAAAGTTTTCCTCCTAGTGCCAAAGCAATAATCATTTCAGGACTACCAATGAAGTTCAAGGTGCTTCTATGACCATCATTTCTTCCAGGAAAATTTCTGTTAAATGTAGTTACAATGGTATTTTGTTGATCATTTTCTAATTCAGGTCTATTCCATTGCCCAATACATGGACCACAAGCATTTGCTAAAACAGTTGCACCAATATCTACCAAAGAATTCATTTGTCCATCTCTTTCAATAGTTCCTCGGATTTGTTCCGAACCAGGAGTAACTAGTAATGGGATTTTAGCTTTGATTCCTTTTGCTTTTGCTTGTTCAGCTAAGCTTGCTGCCCTTGACATATCTTCATAAGATGAATTTGTGCAACTGCCAACTAGTGCAACAGAAATAGGATCAACATACTCATTGGACTTTACATCATCAGCTAAATCAGAAATGGTTCTTGCCAAATCAGGAGTATGAGGTCCAACAATATGAGGTTCCAATGTTGAAAGATTAATTTCAATTACTTTATCAAAGAAGTTTTTGGGGTTTGCTTCAACTTCAGGGTCTGCGACAAGTAATTCTTTATTTTGATTTGCTAATTCAGCTATACTACCTCTATTGGTATATTTCAGATAAGTTTCCATTCTTTCATCATATGGGAAAATTGAACAGGTTGCGCCAATTTCAGCTCCCATATTAGTAATAGTAGCTTTACCGGTACAACTGATAGATTTTGTTCCAGGGCCAAAGTATTCAACTATTGAATTAGTACCTCCAGAAACTGTTAGTTCCTCAGCAACTTTGAGTATGATATCTTTTGGAGCTGTCCATCCAGTTAATTCTCCAGTTAGTTTAACACCAATTCGTTTAGGATAAAGTAATTCCCAAGGTATCCCTGCCATAGTTTCAGCTGCATCTAATCCACCAACTCCAATAGCAACCATCCCAAGACCACCAGCATTTGGAGTATGAGAATCAGTACCAATCATCAAGCCACCAGGAAATGCATAATTTTCAAGAACTACTTGATGAATAATTCCTGCACCAGGTTTCCAAAAACCACATCCAAATTTTGCAGCAGCTGACTGTAAGAATTTAAAAACTTCACTATTTTCATCAAGTGAAACTTTCATGTCAATATCACCTTGAACTTCAGCTCTAATGAGATGATCACAATGAACTGTAGTTGGTAAAGATGATTGTTTTAGTCCTGCTTGCATAAATTGAAGCATTACCATTTGCCCCGTTACATCTTGTAATGCAACTCTATCAGGTTTTAGAAAAACATAATCTTTTCCTCCAGCAAATATTTTGTCATCAATTTCATTAAGATGACCAGATAAAATTTTCTCAGTAAGAGTAAGTGGTTTTCCAACCAGGTCTCTATATTTTACAATATTTTCTTTTAATTTCAGATAAACACGAGAAACAAGTTCAGGAGTTGTGTCGATTTCCACATGATGCGATAAATTCATCCCGAATTTAATATTTACAATTCAAAAATTAGAAAAAGCATTCCAATAGGCATGTAAATTCTTAACAATTATAAGCGAAAAGCAGCTTTATAATTGAATGTTGGGGAGTTGCAAATTTTCTAAATTGAGGTGTCAAAATGGTCAATAAGGGTTTTCCAAAATTTGGAATGTCACAAGCAGGAGCATTTGTTGCTGCACTTAAAAATTATAATTTACCTGATTTCATTTTAGTATTGATTGCAAAAGAATGCAAATCAGATCTTCTTGAAAGAGGCAGAATCGATGATAGACTACAAAGCATGAATGATGATGCATTGGAATTACTACACAAGGTTTTTGTTGGATGCGAAGAAGACGCTGCAGGAAAATATGCACAATACAGATTTTTTGCATATGTTTCAAGCATGTATCACAAATGCGAAGTTTTAGTTAACGAGACAATTCCCGGTGCAACAGGTAAAAATCACAAAATCCCTGTTGCTGTAAAAAATAATGGAATGTATATTTCAGTTGCATATAACAAAGCAACTGGAAATCCTGTTAACAAAAAAGAAACTGCTAGATTTTATGAAATGGTAGATGATATCAAAAAAGGAGAGCATGGAACAATGCTAACAGATGCAATTTATGGTTCTTCAGTAGGTTTTAGAGGAGATGCATTAGTTGAACTTGAAAACTTGAGTAAAACAAGAAAGGATGATCCAGAAAACAAATTGGATTTTAAAACAGCAAATTTTGAAAACAATATTTATTCTGTTACAAAGTGTTAATTTAAAAAATTATTTTACAGGTTTAATTGGGAAGTATCCATTGTTAGAAACATAGGTTTCCCATCAGTTTTTTGAAAATCATCGCCGTATTGTTCAAATTCTAACTGTTCAAAGAGATGTTTAGTCCAAACATCATGAACTTCTTCTTTGTATTTTTTATGTCCCGATATTCGTAAGAGTTCATGAAGTAATTCATGAGATACTGTAGTACAATTTTTTTCTGCAAGAAATAATGTATCATCTAATTCTTTAGGACGTAGCCAACATATCATCCCAAAATTTTCAGCATGATATCCTTCACAAGTACAATCAGTCCATAACGGTTTGAAATGAGTTAGATAGAAATGGTAAATGTCTTTTCCTCTTTGTTCATGATCACGAAGAAGAGTAGGCGTGTCAAGTTTCTGCAAAATACTTCTAGGTTTCGTAATTAATTCATCACATTGAATATCATAATCTTTTCCAAATTTTTCTTTAATCCATACCTTGTAAAATTGACTCATTTTTTTAATATATTCAAATTCAAATTGTCGTTTTTCACGATCTTCTTCTTTTACAACAAAAATAAAATGTAAAATCATAATAAGAAAAAGGGGTGTTTAGGTTTGGCCTTCAATACCCATTAAGGTAAGAGTAGAACGAATCTTTTCAATTTTTCTGATCTTCCAAGTAATGGTTTCTCTAAGTTTTTCTACAGTATCTGATTCAATCTTGGCCAAAATATCGTATGCACCAAAAGTTCCATGAACTTCTTTAACACCTT
>JBHHVF010000056.1:0-6238 GCA_046754145.1 Candidatus Nitrosopumilus sp.
CCAATACTTGGATAACCTTTGTCAAGAAGGCTATTGTATGGTAGATCATTCTTTTTGATATATTCTTGAACTTGATCCCAAGTCCAATCAATTATTGGATTAATCTTTAGAATTCCATCATGTCCATGGTCTAGTTGGAAGATTGTCGTATTTTCTCGGTTTTTGGTTTGATCACGTCTTAATCCAGCAATCCAACCATCCAAAGTACTCAACATTTTATTCATTGGGTGTACTTTACGAATTTCACAACACAGTTCTCTATTATCTACACTTTCATAGAAGAGATTCACCCCTTTTTTTCTAACCATATCTTCAACTTCTTTGGCATCAGGAAATAGTACTTCAATTGAAATATTGTATTTTTTTCTTACAATATCCATAATATCATAGGTTTCTTGTGGCAATCTACCAGTATCTAATGTAAAGAATCTAAATTCTGGATTAATTTTTAACATAATATCCATAATTACTGCATCTTCTGCACCAAAGCTTGATGCTTTTGCAACTTTAGGATGAAGATTATCTGAAGCCCATTGAAGTGCCTCTTCAGCAGTCGTTATTTTTGAGTTAAGATCACCTACTTGTTCTTGAGTAAATTTTGTCATATAATCATTCAAAGTATTTGTTTTATATTGATTACCCGGAGTTTTATCCTAAATTATAAACAAGTGGATTTCAAAATAGAAAAGATGGGTGAAATATCATACGTTGTAGTTTTTCCAACCATATTTACAAAAAATAAAATTTCACAATTAATTACAAATATCAAAAAAATTCTCAAAATAAAAGATCAACAATTCAAATCTGTAAAACGTGATGGTGATGTAATTTTAGTTGATGCTAATGACCCTGTATTTGCATCATCTGCCATCAATTTACTATTTGGTATTGAAAAAATTGCAATTGCAAGACAAATAAAAAATGATTTTCAAGATATTATTTCAGAGATTACCTCTATAGGTGGAAATCTACTCTTAAAGGGTGAGAAATTTCTGGTAAAAGTTGAAGGATCATCAAAAGGATTTCTTACTAAAGATGTTGAGACTGCAGCAACATCAAACATAATAGAAAAAAAATCAAATCTAGGAGCTCATCCTGGAACAGAAGAAGACTATGATAAATTATTGTATACATATCTAACAAAAAATAATGCATACATCTGTATTTTCTCAGATAAAGGTAATGGAGGGATTCCATATCAATCACAAAATCAGAAAACAGTTTGTGCAGTATATGATGAAATATCTGCAGTTTCTTGTTTTGAGACAATAAAACAAGGTTATGATACAAAGATCATAGTTTGTTATAGACAAAAATCAGAATTAATGAATCTAGTTAAAATAATTAATCAAATAATTCCAAGATTAGTACAAGACAAAATTGAATTAGAGTTCTTTGAGCTAAAGATAAAACCAAATGGAATTAAAAATTACTTGATCTATGTAAATTCCATATTAGAGATAATGTTACGACATTCAAACATCTATGTATCTCTAGCTTTATCACCATTAGTATTTTCCATGGACTTTATTGAAAATTCATTAAAACAAGTATTTGAAAAGAAGAAAATTCCAATAATTCCACTAGCTGGAGTAGACACTAATCTGTTTGATGAGGCAAAAGAGATAGGATTGGAAAGAAATATCAAAAAATTAGAAAAAACAGTCACAATCAGTTCAAATGAAATTCCAGTTTTTTCAAAAAAAGAAGTAGAGTTTGCCCTTAAAACAAAGAAAAAGATTTCAGTTCAGGTAGGACCAAATAATGTTCATGATATTTTAGATTCACTAGAGAATCACTGAGAATTTAAACGGCATAATTGGTTTCATATTGTGCTCAAAATAGGAGAATTCATCTATCCATGGGGAAGTGGTCATTATTCCCGAATGATGAGGCTAAATGAGGTATTAGGAGATCATATAAAAGAAGAATTTGAGATTCATTTTTCAAGCAAAGATCATGTTTATGAGAAATTATTAAAAAAAATTCCAGATCAAAAAGAAAAAATTCATGAGATTTTAATGCCAACACCAATTGATGGAAAATTTGGTCCAAGTGTTTCAATGTCATTGATGAATTTGTTATTACCAATTTCAAAAAATCCTCCACTAGTAAGACAGATTGCAAATTATTTGAGAGAAGAAAGAAAACTTTACAACAAAGAAAAATTTGATCTTGTGATTAATGATGGAGATATGGGTTCAAATATTTTGGCAAAAAATCGAAACATCCCAAGTTTGTTTATAACAAATCAATTTAGACCTAAACTATACAATTCAAGATCATATCTTTATCCATCATTGATCTTTGTTGCAAAACAAATTACCAAAGCATCAAGAATTCTTGTTGCAGATTCACCACCACCATATACTATGTGTGAATATAATCTAAATTTCATTAAAGAAGCAGAAGAAAAGGTAACATATGTAGGACACTTTACAAATAATAATCAATTCAAAAAAGAAGATAGTTCAGATCTTGAAAAATTAGTTGAAAATAATGAATTTGGGTACTGGATGAGAACTGGAAACAAGTCAACTAACGATGGGACTGGTCAGAGATATGAGGAAGTGTTCCATCAAGATGAAATGATAAATGAAAAAAGAATTATTTCACATGCAAGAAATGATCCAAACATTGATTCTGTAACAGGTAAAGATGGAAAGAAATATTCAATTTTTGATGCTTTGGAGAAAAAAATAGATTGGGTACAAATCGATATTGGTTTTCTTTCAGAACAAGAAAAAGACACAATTCTGAATTTATGCAAATATGCAGTTGTTAATGGTTCTCATACTGTAATGGGTGAAATTATGGGTGGAAAATCAAAACCAATAGTTGGAATTCCAATTTATGATGAGCACACAAACAACATCAGATGGGCAGAAGAGAAGAATCTAGGTGTACTAGCCACAAAAACAAACCAAGTAACCAAAGCCATATCCAAAATTAAAGAGAATTATGAGGAATTTGAAGAAAATTTGAGTGAGTTTTCAAAGAATTTTGTTCCTAATGGAGCAGAAAATTCAGCAAAGATTGCAGCTCAGACCTTAGAAGAAAAGAGATAATACATTATTTTGAGAATTTCGCTCATCTGGCACGCGGGATTTCGATGGGCGAACGGACCGCAAGGGATGATGAAAAAATCCGCGTGTCAGATGAATATCGATCAATTAAGAATGTGGGAACGCTTTTATGGAAAAAATTAAGCCAAATCAGCAGTGCCTAACTGTCCAGAATGTACATCAAGAGCAAAAAAGAAAATTGAAGCAAAGTATGTAGAGGATTATCCAGAAGAAGAAGACAGAAGTAGAGACGCATTATTCAAGTTATATGATGAAATTGAAATCCCAATGAAAATGGATGAAAAAAACAGAAGACATTTCATTTGTAAACGATGCGGACTATACGCAACACGAGAAGAAATTTCAGATATCAGATTCAAACTAAATCAAAAAGAAAGAACACGTGATGATAAGCATGATGATTACCTTGAATGGTGGTCAAAAAGTAAAAAAGAAAAAGCAGAAAACTAGAGTGATTTTAGTATGGTAAAAAAGAAAGAAGATGAAATTCCTGATTGGGTTACTGATGAAATTCAGAATGCAAAATTTGAGAAACCAGTAGAGATGAAAAAAACTGGATATATTTTAGAATTTTATTATGAAGATAACAAATTAGATGCACAGTTGTATGATCCTGTAGAAGACGGACGACATATTGTAACAATGGATGTAGCAAAAAAGATCAAACTTGATGATTTAGTAAAAGGTGAAGTGTACGAGTTTGTTTTTGATCAACATAAAGCCCCACTGAGCAAGAAATGTTCAGAGTTTTTAGAAAAAGAAAAAGAAATTGACATGAATGCAATTTATCAATTTGAATTAAAGTCATTAGAATTGTTAGATGTAGGTGACGAATCTGCAGATGATGATGCAGAAGAATAAGACTATTTTGTAGAATCTAATTGCTTTTTGAAAGATTTTCCTAGTATTGGATTAATAAAATAAGGAAATGTATTTTTGAACCAAACTGCACCACGTACTACAGATGGAACTATAATTTCCAGTCTCGGAGAGTTTGCTGCCTTTAGAATTGCTTTTGCTACTGTTTTAGAACTAAGTGATGTAGGAGAATATTTTGGCATTTTTTCAAATGAAGAATGATCAAAAAAGTCAGTTCTGACCATAATTGGACTAACAACAGTGATTCCAACTCCAGTATCTTTTAGTTCATGTTTAAGACCCTCTGAGAATCCCAACATCGCAAATTTAGATGCACAGTATGAAGCGATTCCAGGCAAACCAAAGCTTGCAGCAACTGATGCAACATTTACTATATGACCAGATTTTTTTTCTATCATAAATGGAAGAAAATTTTTGATGCAGTAAATCATACCAAAGTAGTTTGTTTCCATCTGTGATTCTATCTCATCAATACTAAGATCAGACACAGATCCATAAATTGCAAAACCAGCATTATTTATCAAGATATCAACTGAATCAAACCTTTCTAAAACTATTTTTGACATTTGTTCTACTTGGTCTTTTTTTGAAACATCACATTGACAAACTAGTGTAGATACATGGAATTCTTTTAATTGATTTTCAACTTGCTCAAGTTTATCTTTTCTTCTTGCAACCAAAACAATGTTGGCACCTAGTTTTGCAAATTCTATTGCGGTTTCTTTACCAATTCCAGATGATGCACCAGTAATTAGAACTACTTTATTTTTGAAGTCCACAAATTAAAAAAACTTGGTTGAAGATAAAGTGGTTTCTATAGGAGATTTTTATCATATAAACAAGAAATTTAGATCATTCAGTCCTGTTTTTTTGATTTTGATCAGTTTGATCCAATTAATTTACGTAACTTGTGGTTTTGATATTCTACTCAAGGCTAATTTTACCAAAAGTAGCCAAGTAACCACAATTGGAACATAATAAGTTGCAATTCTCCAGCCAATAACTGCATCCCATGCGACAACTCCCTTAGGAATATCAAAGTCAAATGGATTAAGATTATTGAGATATGCAACAATTCCAAATTCGGCCAAGCCAGATCCGCCTACAGTAATTGGCAAGTTTCCAATCGCATTTGCACCCATAACTGCCATGATAGAATCAAATGCACTAATAACATATCCTGTTCCCATTGCAATAATCATAAATGATATCCCATAAAATGACCAAGACGCAAGTGAAAACAAAAATGATACTGTAAAGATTTTTTTAGATTCAGTGGTTTTTAGGTTTTCTTTGCTCATGGTGCAAACTTCTTCCATCCAAACATTTGTTTTATCAATATACTTGGTGCCTTTTGCTTTTCCTAATTTTATAACAAGATTTGCCAATACTTTTGGAACTTGGAACATATGTACAGAAGACAAGAAGAACATTACCAACCACAAAGATGTTACAATAATGCTAGTAGCTAAGATAATTGCTGCAACTACATATGCACCACTCATTAATGCAATTATTCCTGCCATTATAGATAACAAACCTGCAGCAAACACTTCAGTTACAATATCCATAATTGCAATCCATGCAGCTTTTGAAGCTTTTTGTCCTTTTTTGTGCAAATAATAAAGTACAACAAATTCTGCTCCAACAAACATAGGAGTTGTAAATTTGATAAATTCACTACCAACTCTAACTCCTGCTAGTTTCCAAAAAGAATCAAAACTGCCAAGATATTTTCTTGCAATATATGCAAATTTAACTCCTTGAAGACCTAGCTTCATCATCATTGCAAGAACTGCACCTACAAATGGAAAGAATCCAATTGCCAATATATCATCTAATTGGATATCAAATTGAATAGCAATAACAAAGATAGGAATTAGTGTAACAGGTATAACTACAAGTCTCCAGTTCATTTGATAATTTTATTGAAGAATCAAATATGAAAGTTGATGGTAAAGCTAGTTTGAAATATGAGCAAAGAAAAATTAGACAGGATTGAAAACAATTTTTGTTTCTGGCACAGCCGGTTCAGGAAAATCATTACTTACATCAAAGTTATACGAATATTACACAAAAAATGGAGCATTTGTGGCTGCATTGAGTTTAGATCCAGGTGTAGAGAATTTACCATACACTTGTGATGTGGATGTTAGAGATTATGTAGACATTGTATCTATAATGCAACAGTATGATCTTGGTCCAAATGGTGCTATGATAATGGCAAATGATTTGATTGCATCAAAAATTGACGATATTCAAAATGAAGTAAA
>JBHHVF010000057.1:0-6224 GCA_046754145.1 Candidatus Nitrosopumilus sp.
TCCAAAGAGAAAAGCAGCAAAACGTAAAGCAGCTCCAAAGAGAAAAGCAGCAAAAAGAAGACGAAGGTAATCTCGTCTACAAACTAACAATCGTCATCTAGACGACGAATTGTTTTCCTTTTTCTAAATTCTAAACTAGTGTTAACTAAACATCTGTCCTGGAGGTTGAGTGTTTGTTCCTTTAACAGATTTTTTTTCTACTGAGAATTTTTTATCAGGAGGAGTAATTGCTAATTTGACTGCAGTACTAATTGCATAGTGAGGTGTGCCATCAGGATTTTTATGATTTATAGCTTTTCCAACTCTGTCTAAATCAATTTTTACTTTAACAACAGTTCCATCTTCTAATTCAAAAGATACAAAATCATTTTCCAATCGTTTGTAATCTAACATTTCAAATTCAATTTTATTTGGTTTTTCGCTCATTGTAATTACCTATTTTTCCCGATTAGTAAAGATAACTCATTAGTTTAATCTGTTCTTCAGTTGTAATGATATTTTTGTTTGTTAAAATTTCTAATAGTTCTTTGAAAATAGCTTTCTGCTCAGACGACATCCCTCCTGCAGGACCTTTTTCTCCTGGTGGACCTGGTGGGCCTCGTGGACCTGGTGGACCTAGTGGACCTTGCTCTCCTGCTGTGCCTTGTTCACCTGCTGGGCCTAGTGGACCATTAGGACCTCGTTCACCTTGTGGACCTTGAATTCCTTGTGGACCTTGTGGACCTTTTTCTCCTGGTGGACCTGTTACACCACGTTCACCTTGAGAACCTTGTGGACCTTGTGGACCTTTTTCTCCTGGAGTTCCAATTGGACCAGTGGTTCCTTTTTCTCCGATAGGACCGGATGGACCTTTTTCTCCTTTTTCTCCTTGTGGACCTGGAACTCCTGTAAGTCCTTTAGCTCCTGCAGGACCTTGTGGACCTTGTGGACCTTTTTCTCCGACAGAACCTTCAGAACCTTTGTTACCTTTTTCTCCGACAGGACCAGGTGGACCAGATGCACCTTTTTCTCCGACAGGACCTGTAATTCCTTTTTCTCCTTTTTCTCCAATAGGACCTGCAATTCCTTGAAGTCCTTTTTCTCCTTGAACACCTGTCTGCCCAGTTGGACCTTTTTCTCCGGGTGGACCTTGTGGACCAGTTAATCCTTTGTCACCTGGTGGACCAGCTGCACCTTTTTCTCCTTTTTCTCCTGGAGCTCCTCTTAATCCTGATAATCCTTTGTCACCGGGTGGACCAGTTGGACCTTTTTCTCCGGGTGGACCTAACGGACCTTTTAATCCAGTTGGACCTTTTTCTCCAATAGGACCAGTTGGACCTTTTTCTCCTTTGTCACCGGGTGGACCAGAAATTCCTTTGTCACCTTTGTCACCTTTATCTCCAGTAATTCCTTTATCTCCAGTAATTCCTTTATCTCCAGCAAGTCCTTTGCTACCTGGTTGACCTTTGTCACCAGGTTGACCTATGATACCTTGTGGACCTTTGTCACCTTGTGGACCTTTTTCTCCAGTAGGGCCTTTATCACCTGGTGGACCAGCTGGACCTGTAGATCCTTGTTCACCAATAGTTGATTTGGCAGAACGTTTTGGTTTTTCAGAAATTGTTTTAGTTTCAGGTTGTGATTTTCTTGTTGGTCTTGCCAAAGGAACATCAAATACAGTATGTAGTGAAGAAAATAGATCAGTTACAACAACCCAAATTTTATCAAGGTTTTCTATAGATGAAGGAAGAGGATTTTCTGTAGAACCAATTGTTTCAGTGAATATACCATCTTTTACTCTAAGATGAAAGTTACCTTTCCATAAAGATGTGAATTGTTTAGATTTTATTGAATCATCTGAAGGTTTACTATCCGTTATTGCAATTTGGGCTTCATAGACACCAGATTGTTTAAAAGGTGCCTGTCCTTGAATTTCTACCCGTGACTGAGATGACACATTCGTTTGTGCATATTTCAAGTATTTCTGTATTTAGATCGCATGATCTATTCTAAATTCAGTATAAAGTATGTCAAACACATGAGGATAGTATTTATCTAGATAAAATTGCATTTTCAGCTAGTGAAAAAGCCGTTTAGAAGAAAATCAAAGGAAGTAGATGAATCAAAATTAGAAAAAGAAAAGGTAAAAGAAACCAATCTAGTTGATTCAGACTATAATCGTAAGAAATTATTCAAAAAAGGAATTAATTTCATGGCAGATGAAAAATTAGAAGATGCAATCGTAGTGTTTGAGCAAGCATTAAGAATTGATCCTGGCAATGTTGAAACTTTGATGAAGTTAGGTTATGCAAGATTTCATTTAGATGATCACAGTGAAGCTCTAAAAGTATATGATAAAATTTTTGAAATTGATGTTACAAATCCAGAAGCTTGGAATCTTAAAGCACTTGTACATTATGAACAAAAAAATTATGCCAAAGCATTAGATGCAGCTGAAAAAGCAATTGAATCTGATCCAACATATGGAATGGCATGGTACAACAAAGCTTGTTTCTTATCATTGCTAAATCAAGTGCCAGAGGCATTAGAAGCATTGAAACGTTCAATTGAAATTGATGTAAAAAATGCCAGAAAATCAATTAGAGACAAAGACTTCATGAATGTTAGAATTGAAGAAGGATTCAAGAGAATTCAAGAAGTTGTACTCTTAGAATCAGTTAGACAAGGTTATCACACAATTGGTTCAATTGTATGGACTACATATTTGGATAAAATTGATGCTGAAACTGGATTAAAAAAATTAATGGAGAAAGGACTCATCATACAAAATGAAAAACGCGATGGTTTAAGTAAAATTCCAATTTATGATCTTGCAGATAACGTTGCAGAAAAAATTGGAAAAGAAAAGAAAGGATTGTTTGGAATAACAAAGAAAAATTTACCAAAGCCAGTTAAGAATTTGAAAGAACTAAGTCATGCTGTTCACTCTGTAAAAGAAGCAATTGAAGCAGAAGATGTTGAGAAAACTATGGATATTTTTGAAGAATTCATTGATACCAAAAAATCAGGAGAACAAATGATTGAAAACTTCTTTGATGAACATAGAGAGATTAGATTATGGAAGATTAGATTAAAAGATAGAGGAGAAGATTACCTAATTACTAACAAAGACAAGATGTTAGTATTGTTTGATAATATTGAAGTGACAATTACTAAAAAGCTTAGAAACGAAATTTCTTAATTATTCTGCAGACAAATCCCAGTAAGTAGCGTCTTCTTGTTTTTCTGTAGGCTTTTGAAGACTTTTCCATTCCTTAAAAGAGCGAACATACAATTTTGCATTAGGCAAACCTGCAGATTTTAATGCATAATATGCTAAACCAGAAAGAGTACCAACACTACCACAATAGGTAATGATTTCTGTATTTCCAGTTACACCTCGATTTTCAAGCAAACGCTTCATGTCTTCTTTTGGACGTAAAATTTTGTCAGTATTGCCAAGGGTCCTGTAAGGTATGTTAATTGCTCCTGGGATGTGTTGTTCAAGAAAATTCAGTCGCTCCCTATTATCAATCAAGATTACATCATCTTTCTCTTTGGCACTTTCCAGATAATCTGAAGTTGCCAAAATGTCTGGTTGTAAATTCATAGAATGTTCTTTGCTTTGTATTTCAGGAGTCTGAGAATCACTTTCCAGTCCCAGGGATTTCCAATTGCTGTAAGTAGTTTCAAGTAAAGTTACATCTGAATGACCAAGATATTCCAAGGTCCAAGCTACTCTTGATGCTAAAGCACCAAAAGTATCATCATACACAACAACTGGAGTTTCATTGTCAATACCCATTGTGTTTATGAGTTTCAAAACACGTTCAGGGCTATCATCAGATAAAAGATTGGCCAATGGCAAATTCACGGCAGTAGAGATATGATCTTGTTTGTAATCAGCTTCTCTTCTAACATCAATTACTCGAACACTTTTGTCTCTTATTTCTGAACGTAAGGAATCAACATCCGTTGTTATTTTACCAGATTCTGTCAAGCAGCACACTCACCCTTTCCAGTTTTTGTGTGGTAACTAGTATCACTACCATAATCAAGGTAAAAGTCAGGATCCTCTTCTTTGGTTGGAGGAATTACTAATGACTCTAAAACTTTCTTGATGTCATTAATTGATTTTATCTCAGAGTTTTCACTGTTATTTACAACTCGATGAATCCAAGACTTTAGTGTGTCATCTGGTTTCTTGTTTGCTTTGAATACCTCAATAATTTTTAGAATTACAGGGATTACTCGTTTTGCAGGAACTCTAATGCATGTCTGACCTAACATAGTCTCACCATCAGAACGTCCACCTAAAGACATCTGATAATTTGCATACATGTCTTTTCCAACACGTCCTCCACCTCCAAAGAAACCAATAGTTGCAATTCCATGTTGACCACAAGAGTTTGGACATCCACTTATCTTAATGGATGAATCACTTAGATCATCATCTTCATCAAGTTTTAGTTCAAGGAATTTTCTTTGAATTTCTTTCGCTAATCTATGTGAATTTGTTAATGCAAGGTTACAAGAAGTGGTACCAGAACAGCCAATTGGTGCAGTCATTGTCAACGCACCAGATTTTGCCAGTCCAACCTCTAGAAGTTTAGAATACAAGCGTGTCAAATCATCTTCGTGAACATAACGTAATGCCACATTTTGTACAAATCCAGCTCTGGCTTTACCTTCTGAAGAAAAGTCACGAATCAAGCCTCCCAATGCATTGAGTTGATTTGAAGTGATGTCTCCTGCTTCAAGAGTGATAAATACAGAACGATAATCAGATTGTTTTTGTTTAACGGTATTTGTTTTTAGCCATCTTGCATAACCATCAGGTATGCTCTCACCACCTTCATCACTAATTCGAATTGGTCGTTTGATGTCATTTGGTGTATCATCAACTTCTAGTTGAGTAATTACTGACTGAGTAGCTCTAACAATTGCTCTTTCTTTTAGAACAAGGTTCTGGAATTTTTCCCATCCCATATCAGCTACAAGATAACGCATTCTATTTCTTGCAAGATTTTTTCTATCACCAAGTCTATCAAAGATTCTCATCACTGCAATGGATGTGTAAAGTAAATCTTCTTCAGGAGTGAATTCTTCTAGCTGATGTCCAACATAGGATTTATTTCCCAATCCTCCACCAAGGAAGATTTTGAAACCTCTTTGAGTGTTTCCGTCTATTTCTTTAGTCTGTGGAATTAATCCAACATCAACCATTCTTACCATTCCATGTTTCTCACAACATGTAAAATTGAATTTGAATTTACGTGGAAGGTTTTGAGCCATAGGATTTCTCAAAAAGAATCTTGCAGTTGCAAGTGCGTATGGAGTTGCATCAAATATTTCATCAGGACAAACACCAGACAAAGGACTACACATAACATTTCTTACCGTATTTCCACATGCTTCTCTTGAAGTTAACCCAACTTCTGCAAGTCCTCTAAATATTTCTGAGACATCTTCAAGAATTACCCAGTGTAGTTGAATATTTTCTCTTGTTGAAAAATGAGCACTGCCTATAGAATATTGCTCACTTAATTGAGATATTTTTTCAAATTGGTGTGGGTAAATTTCTCCTGCAGGAAGTTTAATTCGAACCATAGCGTAATCACCAGTCATTCGAGTACCATATGCGCCATGTTGGAGTCTAAATCTTCTAAAACTATCAGCATCATACCATCCTTGACGAAACAGTTTCACAGTTTTTGCAAAATTATCTGCCTCTTCTATTTTAGCCCAATTAATTTTGGGTTTTACAGAATCAGGTGCAGATTGTTTTAGATCAGCAGTCAATACAAAGAATTTCCTTTTAGTTTGGATATAAATTTTTGATATATGCATGTTTTAGGAGAGAAATTTTCAGCAATGTACATAATTTTCCTACTTCTCTGCTCATCTTAATCAAATTATGATTAGTATTACCTAATTTTACAAAGAATTTGTGGGAAAGTATTAATTGTTCAGAGAATGAATCATCGACATGCAAGAGGCAACAGTTGCACAACAAGATTCTAAAATATTTACAGACGTAAGTGAAGTTGAAATTACACGTGCAATTGCAAATGAATTTCATGATGTTTTAATCGATAGAGCACAATCAGATGTTATCATTATTGGTGCAGGACCTGCAGGATTAACTGCAAGTAGAGAACTCTCAAACTTGGGGTACAAAGTTCTAGTCATTGAACAAAATAACTACCTTGGAGGAGGTTATTGGTTAGGAGGATATATGATGA
>JBHHVF010000058.1:0-5922 GCA_046754145.1 Candidatus Nitrosopumilus sp.
GAGGTTACAAAGGAGAACGTGCATACAGATTACTTGAAGAAGATGGTGTTGTTGCATCAGAGGCTCCAATTAAAGGAGGAGATATTCTAATTGGTAAAACTAGTCCTCCACGATTTATGGAAGAATACAGAGAGTTTGAATCAACTGGCCCCTATAGACGAGATACCTCTATTGGTGTAAGGCCATCTGAGGCTGGAGTTGTAGATACTGTTGTTATGACTCAATCAAACGAGGGTGGAAAAATGTACAAGATTAGAGCAAGGGATATGAGAATTCCTGAGATTGGTGACAAGTTTGCATCAAGACATGGACAAAAAGGTGTACTTGGAATTTTAGCTAAAGCAGAAGACTTGCCATACACTGCAAATGGAATGTCTCCTGATGTTTTGATTAATCCTCATGCATTCCCTTCAAGAATGACAGTTGGAATGATGATGGAATCAATTTGTGGAAAAGCTGCAGCATTACGTGGAAAACGATTCGATGGTTCTGCATTTGTGGGAGAAAAAATGGATGAAGTCAAAGAAGTAATGGATGCACACAATTTCAAATATTCTGGTAAAGAAATAATGTATGATGGAAGAACTGGAAAATCATTTCCAGTTGATGTCTTTATTGGAGTAGTATACTATCAAAAACTTCACCACATGGTTGCAGACAAAATTCATGCAAGAGCTCGTGGACAAGTTCAGATGTTAACTAAACAACCCACAGAAGGAAGAGCAAGAGGTGGTGGATTAAGATTTGGTGAAATGGAAAGAGATTGTTTGATTGCTTATGGTGCTTCAATGATTCTAAAAGATAGATTGCTTGATGAGTCAGATAAATCTGATATCTTTGTCTGTGAAAGATGTGGTTTGGTAGCTTATCATGATGTTAAACAAAGAAAATATGTTTGTAGAGTTTGTGGCGATAAAGCTAAAGTATCATCTGTATCAGTTGCATATGCCTTCAAACTACTCTTACAAGAGATGCAGAGTCTTAATGTTGCACCACGATTGTTAATCAAGGAGAAAATCTAATGTCTATCCAAGCAATAAAATCAATTGATGGAATTCGATTTTCAGTATGGTCTCCAACAGAAATTAGAAAATATTCTGTCGCTGAAATTACTGCTCCTGAAACATATGATGAAGATGGAATGTCAGTTCAAGGAGGTCTTATGGATGGAAGACTTGGTACTCTTGAGCCTGGACAAAAATGCCTAACATGTGGAAATACAGCTGCTAGATGTCCTGGACACTTTGGACACCTTGAACTTGCAGAACCTGTCTTGCATATTGCATTTATTGATAATATCTACAAACTATTACAATCAACATGTCGTTCTTGTGCAAGACTCAAAGTTCCTCAAGAAGATTTAGATGCATTTCAAAAAATTAAAGACAAACATGCTGCTTACACTGTAATTTCTCAAAAACGTATTCCAGAACAAATCATAGAGAAAGCAAAAAAAGCAAAAGAATGCCCTCATTGTGGAAAAACACAATACGAATTAATCTTTACAAAACCAACTATCTTTGTTGAGAAAACAGAAATTGGTGAACATAGATTACTTCCAATTACTATTAGAGAAAGATTTTCACAAATAATTGATGACGATTTGGAATTATTATCATATGACCCTGTTACTGCTAGACCTGAATGGTTTATTCTTCAAGCATTTCCTGTTCCACCAGTAACTGTTAGACCTTCAATTATTCTTGAAACAGGAATAAGATCAGAAGATGATTTGACCCACAAAATGGTTGATATTATTAGAGTTAATCAAAGACTAAAAGAAAGTAAAGAGGCTGGAACTCCTCCACTAATTGTTCAAGATTTAGTTGACTTGTTACAGTACCACACTACAACATATTTTGATAACGAAGTATCTGGAATTCCACAAGCCCATCATCGTTCTGGACGTCCTCTCAAAACATTAACTCAAAGACTAAAAGGAAAAGAAGGAAGATTCAGAGGTTCATTATCTGGAAAAAGAGTTGATTTTTCAAGCCGAACTGTTATCTCTCCAGATCCTAACTTGGACTTATCTGAAGTTGGTGTGCCTGTAGCAGTTGCAACAAAACTAACTATTCCTGAAATTGTCACTGAATGGAATATTGATAGAATGAAAAAACTTGTGATTAATGGACCTGAAACTTTCCCAGGTGTTAACTATATTGTAAGACCTGACGGTGTAAAAATAAGATTAGACTTTGTAGAAGATCGTTCTACAATTGCTGAAACACTTGAGATGGGATATCTAGTTGAAAGACATCTTGCAGATGGTGATATTGTGATGTTTAACAGACAACCATCACTCCACCAAATGTCTATCATGGCTCACTATGTTAGAGTACTTCCAGGAAAAACTTTCAGATTACATCCTTCTGTATGTCCTCCATACAACGCAGACTTTGATGGTGATGAGATGAACCTTCACGTTCCTCAGAGTGAAGAAGCAAGAGCAGAAGCAATTCTTTTGATGAGAGTTCAAGATCAATTAATCTCCCCAAGATACGGTGGCCCAATTATTGGAGCACTAAGAGACTTTGTTACTGGTGCATATCTTCTAACTAAAGATGATACTATTCTATCTGTTCAAGAATTTTCAAACTATGCAATGCTTGGTGGTTATTCTGACCCTCTACCAAAACCTGGCACTAAAACAAAAGATGGTCCAGCATATACGGGAAAACAATTATTCTCACTATTTCTTCCTAAAGACTTCAACTATGTCCTTACTTCAAAATGGTCAAAGGGAACAAATGGTAAACCAAAAGATGTTGTAATTAAAAATGGTGAATTAATCAGCGGTGTAATTGATAAAACATCTATTGGTGCAGAGGAACCAGAAAGTGTCTTACACAGAATCACAAAAGACTATGGTAATGCAGTCGGAAAGAATTTCTTAAACTCTATTCTAATTATGGTTAAACAATTCATTACTCATTATGGTTTCAGTTATGGATATGGTGATCTTGAAGTTCCAGAAAAAAATGTACAACAAATTCTAGATGACATTAAAGGAACTTATGATATTGTATCTGATTTGACTAATCAATATGATAAAGGAACTCTCAAACTCACAAGAGGTATGAAACCCGAAGAGGCTTTGGAAGCATACATCGTTAATGAACTAGGTAAAGCAAGAGACAAAGCAGGATCTACTGCAAATGATTCTCTTGATGATAGCAACGCTGGAAAGATTATGGCTACTACTGGTGCCAGAGGTTCATCTCTAAATGTAGGTCAGATGGCTGGTGCCTTGGGTCAACAATCAAGAAGAGGAAATAGAATGAATGATGGTTACAATAATCGTGCATTGACACATTATCAAGAACATGACAACAATCCTGATGCACATGGATTTGTAAAATCTAATTACAGAACAGGTCTTACTGCATTAGAATTCTTCTTCCACGCAATGGGAGGACGTGAGGGATTAGTAGACACTGCAGTTAGAACACAACAAAGTGGTTACATGCAACGTAGATTGATTAACGCACTAGAACACATTAGATTAGAATATGATGGAACAGTAAGAGATCCACATGGTCACATTGTTCAATTTCTTTATGGTGAAGATGGAATAGATGTAGCGAAAAGTGATCATGGTGAAGCATTTAACGCTAGTAGATTAGCTGAATCTCAAACCATTATTGATTCTGGAAAGAAAGCAACAAAAGATGAGATTGACACTCTTGCCAAGAAATACACCAAGACATTTAATCCAAGACTAACTTCACTTGTAACTGATGCATTGCATGACTCTGGCTTGAGTAAAGAAGGTGTGGAGAGTGTATGTAAGAAAGGACTTTTACTTTACAACAAAGCCAAAGTAGAACCTGGACAAGCTGTGGGAATTATTACTGCTCAATCAATTGGTGAACCAGGTACTCAGATGACTCTAAGAACATTCCACTTTGCAGGAATTAAAGAAAGAAATGTCACATTAGGTCTTCCAAGACTAATTGAATTAGTTGATGCAAGAAAGAAACCTGTTACTCCAACTATGGATATTTACCTTGATGAAGAATCAAAGAAATCACGAGAAAAAGCAATTGATATTGCAAGAAACGTATTACAAACTAAAGTAAGTGCATTAATTGCAGATAGTGAAACTGATTATTCTACTGAAATCAAACTCATTCTAAGCGAAAAAAGACTCCGAGAAAGAGGATGTACTATTGCAGAAGTGGAGGCAGCACTTTCATCAAATAAAAAATTCAAGATGGAGGTAACTGGTGAATTAATCACTCTAAAACTAGTTGATGAAGAATCTGATACTGCAACAGTAATTGCAATTAGAAATAAAGTTCTTAATACTACAGTTAAAGGAGTTCCAGATATTGAGCGTGTTACATTAGTCCAAAAAGACGATGAATGGGTTATCCAAACAACTGGTTCTAACATTGCTAAATTACTTGAAGTCAAAGGTATCGACAAAAGAAATGTTAGAACAAACAATGTCTTTGAAATTGCCGGAACTTTAGGCATTGAAGCTGCAAGAAATGCATTGATTAACGAACTAAACCATACTCTAGAAGATCAAGGATTAGAAGTTGATAATAGATACATTATGTTAGTATCTGATTTGATGTGTTCAAGAGGCTATATGCAGCAAATTGGTCGACATGGAATTGCTGGTACTAAAGATAGTGTTCTTGCAAGAGCTGCATTTGAAATTACAGTACCAACTATTGCCCATGCTGCACTTGGTGGAGAAATTGAACAACTCAAAGGTATCACTGAAAACGTAATTGTTGGAAGTAACATTCCAATTGGAAGTGGTACTGTTGATTTATACATGCAAGTAAGCAAGAAAAAATGAGGAAGAACTAAACTATCCGGTGAATGATTATGGCTTATGAAATTTCAACACTAATGACTAACAGTAAAGATAAAACTGTTTTACTCAGATTAAGAAACAATAAAACTGTTCAAGGCACACTCAAAGACTTTGATATTCATATGAATTTGACTTTGGATAATGCAGAAGAAACATCTGATGAAAAGTCTGAAAAACTTGGAACTGTTTTGATACGTGGTGACAATATTTTAGCTGTTTCTTTACCTACAGACGAATCTTAGAAATTTATCCTTTCACAAATTTTAGTATCTGCATGAATTCCATTTATGTCTGATTCAATCATTGTAGAATGAAAAAGTATGATTTCTACGTGATTATTAAATAGAAAATTACGATTTTATCCGTGTGTTAGGATACTTTGTAGGAATTGCGTTAGTGTTAACCGTATTAACTCCTTTTGTATTTGCAGAAGTTTTTGCAGATTCATTTGTTGTTGATTTTGATAAAATACTGTACAACAAAGGTGATTCTCTTACAGTTTCAGGAGAAATTCTTAATTTTGCAATGCCAATAATTGCAATGAGCATCTATGATCCTGATGGAAAGATATTATCTGCAAATAATTTAGAAATCACCTCTGAAAAAACATTCTCAAAAACTATTAGTCTTGATGCCCCATTTTATGAAAAAACTGGAGAATATAAGGTAAAATTTGACTATGGACAAATTTCAGAAAATCATTATTTTGTTATTGAAAATGAGTATATTGAACCTGAAATTATCTTTGAAGAATTTGAAGAACCTGAAATCATTCTACTTTATACTGACAAAAAACAATACACTGACAAGGATATAATCAAAATAACGGGCCTTGTTTCTGTATTGGATTCACCTTCTGTTCTAATTGGTGTCTATGATCCATATGGAATACCTGCAGGATTTTATTTTGGTACAATTGATTCAGATTTAGAATTTTCTACAAGCTTTCTTGTAAAAGCAGGAGTGAATTTTAGAATAGATGGAACATATTCAATCAAAGCTCATTATGCAGAAACAGAAGCAATGTCTTTTTTTGATTACCATGAAGTCCCTCCAACAATTATTGAAGATGTAATTGAAGAAGATGT
>JBHHVF010000059.1:0-5866 GCA_046754145.1 Candidatus Nitrosopumilus sp.
ATCTTGGCCAAAATATCGTATGCACCAAAAGTTCCATGAACTTCTTTAACACCTTCTAAGCCCTTTAGTTGCTGAATTATAGCTTCTTCTGAACCTAGTTCACAGTTTATTAAAACATAAGCTGTTGCCATGATTAAATTAGATAAATCGACTATATCAATAAACCGATTATATTCAGTTTTGAGAAATCTTTAAAATTCTATCCCAAATTTGCTTTGGGACAGGCATTACAGATAATCTTGAAATTCTAATAAGTTCCCAATCTTTGAATTTTTTTTCTTTTTTCATTTCATCAAGTGTCACTGGATGTTTCAATGATTTTTTGTATTTAACATCAACAACAATAAAACGTTCATTGTCTTCTTTTGGATTTGGGTATGGTTTTGAAGTAATTTGCATTATTCCTACAGCTTGTCTTTCATCACCTGTATGATAAAACAAAACAAGATCATTTGGTTTCATTTCTCTCATATGCTTTAGTGCAAGATTGTTGTGAACTCCATCCCAAATGGTTGTTTTTTCTTTTTTTAGTTGTTCAAAATTATATCCTCTTGGGCCACTAGGTTCTTGTTTTGCTAACCAATAATTTACCATTTCAATTTTCTGTATCAGAAATGAATGTTTTATGGTTTTTCAATTTTTAAAAAATGAAATTGTCCCCCGGTTCTGACTCGCACAAGATCATTGGTATTTAGCCAAACCCTCCTTGCGTTCTGTAACCGGGGTAGCCCATAATGTAGCACGCCTGGGTGAATTAGAAATCATTGGTATCATTACGATCGACATCATCCTAATCCGTCTGCGTGCCTGCTCTTGGGCGATTAATAATACAAGTACTCCTACTAAATAGATTTTAGAATAGATTCAGACAATGATATTTCAAATCCAACAACGGGAACACGGATTTTATAGTTCTCAATAATTTTTGAGTTAATTTTACCAATTACACCAATTGGTTTACTATTTACAATTACAGTTGCACAGTGTCCCTCTTCAAAAATAGGATGAGTTGTGGTTTTTGTTTCAATGTTAATTCCAAAACCAGTTTTCAATCCAGATTGTAAAATTGATTTTATTTCAGTGAAATTTGCATCCTGATGAGCGCTAATACCAGAAAAATTAATTTTTTCAGATATTGGATTATCTGTAGTAAACACGGTGCCAGTTTCAAATAGTTTTTGTGGATATGATTCATGAATATTTCTTGAAAGATTTTCTAATAGACCAGGAAGAATAGAGTCACGTAAAATAGTATGTTCTTGACTTTTTGAATTAAGTACAGATATAATTTTTGTTGCGTCTTTGTTAGTCATGTCATAAAGTACTCGTTTACTTGTCAAACTTGAATTCAAAGCTTCAAGATATCCAAGACCAATCATAGTCTGGCTTAGAGATTTTAGTTGAAGTGAAACAGGATTTGTTTGACCAAGGGTTTGAGAAGGAGATAATGTAGGCTCAAGATTCTGAATTCCATATCCTAAAGCAACTTCTTCAACTAAATCCATTGGTCCAAAAATATCAAATCTATATGCAGGAATTGTACAAACAATATTTTTGCCTTTAGTTGATGCATCTAATCTGGATTTTTTCAATGATGAAGTAATCTTTGAAGTATTAAGATCCAAGCCTAGAGACTGATTGATTAAGGAAGAGTTAACAGACATTTTCTTTTGTTCAAGTTTTGGGGAAGAGTTCTTTGCACCAGATATTTGAACTGATTCTAGAGTAAAGCCTGCACTTTGTAAAATGGTTGCAACAACTGAAAGCATATCTTCAGCATCCTCTTTATTAATTCCAGTTACTTCGACAAAGAGATTTTTGGTTTTAGTTGTAACAGTAGTTACTGTGGCGTTAATTATTGGAGGAAAAGAAACTGTTTTTTGATTTGCATCTAAAATAAGAGGTACTTGTGGTGAATTTCCAAGTATAGAACCATAATCTTTTCCCACATCAGTATTTTGGAGAATTTCAGAAATTGATAGTTCTTTTTTAGAGTTTAACGGAATGAATTTGTGATTTCTATTTGCGGTTGTGTAGATTAAAGGAAAAGAAATCATATCTAAATCATGTATGCCAATTGATGATTTCTTTCTCTTTCGTCCTATTCCAAAATGAAGGTCTTCTTGCATTGTCATGAATTGTTTAATTGTTTTATCATCAATTTTTCCATTTGTTGCAACAATTCCAGTTACAAAAGGACGAATTTTAGATACATCAGATTTTACAGATATAGAATATTTCTTTGATTTTTTAATATTCAGTTTAATTGCTCCAGTTTTGATTCCAAGCAATCCTTGTAATCCAAGTGCAATTCCATAATCAGTTGAATAGTCAGGCCTATTTGGACTATATTCAATTCTGACTAGATCTTTGTCTTCAGATTCAATATCTAATCCAAGAAAAGGTAAGGAATCAGAAATCTGTTTTTTTGTTGCTTTACCAACTAATTTTTGAAGGCGTGCGTATGATAATTCAACTACTGGCATTTTGTAGCACTCCTTAACCAATTCAGATTATTGTTGTAAAATTCTCTTACATCATCTAGACCATACTTTAGCATAGCAATTCTTTCAATACCACCACCCCATGCCAAAACAGGTTTAGTGATTCCAAGAGGTTTAGTTACTTCTGGTCTGAAAATTCCCATTCCAAATAGTTCAACCCATTTTCCCAGTCTTTCATTATACACCATTGTTTGAAGTGATGGTTCAGTATATGGGAAAAATGTTGGCCAGAATTTTATTTTTGTAATTCCAATTCGTTTGTAAAATTCTCGTTGAATTCCCATTAGATTTCTTAGATTAGCATCTTTTCCTACAACAACTCCTTCAATTTGATTAAATTCTACAAGATGTTTGTAGCTAACTTTTTCATTTCTAAACACACGACCTAATGAAAAAACTCTAGCTTCATCAGGTTTAGTTTCAGCTAGATGTTTAATGGTAACACATGTTGTGTGGGTTCTTAGAACCATTTTTTGTGCTTCATTAATATCCCAATGATAACGCCAATTTTTTTTGTGAGATTCAGAAACTTTTCTAATTTGTTCAGGAGTTGCAATTTTTTTGGCAGAAACACCATCAAGATAGAATGTATCCTGTAGTTCTCTTGCAGGATGATCTTGTGGAGTAAATAATGCATCAAAATTCCAAAAGCTTGATTGAGTCATATTTCCATTAATTTCAGAAAATCCTAATGTAACAAAAATTTCACGAATTTCATCAATAGTATCTTTTAATGGATGAGTTCTTGCTACAAATATCTCAGGTACTTTTGATTCAACATCAATAGCACCACTTGATTGAGATAGATCATCTAAATTGATTTTTTGACCTTCATTAGTTAATGAAACTTTTTTGATGATTACAGAGGAGTCAACAATAAAGTCAGGACGTTTTTTTAGTGATGTTATTGCAAAAAGAAAATCTTTAGATACTTTAATTTCACTGGTTTTGTTTTTTTGAAGTGGTTTATGAGCTGTAAGAAATTTTTCTTCTAATGATTCTTGATGATCATCATTTAAAGAAAGTTCCATTGATTTTTCATGTTTTGTAATAGAAATCCAATTATTCTTTTTTGCATATGCTATAGCTGCGTTAAAATCTGAACCTAAAAGAGGTTTTAATTTCTCAAAAGTTGTATTTCCTTTTTCAATTTCACTTACTAATCTTCTTTCAGGTAATCCATTTTGAATAGCTTCATTACCTTTCTCCCCAAAATAATGATGAATTTCAGTTAATTCTTTCACATTTGCAAGGTCTTTTAATTTCAACCATTCAATGCCTCTTCTAACTTGATCAGATTGTAAACCAGTTTTCTTTTCGATTTCAGATATTGTTAAAATTTGATCAGGTTGTAAAGAATGGATAATTTTTTTTTCAATATCGTGAAAAACTTGTGACAACATCAGAAAGTTCGAAAAAGACTTTTTAAACCTTAACCTAAGTCAAATTGAATGTCAGCTGATGACTTTATTGTAACTCCTTGGCATGTTGAGGGGGATATTGATTATGATAAATTAATCAAGAGATTTGGTACTGAGAAGATTACCTCAGAATTACAAGCTAGAATTGAGAAAATTACTGGGGAGGACCATTTCATGCTTAGAAGAGGTATTTTCTTCTCTCACAGAGAGATGAATAGAATTCTTGATGATTATGAAAAAGGTAACAAATTCTTTCTATATACTGGAAGAGGTCCTTCTGGTCATACCCATATTGGGCACTTGGTACCATGGGTTTTTGCAAAATGGTTACAAGAAAAGTTTGATGTTAACATGTATTTTCAATTAACAGATGATGAAAAATTTTACTCAAAACCCAATTTGACTTTAGAAGAAACTGGAAAATATGCATATGAGAATGCACTAGACTTTATTGCATTAGGTTTCAAACCAGATAAAACAAAAATTATCATCAACACCAGAAATATTCAAACTCTATATCCAATTGCAGCTCAAGTAGCAAAGAAAATTAACTTTTCAAATACAAAAGCAACATTTGGATTTACAAATGAAACAAATCTTGGTATGATTTTTTACACATCATTACAATCTGCACCATGTTTTATTGAAGACAAACCAGTTTTGATTCCGTTAGGAGTAGACCAAGATCCCCACTTTAGATTAACAAGAGACATTGCACCAAAGATTGGAAAACCAAAACCTGCATTAATTCACAACATAATGATTCCAGATTTGAAAGGACCAGGCGGAAAAATGTCAGCTTCTGATGAAAACGGTACAGTTTACACAACTGATACACCAAATGTGGTAAAAAAGAAAATCAACAAATATGCATTTTCAGGAGGACAGGTAGACATTGAACAACATAGAAAGCTTGGAGGCAATCCAGACGTTGATGTAGCATATCAATATCTCAGAATATTTTTTGAACCAGATGATAACAAGCTAATATCAATTTATGAAGATTACAAATCTGGAAAATTGCTTACAGGAGAACTAAAATCAATTTTAATTGAAAAAATTAATGATTTTCTTGCTGTTCATCAGGAAAAAAGAGAAAAAGCAAAAGACCAGATAGATCAATTTCTTTTTGAGAATAAATGAGAATTAGTATAGCGTGTGATGATGAATATGAAGCTCAGAAGTTTGCCAGTTTAATTTTCATAAAGGATGGAAAAGAAACCTACATTACATCAATTCTTAATGTTATTGGAAATGAATTAGTAATTTCATTGAAGGATAAATCTGCTCATAGTATTTTATTAAAGGATCAAGCAAATGTTGAGAAATTTGCAGATTTTATTCAATCAGTGATTGACAAAGAACACAAGTTAGTTACTACTAAAGTTTCGGAATATAATGTAGAAATTGTGAAGGAATGAATTTATCCAACGAATCCAAACCAGAGGGCTACAATTCCAACCATAGCAATTAGAGAAATCCCCAATGCCTTAAAGTCGCCTTTCATGATTCGATTTCTAGATTATTATTATTAAAGTGTTAATAAATTTTCAAAGATGATTTTAAGATCAGCGAGGAAAACGTCTACTCTTTTTATGTTTAGATTTTGATCTATCTTCCTTTGGTTTTGATGCAGGTTGCCTAATTTCATTACAATTTAAGCACAATACATTAAGTTCTTCCCTAGCAAGTTCTGGTTCTGAGATGTATTTCCCCCAAGAAGATGCTGCTCCTCCACGTCTAATATTATCAAAAGTTTCATTATCATATTTATGACTGAATCCCAAAGCTTTCTCATCTTTGAATCCGCAGCTAGAACAAACTTTTCCTCCTAAAATTTCAAATAATTTTTCTTTTAGAGATGCATAAAATTTTTCTGAGCCATCAGAAAAGAAACTTTCCTGTTTTTTCAAAAATTTATCATTTTTTGATCTTCTAGGT
>JBHHVF010000060.1:0-5744 GCA_046754145.1 Candidatus Nitrosopumilus sp.
CAGGTAATATTGCAACTGCTCAAGGTGCTGAAGATTTGATTAAAGCAGGAGTTGACGCTGTAAAAGTTGGTGTAGGTTCTGGTTCAATTTGTATTACTAGGGTGATTACTGGTTCTGGTGTACCACAATTAACTGCAGTAATGGATTGTGCAAAAATTGGCAAGGATCATGGAATTCCAATTATTTCTGATGGTGGTACAAGAACTTCTGGTGATGCAACAAAAGCATTGGCTGCTGGCGCTTCATCTGTTATGGTAGGTAGCATGCTTGGAGGTACTGATGAATCACCAGGCACAGTTTTAACTAAAAATGGAAAACGTTTCAAAGTCTATCGTGGAATGGCTTCACTTGCAGCTTCAATCGGTAGAAAATCTAAGGAAACAGGCTCTATTTCACTTGATGATGATCTTAATGATTATGTTGCAGAAGGAGTTGAGGCTATGGTTCCTTACAAAGGAACTGTAACTGATATTCTAAAACAACTTACAGGGGGTGTACGCTCTGGCTTGAGCTATTGTGGGGCACACACTATTCCTCAAATGCAAGAAAATGCAGAATTTGTCAAAATGTCAAGAGCTGGATTTGCAGAAAGTCAACCTCATGATGTTTCTTTAATGTAGTTAATTTTTTAAACAGTATACAGAATTAATGAATCATGATATCAAAAAGAACTATTATTGGATTGATAATTGGAAGTGCAATTATTGCAATTGGAAGTTATTCTTTAATTTTACATATTGGAACAGTTACTGTTAATGAAAATCATGTTGTAGGAATTGGCGATTCCACGTTTTATACAATTCCTGCCCCTAATCATACACCCCAGCATATGGAAATAACTGGTGCTGCATTTGATCTCAAACTTGAAAGTCCAAGTACTGGATTGCAGATTCCAAATATGACTTCCTATAGGGATGACTTAACCTTGGATTGGACTCATGTAGCAGATGGTGAAACAAAAATCCAAATTCAGAATACCGGTGATACCGAATTAGAAATAACTGGAGTTCTAATTAGAAGCACTGATCCAATCTGGTTAACCTATGATCTTATGGTAATTATAACTGGAGTAGTAGTTATCGGTCTTAGTATGGGCTTTACCTTACAAAAACCCAAAGGATTTTAGCTTAGTTTTGCAGAAGGATATGAACCTAAAACTTTCATGAAGAGAGTATCTTGTTTTATTTTATCTAGCATTTCTGAAATCTTAGAATTTTTTTCATGTCCTTCAAAATCTACATAGAAGTTGTATTCCCACGTATTTGCTTTAGTTGGTCTGGATTCTATCTTTGTAAGATTTACACTGTTTTTGTGAAAATTTTCTATAATTCTGTATAAAGACCCTGGTTCATGTTTGATAGAAAAAATAATTGATGTTTTATCATTCCCTGTTTCAGGAGACTCTTTTTTTGATAATATCAAGAATCTAGTATAGTTATTCAGATTATTTGCGATATTTTCAGCAATTATAGGCATATTGTGTATCGTTGATGCTGTTCTACTAGCTATACATGCACAATTTTTCTTGTTTAATTCTTTAACTATTTTTACACTACCTGCTGTATCGTATGCAGGAATTGTTTTCATGTTATGTTGCTCAATAAATTTTCTACATTGACCTAGAGCTTGTGGATGTGAATAAACAGTATCAACTTCCTCTAATTTACCACTCCCAATTAGGCAGTGTTCGATTCTATGATAGATCTCACCTGTTGCATTTAGAGATGTTGAATACAATAGATCATAGCTTTCACCAACACTTCCTTCTAATGAATTCTCTACAGGCAAAATTGCATATTCTGTTTTATCTGAAGACGCATTTTCTAAAACTTCTGCAAATGTTGCAAGAGGGATAGATTCGATCTCTTCATTAAAAAATGATCTGGCTGCAGATTCACTATATGCCCCTCGTTCACCTTGGAACGAAACATGTATCATTTTTTAATCTCTCAACTTTACGAAATTATTTTTACCAAAATCTGAAGAAAGTTTTCTTTCATCAATCCATGCACATTCTGTACATTTTATTGCATCACGCATTGGAACAACTCTTCCTCCACACTTTCGACATTTTGTAAATAAAATTCCTAAATTTGGTTCATTTATTGCTGCATGAATTGTACCATTGAGATGATTAATAATTTTCAATGTTACAATATCATTTACTAATGCTACATTTCTTATTCTCAAATTTCGTGTTCCACAAACACATTCTACTTTTGATGTAGTGGGTTTGCCATTAATGTAATCAATTGATACTGCAATCATGGATGACATTACTGCTGCAACTGTTCCTATGATGATGTCTCCCACTCTTGGAATTGATAGAAGTTTTGGATGCTTGATGTTAGCAGTTCGTGTTGTTTTATCAACATCTTTTTGACCTACAGTTGCCGCTCGAATCATATCTCCGTCATCAAAAGTGTTGTATCCTGCCTCATATTCTTCAATAGATGCTATTTTGTCACCTGGAAATACTGCATTTTCTGACATGCTGTGATTTTTGCTGTTATGATTATAATTGTTTGTGGTCTGAAAGATCTTGGTAAATCATATATCTCTAAAAATTTGAAAAATATCATGAAAGCCTTAGTGTATGATCAATATACCACTGATGATGATTTTTCTAAAATTTTAAAAATCAAAGATATTCCTTCTCCTAAACCCAAATCTAATGAAATTGTTTTCAAGGTCAAAGTGGCTTCACTCAATTATGATGATATTTGGGGAATGAGAGGTAAACCGTTAGCAATTCCATTGCCACACATTTCTGGAACTGATGCTGCAGGAGAAGTTACTGCAGTTGGTAGTGATGTAAAAGATATCAAAGTGGGTGATAGAGTAGTTTCTCATGGAAATATGTCATGTAGAGTTTGTAAAGCATGTACTGATGGAAGAGAATATGATTGCAGGAAACGAACCATTTGGGGTTTTGAAACAGGTCCACTTTGGGGTGGATACTGTGAAGAAACTCATCTTCCTGAAGTTAATGTTGTGAAGATTCCTGAAGGTGTATCATATGATGATGCTGCAGCTGCATCAATGACTTTACTGACATCATGGCACATGCTTATTGGAAGAGCAAAAATTCAACCTGGACAAATAGTTTTGATCATGGGTGGAAGTTCTGGTGTTGGAAATTATGGAATTCAAATTGCAAAACTTTTTGGATGTACTGTAATTGCTACTGCAAGTCCTGATAAATTAGAAAAGTTATTGGAACTAGGAGCTGATTATGCAATAGATCACAGAAATGATGATTGGCATAAAGAAGTCAGATCAATTGCAAAAAAAATTCCGAAATCGAATGGAGATGTACCTGGAGTTGATGTAATTTTTGAACACATTGGAGGTTCTCACTGGAATAAAGAACTAACTTTACTAAATTATGGTGGAACAATTGTGACTACTGGAGCAACTACAGGTTATGATGCTAAAACTGATTTACGTCATATTTTCTTTAAGGGAATTAACATTTTAGGCTCAACCCAAGGAACAAGAGCTGAATTAGAAGAAGGTCTCTATTGGATGTCCCAAGGAAAAATAAAATCTATCATTGATTCAGTTTATACCCTTGAGCAGGCAGCAGAAGCTCACACAAAAATGTTAAAAGGTAAAGGACTTTTTGGAAAAATCTTAATGAAACCAAATTTTGATTAATATGACTGATCCTAAAATAAACTCAATTTTAGATGAAGGAAATAGATTATTTCTACAAGGAAAACTCAAAGAAGCAATTACATACTATGACAAAATTATAAATGAAAATCCCAGTCATCTTAGTTCACTTAACAATAAGGGCTATGCTCTAAGTAAACTCAAAGATTTTGATAACGCTATGAGATGTTATGATGCTGCACTCCAGATACATCCAAACGATCTTTCTGTATTAGTAAATAAAATATCATCACTTCGAAAAAAAGGAGATTTTATTGAAGCATTATCATTATGTGATAAAATTTTGAAGAGCAATTCCAAGTACAACATTGCATTATATCATAAAGAACGAATCTTATTTTCTATGGGAAAATTTGATGAATCTGTTTTATGCTGTAATAGCATATTGAATGATTATCCAAATAATGGTGATGTTTTATTTGATAAATCATGTAACTTTGTAATGCTATCAAAAATTAATGATGCACTTGACCTTCTTGAACGGGCAATTTCTCAAGGAATACAATACAAAGTTAAAGCAAAAAAATCTAAATCATTTGAAAAATTGTTAGATAATTCTAAATTTCAAAAATTAGTATCATGATTATAACCAATGTGGAATTTCTAAATACCCTTCAATACTCTCATTTCGTAAAATTTTGAGAAGGGCATTTGCCTGCGGAGTAGATAATACTGGTTTATCAAACTGATTATCTGTGGAAATTCTTGGGCATGCTACTTGAACAAAAGCATCAATTCCTTTAAGATTTCTTAATCTCTCATTTGTAATGTCAGTTAGTGCAAATAATTGAACTTCCTTTCCCTCTTTTTCTAACTCTTCTTTAATTTTTAAAGCAAATACTTTGGATAACTGTCCTTCTTTTAATCCTACAATTACTCCAAATGATTTTGCTTCAGCTGCTTTGTATATTGCAAGAGTAGCTTTCTTTTTTAATTTCTGTGCAAATTCTGTAATTTCTCTTACTTCATTAAAGTAAGGATCTAAAACATAAGTTGGTAAATTTGTTGATAATGCAATTCCTGCTGCATGAAAATTACTTTGTCCTAAAAATACATAGGCTTCTACATCTTTTTTTAGATCTGTAGCAGGATAAAATTCACAACCAAATACTTGACCATCATTTAACTGTCCTTTCCCTTTTCCAATTTTAACTTCAATTCCATTTTCTGTTAAAATTTTTTCAACTCTATCTACTTGATGTAAATGTTGACTGTCTGTAACTAATGAAATAGTTTTTTCTTTCAATATTTCTGCACATTTTTTTGCTACACCATCAAATTCAACATCATCATAAGCATCAATTAAAACTAGATTTTTTTCTAGTGATTCAGTATTTATTGTATGTCCAATGTTAAATTGAATTTCTGCACCAAGAACTTTTGACCCGTTTGAATTAAGATCACAAGTTCCCCATGTTGTATCTGCCAAAACATATGCTGGTATTCCAAATTTTTTTGTAATTTTCATAGCAGTTTCTTGAACTTGAGGTAAAATTCCATCAGGACCGTTTAATGAAACAGATGCTGGATCTTTATCTTCGATTTCTTTGAAAATTCTTTCTTCATCTATTATTATCAATTCCAGCTTGGAATCGAACTTTATTAATTTAAATCAACTGTACTATCCAACAACTAAAAATGTCTGAGATGTTCAACTAATTCATGACTGAAAAAACCATTCTTAATATTGGATTTGATGATACTGATTCTCCTAAAGGAATGTGTACTACGTTTCTAGCATACAAAATTGTTGATTTACTTCAAAAACAGAAAACTGAATTTCTTGATTTTCCAAGACTAATTCGATTTAACCCTAACATTCCATGGAAAACTCGTGGGAATGGGGCAGTTTCAATCAGAATTAAGACTGACAATCCTTCTAAGGTAAAAAATCAAATTAAAAATCTTGTCTCAAAATATTCTGATACCCAAAATGGCGCAAATCCTGGTTTAGTTTTCTATCAAAGTGATTCTATTCCTTCTGAATTTACAGATTTTAGTAGATTAGCTTTATGGCAATTAATTAATAGAAATAATGCAAAAAAGTTTGCTAAAAAAAATGGTGT
>JBHHVF010000061.1:0-5676 GCA_046754145.1 Candidatus Nitrosopumilus sp.
GGTGCTGGTGCTGAAGGACAACAAGGTGCTGGTGCTGAAGGACAACAAGGTGCTGGTGCTGAAGGACAACAAGGTGCTGAAGATCAAACAACAGAATCATCAACCGATGAAACAAAAACTAATTAATTTTTCAAATTCAATCATTTATACAGTAATTAGGATAAAGGAATGATTCATGTCTGCAAAACGTGATTATTATGAGGTTTTAGGAGTATCAAAATCTTCGTCTATAGATGAAATTAAACAACAGTATAGAAAATTAGCATTAAAATTTCATCCAGATCGTAACAAATCTTCAGAGGCAGGAGAACATTTCAAAGAAATCTCTGAGGCATATGCTGTTCTTTCAGATACTGAGAAAAGACAACTCTATGATCAACATGGTCATGCGGGTGTAGATGGCAGATACAGTAGTGATGATATTTTTCAAGGTGCACGGGGAGATTTTAGTGATATTTTTGGTCGTGGAGGAGGCGGATTTGATTCAATTTTTGAATCAATCTTTGGTCGCGGTGGAGGTGGATTTGGTTTTAATCAACAACGTGGTTCTGATATTCTCTATCAAACTTCAGTAACATTAGAGGATGTTCTTCATGGCAAAAAAATGGAGATTGATTTACAAAAACAGATTCAATGTGACACATGTAATGGATCTGGTTGTAAACCTGGTACTAACAAGAAAACATGTACAACATGTAACGGTCAAGGACAGGTAAGGCAGAGTCGCAATATGGGGTTTGCTTCATTTGTAACAGCTGCACCATGCTCTGCTTGTAGAGGTCAAGGATCTATTATTGAAACTCCATGTGGGGATTGTAAAGGACAAGGTAAGAAAAAAGGTAACAAAAAAGTTACTTTTGAAATTCCACCTGGAATTGATTCAGGGGATTATACTGTTCCAGAAGAAGGAAATGAGGTTCCTGGAGGTGTTAATGGTGATCTGATTGTTAGAGTTGGGGTACAACCTCATTCACAATTCAATAGAGATGGAAAAGACATCTTCTATGATCAGGATGTTTCAATGATTGATGCGGCGTTAGGTTGTGAAATTGTTGTTCCAACCTTAGAGGGTACAGAAAAAATCAAAGTTGATTCTGGTAGTCAGCCTAATACAATAATCAAACTAAAAGGAAAAGGTGTTACTCATATCAATTCTAGAGGTAAAGGAGATCAATACGTTCGAATTGTAGTTAATATTCCTAAAAAACTCAGTAAACATCAAAAAAACCTTCTAGATGAATTTCAAAAAACTAGTGATTGATAAAAAATGAAAATTGCATTAGATGTTGATGGTGTACTTGCTGATGTGATAAAAGCTTGGTTAAATTATAGTAATACAATCAGACCAAAACTCTCTAAACATGATATTACTGATTGGGATTTTTGGAAGAAATTCCAAATTAATAGATATGATTTCTATACTGAACTGAGTTCTTGTTGGAAAAATTGGAATTCTATACCTCCCACTGAAGAAAATTTATCATCCATTACAAAGAATCTTTCAAAAGTTGGTCAAGTAGATGTTGTTACTGCAAGAGAACATTCAACTGATTCTTTTGTAAAAAATTGGTTAGATCATTATGATATATCATATGACAATTATGTTTCAGTAATTGATGGGCCTATGAAAGCTGATTTGGATTATGATGTTTTTATTGATGATTCGCCTCTAAATGCATTAAAAATTCTTCATCATAACAAAAAAATAATTTTGTATTCACAACCATGGAACAAACATATCTCAGAAAATCAGATTACTAGAATATCAAATCTTTCAGAGGCAGTAGAAAAAATAAAACTAAATTAATCTTTTACAAATTTTCTAATGTTAACTTGATGTCCATTTCTTACATGAGTGACATGGGTTGTTTTTAATAACTCTCCAATTTTGTCTTCATTATAAAATTTAATATTGTAACGTCCAAGTACCTTTTTACAATTTACACAGTACACTTCTTTGAATTCCATTTTTTCACTTGTTGTATTTGTTTCATGTATAATAAAGAAACTTATTCTAGATTTCAAAAATTTACAATGCGGGAGTCGCCCAGCCTGGTCAACGGCGTAAGGTTCAGATCCTTATCTTCTAGGAGTTCGTGGGTTCAAATCCCACTTCCCGCATTTTCAATTAGATACTTTCCAACTTTTTCTTGATATTTTTTAAAAGAAGATTATTTATCGTTTCACCAGAGGCTTTTCCCCTTAATTCTTTCATAGCAATTCCCATTAACGGCCCAACAGCTCGTTCTTTTTGATTTTTAATAATTTCTTGATTTTTTTCAACTATTTCTACAATAATTTTTTCCAAATCTGATTCGTTTACAGTCTCAATGGAGGTATTTTTCATGGCCTCATCAATAGTATTAGCTTTTCCAGCCATGATATTCTCAAAAATTATCTCAATTGATTCTTTAGCAATTTTTCCTACTTCCAACAATTCAAATGATTTTACAATATCCTCATTTTGTAATAAATTAGAATTTAGTCCACTTCTCTCTAAATTAGTAATTGTAGAACAGAGTACTGATGCAACAAATGTAGGATTAACTTTGGTTTTTTCAACGATTTTTTCAAATAATTCTATGTATTTTGAATCAAAGATCTGTTCTGCGAGTTGTGGATTAGTCTCATATTTTGTTTGTAATTCTGTTATTGATTCATCCCATGATTTTGGTATGTTTTTTATTGCATTTTCTAATTCTTTTTTCGAGATTAGGATTGGGGGAATATCTGTTTCAGGATACATTCTTGCAGCACCTGGTCTAGGTCTAAGAAATTTTGTTTCACCTGTTTGAGTAGCTAATCGTGTATCTATTGGAATGCCTTTATTTTTGATATGTTCAACTCTTAAAATTATTTGGTCAACAATAGTATGGATTTTTTCTTCAGGAATCGCTAATATTAAAAATCCATCATTCTCATTAATTTTTAGAAATTCTTTTAGATTTTCAAGATCTGATTCCTCTACTCCATAATTAGGTAATTCATCTGAATGAAAAACACCACCTAAACCAAAAAATCGTACTAATTCTGCTATGTCTTTTCCTAATCTAATGTCTTCATATGGTGAATATCCAAACATTCCAGCCATATTTCTAAAAGATACAGCAAAAATTTTCTGATTTTTCTTTATGGCATTTTGAATAATCTTTGATTTACATTTTGAAAATAATTCTGTAATGTCTTTTCCATCTTCCTTGTCATCATGTATCCAATTTCTCTCTCGTAACTCTTTTGATATTTTTAGTAATCCGTGCTGTCTTTTTGCCTCATATTCTACAACTGTTTCTAATTGTTCTAATTGCTGCACTCCTTTTACTTCAATAACCACCCCACCATCTTTGATTGATACATTAACATCTTGTCGTATTGATCCTAAACCTCTCCTCACTTTTTTAGTACTTCTCAAAATTCTTCCTAAAGATAATGCAATTTTTTTAATTTCATGAGGTTGTACATCAAAAGGTTCTGTAGCAATTTCTACTAGAGGTACCCCTAGACGCTCTAAACCATATTTTCTTATTGAACCATCTTCTCCTAGAATTTTAGCAGCATCTTCTTCAAGACAAATTGATTGAATCCCTATCTTTTTTCCTTCTACATCATAAAATCCTCCCTGTGAAATCAACATAGTACGTTGAAATCCTGTTGTATTGGATCCATCTACAACTGTTTTTCTCATAGGATAAATTTCACTAAAAATATTTGATTTTAATGCTGAAGCAATAATCAGTGAAATTTTTTTTGCATCTTCATCTAATTCATGTGGTGGTTCTTCATCTTGTTCTACTAGGCAACTACTTTGCGGATTAGCATAATACATAATTGTTTTTGATTTAGATTTTTCAAACAGGGCAGCAGGATCAAATTCTCCTAATTCACTTTTTGATGCTCGTAACTTTCTTCTAAATTTTTTAAAATATTCATCTGATTCTATTGGAGTACAGTTACAAAATAATTTCTTGTTCGTTGCTAGTTGCTGATGAATTTCTAGTCCTACTTTTACTCCAACATCATTTATAGAAAATTCTGACATTTTCCTCTCTCAATCCGATAATTCCGATGCAATATTTTCAAGCATAATTTTCTTCACTTCATCTAAATTCTCAAAATTTCCCATTGCCCACATTGTTTTTACCAGAGCTACTTCTGGAACCATATTTTCTAATGGAATTATGCCTAAATCAAGTAAATCCCGTCCACTTTCATACACTGTCATTCTAATTCTACCATCAATACATTGAGAAGTCATGCCTAGAAAAATTCCTTTTTCATTTGCTTTTTTTACACTTTCATACATGATATTTCCAATATGACCTAATCCAGTTCCTTCAAAAATTATTCCTCTATACCCCATCTCAATAATTTGATCTAATAACTTGGGATCGTAACCAGGATAATATTTTACTAAAGCAACACGTGTATCTAGTTTGATTCTTGGTTTAAATTCATTAATTTTGTAAAAATCTTCATAAATATTTTTTTGGATTTGATTTTCTGCAATAATGAATGCTGGATTGTCTCCAATGGTTTGAAATGCTCCTCTTTTGCTTGTATGATTTTTTCTTACTCTTGTTCCAATATGACATGCTAAAGTATCATCATTTTCATCTTGATGCATGACAATGTAAACTCCATTAGTATTACTTTCTGTGATGAATTTTGTTGCTCCAATCAAATTCAATGCTGCATCTGATGAAGCACGATCTGATGATCTTTGAGATCCAACTAATACAATTGGAATTGGAAATCCTGCTAGTGCAAATGAAAGAAAAGATGATGTATAATGCATTGTATCTGTACCATGTGCAATAATTATTCCTGAATAATCTGATTTAGAATACTCATTAATTTTTTCAGCAATTTGTAACCAATGTTCTGGCATTATATTTTCTGAATATTCTGACAACAGAGCTTCTGCATCTATATTTGCAATTTTAGCAAGTTCTGGAACAGATGAATTCAATTCTTCGGCTGTTAATACAGGTGTAACTGCTCCTGTTCTATAGTCAATCTTGCTTGCAATCGTTCCTCCAGTTGATAATAACAAAATTTTTGGTAATCCTGTAACTTTTTCTAGTTTTTCGTCTTGCTGAACAGTTTTTTCAGCGGATTTGATTTTTTCTATTTTTTGAATTTTTTCAATCTCTAAACCAATATTGTAACCATTCTTTAATTTCAAAACAACATGTTTGTCATCACTATGCTCATATCTTGGCATAATTATGCCTGAATAAGTGATATCTGCCAATATCTTTACAGAATCACCCACTGAAATCTGATTCCTCTTTAGGAATTCTAATGAATTGCCTTCATATCCTCTATATTCTGACATTTACGAGGATTAGATTTGCTATTTAATTAAAACTACCTGTAATAGGAAGCTACTAGTTTTTCGCCCAACTTGAGGTCTTTTTGTTCTCTAACTTTCTTTACTGCTTCTTCAAAGTGTTTCATAGTTACTTTGGCATCAGCACTACTTTTCTCAATATCTTTTACATCTGGATTATCATCTAGGAACTTGTGAATAACTAAGGAAACTGCAGTGTTTGCAATGGATGCTGTATCTGCACCGCTAAGTCCATCAGTTAGATCAGCAAGTTTCTCGAAATCAACGTGGTTAGGATCACTTTCTTCAACAACAGTTGGTATTTTTTCAGCATTAATTTTCAAGAT
>JBHHVF010000062.1:0-5647 GCA_046754145.1 Candidatus Nitrosopumilus sp.
AATCCAACCAGATTACGACATGTTCGTAATCTTTCATTTTATTCCTTTAGTAAAACTGCGTTAGCTATTCCATTTTGTCCTGGTTTAGAAACTACTCTGCATTTACCTTCTTGTGTTTCTAGTATTGCACCTTTTGTAATTATGCCACGTCTTTTGTAATCGTTGTTTGTAGCATTATCTAACACTTTGAGAATTTTTGATTTCTTAACTTTGGCATCTCCTGTTGCAAGATTAACAAAATCAATTGACTTCAATGCTGTTTTTCTATTCTTTCCACGGACATGTCTTGTTACTGTTACTTGAGCTCCATTGACAGCTTCATTTGGATATCTGTCAGTTTCATACTTTCGTCTAATTCTAAGAGGATGTCTTCTCCCTCCAGTTATTTTACTGGTTGCTAAATTCTCTACGGACTTTCTCACAAAACCTTGTCCGAATTACTCTAATTTATACAAAACGCAAAAAATTAGCCTTGAGTCAAAAAATCTGCTTTAGTTTAATTCTGTAGTAATTTGAGGAGAAGGAGTTGTATGACTCATACTTGCTGTTTTTCTCACTTTGGAGAATAGTCTTTGTTTTAGATCTTCCACATCTCCTTGAATTCCAAAATACTTTTGGAATTTTTCAGTTGTTGAGTAAATTTTTAATCTGCCAACATTTTGATGACTGATGTAATCTAATTGTCGTAATTCTTTTAGATGTGCATAAACTCCTGAACCCCTTGTCTCTACAAGTTGTTTTGATGAGATTGGTTGTTGATATGCAATGTATGATAATGTCTTGAGTGTAGCATTTGGAAGAACTGGTTTTGAAGCATATCTTTTCACCGTAGCACTGTATTCTGGCTTTAACTGAAATACATAGGATCCATCTGGAAGTATGACTATTTCAAGTGCTTTGAATGATGACTTTGTCTTTTTCATGAGACTGTTGAGTAATTCTAGTGTCTTTGTCTTAGATTCTGTGCCTGAGGCTCTGATTATGTCTTCTATTCTAAGAGGCCTACCTGCTGAGTAAAGTGCAGCTTCAATTCTTGCTGTAGCCTCATCCATATTCTCAATTCTAGTCAATTATCCATTACCTCCTCTTTTATCAGAATAATTTTGATGTCATCATCGATTTGTTCAAGATCTACCTTTTGGTCTCTGGCTAGAAACAATATTGCAAAGAAACATCTGATTGAATCAATCTCATCAAGTTCTGTAATGATGTCTTCAAGTAATCCAAATCCTGTTGATGAAATTTTTTTCATTACCAAATCTTCGTATTTTCCAATAATACTTTCAAGAGAAATAAAATATTCATTGAAATCAGGTGCTTCAATTGGTTCAATCTCTAGTTGTCTGTTTCTTCTTGACTGAGGATTTGCAATTGTACCTATGAGATTTTGTAGTAATCCCAATAAATCATCTAATGATACTGGATAAGTTGATTCATGCCTAAATGGTATATCTATTAATTCAATATCTACATCGGTTCTTTGATGCATAGGTTTTTTCTCCATTGCTGCTCTTTGTAATGCAAAAATACTTTCAACTTTCAACCTGTAGATTAATGATGATGATAATGCTGCCATCCCTGCAACCTTAAGATCTTTTTTCCCTGATTTTTCTAGAATTTTTATCAATAAATTCAAAATTTGATTCAGGTCAATCTCCCAAACGTCTTTTTTGGCAACAGATGAGGGATTAAATAGAATATTCACTGGTTCTTGAGAAATACTGTTGGGACTTTGTGATTCACTCACATGATGACTTTTGTTATATTCAATAATATCTAAGGGCTCTATTTTTTTCTCACTTCCAGTCAACTCTTATATTGTTATGACGAAAAATCAACCTATGAAATCTGCTCGAATTACAGGTCCTAACGAGCCTCTTACAGTATCTGAACTTGAAACCCCAAAACCTCAAGGAAATCAGGTTCTAGTTAAAGTAAAATCCGTAGGCGTTTGTCATAGTGATTTACACTTGTGGGAAGGTGGATATGATCTTGGAGATGGACAATTTATGAAAGTTACAGATAGAGGTGTAAAATATCCTGTAACTCCAGGGCACGAGATTGTTGGTACTGTTGAAGAAATCGGTGATGGCGTTTCTGGAATATCACAAGGAGATGAAGTTCTAGTTTTCCCTTGGATAGGCTGTGGTGAATGTCCTGCATGTAAAGTAGGAAATGAAAATCTATGTGATGCTCCTAAATCAATGGGAGTTTTTCAAGATGGTGGTTATTCTGATTATGCTTTAATTCCTAGTTTCAAATATTTAGCAAAACTTGATGGTGTTGATCCAGATGCTGCAACTTCACTTGCTTGTTCTGGACTTACTGCATACAATGCAGTGAAAAAAGCAAATGCAAATTCACCTGAATTTTTACTGATAATTGGAGCTGGTGGTTTAGGATTAATGGCAATTCAAATTGCAAAAGCTATCACCAAATCCAAAATCATATGTATTGATAACGATGACAAAAAATTTGACACTGCAAAAAAGATGGGTGCAGACTTTGTTGTAAATACAAGTGTTACTGGTTCTATATCTTCAGGTGGAGGAAGCCCAACAGACAAAATAATTTCTATTTGTAATGGCAAGGGGGCTGACAGTGTTATTGATTTTGTAAATGCTCCTCAAACTGTAAAGGTAGGATTAGGGGCTTTACGAAAAAGAGGAAATTTAGTACTTGTTGGACTTTTTGGTGGATCTTTGGAATTGTCCCTTGTAACGATTCCACTCAAATCAATTACCATTCAGGGTGCATACACTGGAAATTATACTGACATGGTTGAACTTCTTGATCTTGCAAGAAAAGGAGTAATCAATCCAGTAATATCAAAAAGATATGGTCTTGATGAGGCAAACACTGCCTTAGAAGATCTAAAAGCACGAAAAATTATTGGCCGTGCTGTGATAAATCCATAATTCAATTCATCACTACAAAATCTTATAAAATAAACACATCAAATGTTAGTATTGGCACCAAATGCAAATTGTGAGATTGCAGTTACACATCTTAAAAACAAACAATTCATCACTGCTCATAATCTATTTCTAAATCAAGCAGAATCTCTAAAAAAATCAGACCATGCAAAATCAGCTTTATTGTATATGTTAGCTGCAGAATGTAAAACAAGACAGGGTAAAGAATCTGAAAATGAAATCAAAGAAGCTAGTGATTTATTTTTAAAATACTCTGAAACAAAAAACTCAAAGAATGTAAAGGGTGCATTACTTTGTGCTTCAAAATGTCTTTTGAGTTTGGGAGAATTTGATAAAGCTAAAAGTGCATATCAAAAAGCAAAAACAATCCTTTCATCAACAATTCAAGTTACTAGACCTGTTGTCATTATTGATGATAGTAAGGCAATTGCAATGAAATTGCAAAATTATGTTGAAAAATTAGGTTATTCTGAAATTCATGTTTTTGAGAATGGAAAAGATGGTGTAAAAGGATGTAAAAAACTCTTTTCTGAAAACAAAGAACCTATAATTCTACTTGATATGGGATTGCCTGATCTTGAAGGAGATGTTGTTGCAACAAAATTACTCAAGGACAAGGTAAACTTGCAAATTGTAGTTATTACTGCTGATGAAAAAACAACTAAACGTGTTAACAAAACAATAAGTACTGGTGTTTCAGCATTTATTCAAAAACCCTTTACACTTGATGAATTCAAGAAAGCAATAGATGTTGCAGAGTCTGAATATTCACTATTACAATAAAAGCAAAGACATGTTTAGTATATTTGCATCTTTGATGTCTATCTCATTGATTCTATAATCAATTACATCTTCTGAAAATTTTTCTACAATTTTCTGTGATGTGTTTGTTTTTTCAGAATCTACTTGAATGATTGCCAACATATTCCATTCTCCTTCCATATTTGCTACTAGAAGGTAATTATCTAATTTTGTAATGAAATCTTTGATAGAATCTTTTACTGCTTCAAGGGATTTTGATGGTTTAAGTTTCATCATTATTGCTTGATATTCGTTAACTCCAGATACATCTGTTAGAACTGCTTTGTATCCTTTAATGATTCCACTTTTTTCAAGACGTTCTATTCTTTTTCTAATTGTTCTATCTGAAACATCATGGCCTGACTTTTCTAGTTCTGATGCAATCTCTTTTGATGGGGTTCTAGCATTGTTATTTAGAATCTCTATGATCTTTTGATCAACTTTATCTAGATTTGACCATGCATCTTCACTCATGTCAGACAAAAGTTCTAATGCCTTTTGTATTTTTGGTTGAAATTGTACTCTTGTTCCATTTTTGGGACTTTAATCTTCTAAAATCCAACCTGATTCTAAAACTTGTTGATCTTCTTGCTCTCCAACTCCAGTTGCAAATCTCCAAATGAATAAAGCATTAGTGTTCATCTTTTCTTTAATCTTTAGAAGTGATTCTGTTTCAGAATTAAGATTCTGATCTGCTGCTCCACATTCTTTACAAAATTTGCATTTTTCATCTAATGTGATTGGATTCGATTCAATTAATGGATAAGTCATACATGCAAGCGGTCTATCTTTGTAAATTCTACATGGAAATCCTCCATGTGGTGACTTTTTTCCACTATTAGTATCTAAGAAAGGACATGTGTTTCCATTGTTTTCAATTCCCATCATTTGGTATGCTAAAATTTTTGTTGGAATTGAATTTCTATCTTCAGAAATTCCAATTCTTGGTAAAATTTTGATTTCTAATCCATTTGATCTTGCTAATTTTTCCATTCGCTCTTTTTCTTCAGGAAGTATTAGAACTCCTATTTTCCCAAACCTTTTGCTTGGATAATAATCTCTTTCAATACAGCATTGAGCACATTCTTCTACGCATCTAAATTCCACAGATTAATTTTCATTATAATAGATAAAATCCCTTGTGTATTGCAACATTTTGAAATTTCACACTATCAAAAATCCTATCAGTTATATGCTCATTATGTCAATTACATTCATGGGTAAGCGCCAAGTAAAGAATGAAAGTCAACTAAAAGAAATTCGTCTTCCAGAAGAAGGCGAACTCTTTGGCAGAGTCTTAAAGATGCTTGGTGGTGAAAACGTCCTAATCAAATGTGCTGATAACGTTACTAGACGTGGTAGAATTAGAGGTAAACTAAAGAGACGAGTTTGGATTAGAGATAATGATATTGTGATTATTGCACCTTGGGATTTTAAAGACAATGAACGTGGTGATATTATTTGGAGATTCACTCTTCCTCAAGTGACATGGTTAAAAGAACAAAATCACATTCCTAAAGATTTCTAGCCACAATTTTTTTTGATTGGATCTATTTTTGATAACTTAGTTAATATAGTGATAAATTATTTGAAAATCAAATGGAACAAGGCACCGTAAAATGGTTCAACCGTACTAAGGGCTTTGGTTTTATCGAAAGAGAAGGTGGAGACGATCTATTTGTTCACAAATCAGATGTTGACGGATTCATCAACGAAGGCGATAAAGTCGAGTTTGAAATCGGCGAAGGCCAAAAAGGCCCAGCAGCTCAAAAAGTCAAGAAATCAGAATAGGCATTAAATTTTTTAATTTAAGACTTCATCTATGTTTTCTTAAAATAGTCTATCTTTTTATTATTTTTAAAATCAATTCTTTGTTCATGCAAAATTTTGTGGTCCCGCGGGGCGGAATT
>JBHHVF010000063.1:0-5577 GCA_046754145.1 Candidatus Nitrosopumilus sp.
CCAAATATTTTGACATTGATTCATTATTGAGAAATTTTAAAGCCAATGACGGGATCCGAACCCACGACCTGCTGATTACAAATCAGCTGCTCTAACCAGGCTGAGCTACATTGGCACGAAGTAAAATGAAATTTTTCAGGTTTAAAATGTTACCAAGATTGATCTAAATGACTCAAATTATCTAAAACTGATCAAATCACCCGTCAGTTTATAATAATGGCGTATTTTGATACCTGTTATGAGATACATCGAACCAACTAAAGTCAAGTTTTTGATGATGATGTTTTTTGCAACTGGTACATTTGGTATAATTATTGGGCTCTCTGGTTTTACTCCTCAAAATTTTAAAATGATGATTACTTTTATGGGTGTAGTTAACGTTGGATTGGGTGCATTTTTCACATTTATTTATTTGACACAGACACGCAAGGAACCTGATAAAAGAAAGAAAAAGAAAAAACGCGATTAGACTGTTTGTTGTAAAATGCATGGTAAAGAATAACAAATTTTTAAAATCAATTATGACAAAAATTCCATCAATTAAAGTATAAATAATAATTCCCTTTCATCAATTCAGAAATGCTCGACTTAGTGGCCAAGAAACTATTTCTTACAAAAGGTAAAGGTGTACATGAAGATAGGTTGACTAGTTTTGAGTATGCTCTAAGAGATGCTGGAATAGCAGGAACAAACCTTGTATTAATTTCAAGTATCTTTCCACCAAATGCTAAATTAATTTCAAGAAAGGATGGACTCAAACAAATCAAACCAGGCCAGATTCTCTTTACCATTTATTCAAAGAATCAAACTAATGAACCACATAGAATGTGCTCTGCATCAGTTGGTATTGCACAACCAAAAGATAAGAGCAGATATGGTTATCTATCTGAATACGAGTCTTTTGGACAAAATGAAGTTCAAGCAGGTGATTATGCTGAAGATATTGCAGCCCAAATGTTAGCATCTTCATTAGGAATTCCATTTGATGTTGATAAAGCCTGGAATGAAAAAAGACAACAGTGGTCAATTTCAGGTGAAATCTATAACAGCCGTCATATCACTCAAACAGCAAAAGGTGACAAGGACGGTAAATGGACTACTGTATTTGCAGCAGCAGTTCTTGTATTGTAATTATTTTTTGTATCCTTTAAGATAAAATATTGCAGCTGCAATTGCAACTATTGTAATTATAATAACTACTACAACTGATTCATCAAATTCTGTACTTTCAATTTGAAGTTGCGTTCCACCTAGTGAAAATTTTAAATCTTCTTTGTTTATTGATGTTTCTTCACCAAAAATGTATTTTCCTTGAATTCTTTGACCTTCTTCAGGATCAAAGACCCACCCTGCTTTTGTAATGTCTATAGGAATTTTTTCATTATTGATAATTTGTGTTGGAACGATATTTCCTTTAACATTTGAAACATTTGTTTCTTCAGGTGATAGAACTACCACTTGAATTATAGAATTCAGAGGATAAAATCCTGATGAAAAATAATCTGATCTATCAAGTTTATCAGTTTTAAGAAATTCTAACGGACTAATTTCAGAAATACTTGTGGCTTTATTTGGATAATCAACTGATAATTTTAACTGCAAAAGTGATTTTGAATCTAATGGAATTAATGAAAATGTCATTTTTGCATTTTCTTCAAATGACAAATTCTTTGCAATATTATAAAATCCTCCTTCATCTCTGATTATTTTAGGAATAAGAATTGCTGAAATTTTTTCATACATTGAATTAGTATCTTCCACAGGCATTGTGTACACTGCTGAAACCATACCTTTACCAGAGATCACTCCTGATGTTTCAAGTGCTTTGTTTGCCTCATCATCAGTATGAACAAAAACTGAATGGAGTTTGGCATCTGTATCAAATGTTTGATTAATTTCATCAATGTATAATTCTGCAATTTCTTTTGTAGAATCTTGAATAGCAATAATTCCCCTGTCTTCAGGATTCCTTGCAACATTTATCATAATACATGATTGATCTGCAATTCCTAGAATACATTGATCTTGATTAGTAAAAATTACGGCCTTTATCCGTCCATCTTCTCTAATTTTTTGTTCTAATTCTGCTGGAATTTTGATTTCTTGAATGCTAGTACTTTGTAATGTGATTGATGCTGTTACATTTTGAGATATACTCTTGTCTACAATTATTTGAGCAGTTTCCTGAAAAGTTGCAAGACTTACTTCTTGTGAATAGGCATAATTTGTTGAAATTCCAACTAATACAATCAATGCTAGGAAAAACAGATTCTTTCTCATAGATTGTCACTCTAGTGATGAAATTATTAAATTTACTCTTATTTTGTACATTTTGAAATGTTGCCCATTGATGAATTTTTTTTGTTTTTTTTACAAAAATTCATTATCTGCTAACTAATATTCCAATTAATACAAAATTCTAGTAGTATGGCAATAATCCCATTTCTTGTTGATATCTTCCAAGATCCTATAATTCAACTAATTACAGTTTTGAGCACTTTTGGCATTGGTATTTTTCAAGGAATAATTTTGGGAAGGGCCATTCTTGTAAGATTTCCACGTTTACAAAATCGTATCAAAACCGTATCAATTACTTTGTTTGTCTTATTTTTGATAAATGCTATTTTGAGTGTACCAAGATTCGCATCTCCTGAAAAAATTGAACTATCAAATTTATCTGCAAATAGTCCAGCTGAAGTGGCATCTGCACTCTTTTTGATTTTTGGAATGAATACTGGATTTCTTACTGTATTGGCTATTTCTGTGACTGTGATGACTTTTGTTGTTTTAAAATTTACAAATCTTCATGGAATAGTCAAAGGATTTGTTTTCTTTTTTAGTGCACTTTTGTTATTATTAACTGGTGTCAGCAGGTTCACTGATCTTACTCCTAGCACATTTGAGGTGTTACTTTATTTTCTTTATCAGTTGGGATTCACAATTGGCATTCTAGCAGGTACAATCAGAAAGATAAAACCCAAAAAATTAGACTTGGAATAATTTCAAACGTTTAAATCAGATTATCTTTGATTGCAAAATGACATCGAATTCAAACCGTTCGGGGAACAAGCTGGCAGTCCATGCGTTGGACTGTCAGCCCCATTTATTCTAAAATCTAGTTTAATGATGAAAGTGCTTTTACTTGCTCATTGACATAATCAAAGCCTTCTTGCCAAAACTTTGGAGATCTGATATCGAATCCATATTCTGAGAGAAGTTTCTCTGGTTTCTTTGAACCCCCTGCAGCAAGAATATTGATGTATGCAGGAACAAAATCTTTTCCTTCTTTTTTGTATCTTTGAAATAGAGATAATGCAAACAAGTTTCCAAAAGAGTATGCATAGCAATAAAACGGTGTATGATAAAAGTGAGGAATGCAACTCCACTCTATTGCAAAGTCTTCAGAAAGACTTACTGAATTTCCAAACTGTTCTTTTAGGTTTTGCAGATATGTCTTTGAAATTTCATCTACTGTAGTTCCTTTACCAATTTGTTTATGGGCATCAACTTCAAAGATTGTAAAAAATGATTGTCTTAGAATTGTTGCATACAAATCATCAATTTTCTCTGATAACATTATCTTTTTCTCATTATCCGAAATCTTGTCTGATAAATTATCGTATAATAATAACTCTGAAAAAGTAGATGCAGTCTCTGCTAATGGCAATGGGGCATCTTGAACAAGAATTGATCTGTCTTGTGCTGCTTGACTGTGCACTGCATGACCTAATTCATGGGCTAAAGTAAAAACATCTCTTGACTTACCTGTAAAATTTACCAGGACATATGGCGTGATTTTTGGTGTAAGAGTACTACAAAATGCCCCATCTCTTTTTCCTTGTCTTATTGATGAATCAATATGGTTATCATTGAAGACTTTTCTTGCAAATTCTTCTAGTGTTTCACTAAACTTTCCAAGTGACTCAAAGACCAATTTTACTGATTTACTGTATGTGTAATTTTTTTCCTTGATGCTAGCTGCAGCTGGTGCATAGACATCATATCTTCTGAGTTTTTTCATTTTTAGCATCTTTGCTTTTTGAGCAAAGAACTTTTGGAAAACAGGAGAATTTTTCCTACAAACTAAAAGAAGTGATTCTATGGTTTTATCATCCACATCGTTTCCAATATTTCTCATTGAAATTGGAGACTTGTATCCTCGTATCTCGATGCCCTCATCTCTCCAATTAAGAACAATGTTTTGATAAATCTCTCCAATTACTCCTTTATTTTCAGTATATTTTGTTAGAATGGTTTTATAGGCTGTCTTACGAATTTTTGGATTAGTACTTCGAACATAATTTGTGAGTTCTTCTCTTGTCATTATTTTTGTTTTATTTCCTATTTTCATTTTGTATTCATAGGCATTAGTTATCTTGTCATACAATTTTACAAGTGCAGATATTCCTGTAACATCTAATGTGTTGATGATTCTTTCTTCAGGTTCACTAAGAGCATATTTTGCAAATAGTCTTTTGTGTGATAAATATTCTGTGAGCTCACCTGCATCTTTCATGAGTCTTTCTGCATTTTTCTCATCTACTTGTGTCTTCCACCATAAATCAAAAAATAAAATCTTGTTTGAAATCTCAGAACCTAGTTTTGACATCTTGGTCATCAGAGATGTTGCTTCATCTGATTGAGTATCTGAAGAGTATGACAATGATGCATATCCTCCAATCTTGCTCATCTTCTCAGAAATATCTTCAACTTCTTGCAGGATCTTCATGAATTTCTTAGAAGAGATTTTGGGATCTAATTTTGATTTTATTTTTTCAAACTTTTTTGCCTGTTTTTCTAACTCTTGTATCTGTTTTTGAAATGCAGGACTCTTTGGATTCTTCGCTAGTTCTGATAAATCCCATTTTCCAAGCTGATATTCTGCCATTTGATATTGTCATTTTGTAACTATTAAAAAATCAATAGTACTCTTCATGAACATAACACCACTTCCAAATATCTCCTGGAATTGCTTTCATTACTGAATGTCCAGTTTCTTGAAAATGCTTTGTTGCATGCTTTCCAATTGATGAATCACAACAACCAACATGTCCACATGTCAGACACATTCTAAGTGCAACTACTGGAAGATGCTCTTTTTCACACTCTTCACAACTCTTTGTATTTGGAGTGATTCTTTCTTTTTCTTGAGAAAAATGTTCACATTGTTTTGTCATGTTAGTATTTTTTCAAAGTATTTTTGTATCTTTTAATGGAATCAACAATTACTGATTTTGCTTCTTTTGCAGATTTCCAACCTAAAATCTCTACTTTCTTTCCTTCCAAATCTTTGTAAACTTGGAAAAAGTGAGCAATCTCTGAGCGATAGTGATCCTCAACATCTGTAATATCTGTAGTATGTAAATATCTAGGATCATTTGTTGATACACAGATAACTTTGTCATCTGGTTCTCCATCATCTTTCATCTCAAGTAATCCTATTGGTCTTGCTTCGATGAGAATTCCTGGAAATGTTGCATTAGTTACAAGTACTAGTGCATCAAGTGGGTCCCCGTCTTCAGATAATGTCTGTGGGACAAGTCCATAATCTCCTGGATAGTGAAATGGTGAAAATAA
>JBHHVF010000064.1:0-5433 GCA_046754145.1 Candidatus Nitrosopumilus sp.
AGATCTGAGAATAAAACCACTACAGCTTCAGAGGTTTCAACTGCTTTTTTTGCTAAATTATCAAGAATTGCTAAGAGTTCTTTTTCGTTGGATTTTACCCAAGATAACCATTGTCCCATGAAGAATCAAATACAAATTTTGAATTAAGGTTAGTGAACATATAGTATGGTGTTCTATATAGAAAATTGTTCAAATTCTAGATCTTGTTTAGATCGCAATTTTAGAAAATTTATTTTTGTTAAATTAAAAAATAAAATAAAAAAAGGTTTTGATTTATTGTACTGTGTAGTTTGGACCCCATTTCTGGGTGTTTCTTAGATCATTACTACTTTCAGTGTCTGCTTTTGGTATACTAAACATTGTATCATAGACTGGATTGTTTGGATGGTATCCTTGGCATTCAAAGTCAAAAATATTTTCTAATGCGAATTTATTTTTAACATAACTTTCATCTTTATTTGTGTTTGTAGAAATATCATAATCAGTTGCTCTACAATCAACATAGTTAAAGCCTCGTAGTACTTCTTCATCAGATATTAATTCAACATCAATGTCAGCTAATACTTTATTGAAAGAACCACCAACACCTTGAAGTTTACGATTATCGTCTACATGCTTGTATAGTATTGGATAATCTCCAACAATTCCACGGAATTCTATTGTAGGGTAAGTGGACTTGCCAGTAATTGTCGCATCACCAGCATCTAGAATAGCTAGCACATCACCTTGTTTAAACATGGAGAATTCTATAGTTTCAATTCCATCTGCAAAAGTAAAAGTTGCAAAAGCACTTAATCCCTTGTCAGTATTCTGAATTGTTTCTACATATTCATTAGAGACAGAAGTAACTTTCCAAACAGGATCATCACCTCGAAGTTCATCATAATTCTTGTTTACTCCATCCATACCTGAACAGGTAAAAGTTAATTGATGAACAAGGGCAAATCCACTCTTTCCAGTAAATCCTTCCTCTTTGTCAACCTGAGTTGTTATCATAGCATCAGATATTCTACAATCTGTAAAATCAATACCTCGGTACATAGATTCACCATTGTTAAATTCAACTAATGCATCAAAGTCAATGTTAGAACCAGTAGATAATCCAGATACTTGTCTTGATTTATCAATTGCAGCATACAATAATGGATAATAATCTAAAATTCCTTCCACTTGAAATTCTGCAACTACATTTTCAGAAGATTCTGCATAACCTGAAATCAGATTAAATACAGGAAATTCTATTTTTTCTGTTCCATCACTAAAAAAGAAGGTCACAGAAGTTTTGACATCATTAGCAAATGTAAATCCAGATGCACCATAATCTGTAAAAGTATTATCAGATGAAACTGTTTTTACATCATTTGTATCAGAATTTACTCCACTGCATACAAAGTCAATTTTATCAACAATAGCAAATCCAACTTCTTTAAAATAGCTCTCATAATCATTTGAATCAAGGGTTTCAACTTGATAGTTTGCAATTCTACAATTGTTGTAGTCAAGAACCATTATTGATTCACCATTTTTTACAAAATCTGCATCAACATCAAAGTATTTGTAATGATAATCAAATGCAGCATTAGATAATCTATATTTGTATGATTCATCCATTGCATGATGTAATAATGGAGAATTAGTAACTGTACCCTCTACGGAAAATGAGACTCCAGAGTTATCTGCAAAGTTTTCACCCATTTTAAAAACAGGAAATTCATATGTTTCAACTCCATCTCTGAATGTGAATGTTAGAACTGGAGAAACATCACCTATCATTTTGTATCCTTCACTTTCTTCAGCATAAACATTTGAAAATTCGAAGGAACCTAGAGTGAATAGTGCAACAAAGCTAAAGATTACAATGTTTTGTACGTTTTTGTAAGTCATTAATGGACATAGTTAGTTTTTGTTCTATAAGCTGATAGATGGTTTTCTATTAACAGACTATATTTCTACAACAAGAAGTTATTCTATATAGATAAAATCATTCTTCACAATTTAGTAACAGATCGCTTTGTGAATCTGGATAACATCTATCAGTATCAGAACCACCATCAATTACATCAGAACCTGAATTTGAATAAATGATATCAGATCCTGATTCTCCTTTTAGGATATCATGACCAGAATTTCCTTTGATGGTATCATCTCCATCATCACCAGAGATAATATCGTCACCGAATCCACCAAATATGCAATCGTTTCCTTTACCAGCTGAAATTAGATCATTGCCTGCCAATCCAAAAATCAGATCATTGCCATCTGTACCTTGGATTACATCATCTCCTTGAGTTCCCTCTATGAGATTATAGTCAGAATAATCATTTCCACAAGTCTTTACAGTAATTGTTTGTGATGCAGTAGAAGAATATCCAGCATTATCAAATGCTATCCAAACAATGGTAGACACACCTGGGGAAAATGCGTCAGGGGCATTATTGATAATTGCTTTGATTCCGCTCTCATCAGTAGCAGTAGCCTCACCAAATGAAACAGTAGTTAGCATGTCTACAGCCTCAATTTCTAATGAAATTGGAGCAATAATTTCAGGCTTTGTTTTATCTTCAGATGACTCTACAATCACTTCATCAGTAATTTCAGAATCAACAATTACAGGCTTTATATAAAATTCTGTTTCAAAGGATTGAATTTTATGATTTGCAGAATCTACAACTAGTAATTCGCCGTTAATTCCAATTGTTATATCAGTAATAATATCAAATGAGTCAGGATATGGCCCTAATTGATCAAATACATTTAGATTTAAATCAGAATCTTGAGATAGATGTAAAATTCTATCATTGGCACTATTGACAATAAACATCTCACCTGATGGATCAACTGCTATGGCTTCAGGTGAAAAATTATAGTTTGATGAATGAAATGGAAATGATTGAATTAGTTCTCCATGAGCATCAAATTTTTCAACCTTACTGTTTCCTCTATCAGTTACATAGACATTTCCATCAGCATCAATGTCAATTCCAACAACAATAAGGAATTGTCCTTCTCCAAGTCCGCTTGAACCAAAGGATGAAATAAATTCTCCGTCAGTTGAAAACGTTTGAATTCTTTGATTACCTGTATCAACTACATATACAATTCCATTATTCACAGCTATTCCATTTGGGAAGAAGAATTGTCCTTCATAGATTCCTTTTTCTCCCCATTCTGTGATAAATTCTCCGTCAGTTGAAAACTTTTGAATTCTATTTAGATCACGATCTGCAACAAAAACAGAATCATCAGATACTGCAATTCCAGACGGATAATGAAATTCTCTAGACTGTTTTCCGCTATTACCCCATTGGGTAATGTATTCACCGTTGCTTGAGAATTTTTGAACACGCTTGTTTCCTAAATCACTGACATAGATGCTGCCATCATCACCTACTGCAATGAATTGAGGATGTGAAAAATGTCCAGACTCTACAATTCCAAATGAACCCCATTCAGAGATATAATCATAATCTCCAAATCCAAAAGAATTCTGAGAAAAAGAATTAGCTAACAGTATTACAGAAAATATCATTACTAGAAAGGATAACTTCAACAAAATATGATGACAAAATTAGAGAAACATTACCAGAGTTAGTAAATGTAACAATTTTTGTCAATTTTATGTCAAAATGGCTTGTTTACCTCACGCGTAAACACATAGCTTGCAAGACCAGTCATTGCAAACACAAATGCAAAGAGGATTCCAAGGCTAAGCAGAATTGGAATTCCTCCTTCAGACACGCCTGTCATCATCTCTCTGACCAACAAAACAGTGTAAGTGACAGGATTTAGTTTTGCAATAGTAGCAAGCCAGTCGGGTAATAATTCCAATGGAAATAATGCAGGACTAAGCATAAACAATGGCATTCCAAGAAAATTAATCACACCCCAAAAAGTTTCTTGAGACTTTGCAGTGGCTGCAACCATTACAGAAATTCCTGAAAAACCTAACGAAAATAAAATGACAATTGCCATGATTGGTGCAATCATAATTGGATTTGGAAAAGTAACACCAATTGCCAAAGCAATACCCAAAATTAAACTAGCTTGCAAAGCTGCAATAAGAGAAATTGCAGACATTTTTCCTAGAGCAATTGAAGAACGAGAAATTGGAGAAGTCAATGCCTTATTCATAAAACCATATCGTCTATCCCATAATGTATTGACACCACCAAAGATACTAGTAAAAATTGCAGTAAGAATAATCACACCAGGTGCCATAAACTCAATGTATTCACCTTGAAAACCAACTGATTGAATTAATGGTTGAGTTCCTGAAAAAGTATTTCCAATTACTATAATCCAAACTGCAGGTTGAATTAATCTAATTAAAACACCGCTTCTAGATTTTTTGTATCTCTTTAATTCCCTCCAAAAAATTGTATAAGTATCATACATCAAAGTATTCATGCGCGTAACCTCTTCATTTTTGCATGTTCACGTCTTCGATTAAATGCAGAATCATCATCTCTAATTTCATGTCCAGTATAAGAGATGAACACATCATCAAGTGTAGGTCTAGTAAGTGATATAGAAACAATTTTGATATCAAGGTCTGTCGAAATCTGAAAAATTCTTGGAATAACTTCTGTGCCATTTGATGCAAAAAGAGTAAGTTTGGTCCCATCTTCATTTATTTTATTTACAAACTCAATTTTTTTAAGATCAGACAAAAACAAATCACGATTTTCCCCTTCTTCTAATATGATAGAAATTACTTCATTTCCCATTGCTTTTTTCATATTTTCTGGAGAATCAATTACCTGAATTTTTCCATCATCAATTATTCCAATTCTATCACACAGTTGATCTGCCTCTTCCATGTAGTGAGTTGTTAGAAAGATTGTCATCTCAAACTCTTCATGAATTTTTTTGATATACTCCCAAATTTTCCTTCTAGTTTGGATATCTAATCCAACTGTAGGCTCATCAAGAAATAGTACCTTTGGTCTATGCAAAAGCCCTCCTGCGATATCCAGTCTCTTTCTCATACCACCAGAATATGTAACAACAGCCTCGTTTTGTTTGTCAGAGAGTTCGATTAAATCTAAAACTTCATCAATTCTTTTGTTAATTTCGTCTTTTGGAATATGATTGAGTTTTGCTTGCAATAGAAGATTTTCTCTTCCAGTGAGATATTCATCAACTGTTGTTTCTTGTTGAACATATCCAATATTTTTTCGTACTTGCTTTGGATTTGTCATTACATCAAATCCAGAAATCAAAGCATGCCCAGAGGTGGGTTTTAGTAATGTTGTTAGAATCATTATTGTAGTGCTTTTTCCAGCACCATTAGGTCCCAAGAATCCAAAGATCTCACCATTTTCAACTGAAAAAGAAATATCATCAACAGCGGTTACATCTCCAAATGCCTTTGTGAGAGATTTTGTTTCTATGGAATACAATACATTGATCGCATTTTTCAATTATAAATTG
>JBHHVF010000065.1:0-5333 GCA_046754145.1 Candidatus Nitrosopumilus sp.
TTCTGGTGTTGGTTCTGGTGTTGGTTCTGGTGTTGGTTCTGGTGTTGGTTCTGGTTCCGGTGTTGGTTCTTCAGGATTAGAGGAGTTTTCATATTCAACAGGTATTTCAAAATTTTCACCATATGAAATTTTTATTGTGTAGAATCCATCTTCAGACCATGTTGGACCACCAGCATGAATTGGAAGGCTTGTAAAACTACCACTAGTTTGAGGAACAACAGCAGCTATATGTGCCAGCCCACCCCCACTAGGTGTAACAATCTGAATAATTATCGAGGGGATTTCAGAATCATAGTCTACATTACCAGAGATAATAATCGAATCGCCATTATGATAAAGTGACTTATCAGTTGAAGCAGAATTTACGGTTCCATATACAGAAGAAAAACTTAAAGAAATCAATAAAGATAAGATAAGAACTGCAAAATAACGAATCATATTCTAAAAGCCGATTTTTAGCATAATTAAAGAATTCGCCAGATTGTTCAATTAAGTTTATTTAACATCAGTAAAGATTTCAACGACTTTTTTTGCCAAGCTTTCAATATTGACAGTAGGTTCTGCAGAGATTAGTAACAGAATATGAGTAACAGGAAATGGGAAACTCACTAAAACTGCCTTATCTCGTCTTGCAGCAAGATAGTTTATTGGGCCTAAGCTTTCATCAAATTCTTTTCGTATAGACGCTTTTGAAACAAAATCAAAAAAAGACTGTAGTTTAGTCTCATCACCTTCATAGGGGGTAAGTCCTTCTTTGAAGCCCCCTGCTATGAGTTTACCATCTTTATCAACAATTCCTGCAAATCGGATTTCAGACTCTCCAAGTAAAATATTACATTTTTCACCAAACAGTTGTAAAGCAATATTGGGATCTGACATGATAAAATAAGTCAAAATATCAAAAATAAAAACCTAGCCTATGATTTCTCAGAATTTTACTACAAATGGCATTTGAATATTGCATAATCAATGACTTTCTCTTGTGATGCTTTTTTCATTTTTTGAAGTGATTTGAAAAGTAGTGCTTCTACATATGAAGAATATTGTTGTAAGATCAATTTTTTTAGTTGGTTTCTTTTTTGAAGATAGTAATCTGCCAAAGGATCGTAAACAGAAGAACCAATTAATTGTTCCTCAGAAATTGTAAATCCTCCCATCGTGATCAAACGGCGAATCTGATCTAATCTATAATGCTCTGATGACCAAGTAAATTTCAAAATCCCTAATTTTGAAATTGAAGAAGTGTCAACAGTGATAGGAATTGCAATAATAAGCAATCCAGAATCAGATAACACTCTTTTTGATTCAGAGATAAATTCTGAAAAAGGTTTGAAATGTTGGGCAGACTCTAAAGCCAAAACACGATCAACAGATTTTTTAGCAAAAGGTAATTTTGTAGAAGATGAATTGACTAGTTCAATATTTTTTCGAGTACCTGCATGAAGAAGTTGTGAATAATTGATATTTACACAATTAATTGACAATTTTTCAAAATTATCTCTCCAAAAAATTGCAGGGGCTGATAGTCCACTCCCTACATCAATAATTATTTTAGCAGTTTCTAATTCTGCAATTTTTGCAAAATATGAACAAAGATTTTCTTGAGCAGAAATAGGGTCAGTGTTTTCATCATCCCAAAATCCAAAATTGAGCATAGAACCACCAGTTGCAAGTTGCATTACTGGAGATAAGGTGTTGTAAAGATTTACAACATCTTTTTCATTTCGACGAAGAGTCCATAAAAAAACATCCAGTGGATTTATCGAGACCAAAAATATTTTCAAATTTAGTTATATGATGAGACTATTAATTTCTAGGGTAAACCTTCTGAATCCTCAGCACAGTGCTTATGAACCCATTTTTCATCGTTATTTTTAGCAATCTCTTTTCCAGGTTGGATCCTATCACCACATGAAGAACAAGATGTTGCAAATTTTGCTTTCATAATTTTCATTCTCATACATAGATAAAGCAACTGTGTTGTAATTGGGGTTAACTAATGATTAACATATTTTATTAATTTGAAATGACTAGTAATTCCATGAGTGATTCAGACTCAAACATGTCTTCAAAAATAATTATTGCAAAATGGACAGACAGATTCATCGCTTGGTTGATTGATTTTATTATAATTTCAGTTATTTCAACATCAATAATTTTTGCGTCTTTTGGAACGATTAATTATGAATATGAAGAAGATATTTTTTGGGCAGAAAGTACACAATACATTCCAACGAGTCTCTTGTTCTTTGCATATTGGACAATTTTGGAATACAAAACAGGTCAAACAATAGGGAAAAAAATTCTCAATTTGAAAGTGACAGACATTTATGGAAACAAACCTAGTTTGAAAGGAACTATAGTCAGTAGTTTTGGGAAATCATTTCTGTTACCAATAGATGTAGTATTAGGTTGGATCCTGACTAATGAAAAACGTCAAAGGGTGTTTAACAAATTAGGAGATACACTTGTTGTAAAAATTAAGATTCCAGAAGAGTCCTCAGATATCAGTTATTCAAAAGACTAAATTTTGTCATATTTTGTTAAACAGTTACTTTGAAGATTTAACCAACAGATCTATTAGCAACATTAGATCTTTGGTGATAGAATGTCTGAGAATAGCAAAGAATGGTGGATAGGAATGCCTGAAGAGTTACAAAAAGACATAGAATTTGAAGAAGGATAAAGCAACCTAATCACGATATCCCAAAAATGGGAAATAATCAAAGATGTTGTAATATCCATTATGTACAATCCTTAATGAATATAGAATATGGAAATAAAGTGAATTAAATGAAAAAGATTGCTGCAGTTTTCTTTTCAATAATGCTGCTATCATTTGGTTATTCAATGAATACAGAAGCTTATGCACTAACACCAATTGAAGAAAAAGAAAACATCATACAAGATTTAGAAATTATAAAAAATAATTCAGATGTTAAAAAAACAAAAAAGAGTATAGGATCAGCAATTAAGCAGATTGAAAAAAGTCTGAAGGACAAATTTTGGAAGGATGAATCAACCTTAAATTTCAAATCAGGAAAGAAAGTATTCAATGCAGATCAAAATGCAGTTAACAAATTAGATAAAATATTGAAAAATAAAAAAGAATCAGATTCAATTAAAGCAGATATCTTACAGATTAATATCAGAATAGCAGAAGTAGATAAAGCACTTGTTGGAAATGGAATAGAAAGTATTGAAGATATCATAATGAGTGATAAAGGAATAAAAAAAATAGATAATGCCATTAAGAAATTTGAAAAAGGTAATGAGTTCTTAGAAGATGATAATTATAGTAAAGCCAATAAAAATTATGGAAAGGCTTGGGATCAAATTAAAAAAGCACTCAAAGATCCAAAGTTCAAAAAAATGAAGATAGTAGAACTTGAAGGAAGTGATGACATGAATTTTGATGGTGCAGATGATGTTTACTTGAAAGTAATAAAACCTAACAAACCTAACAAACCAAAACAATTGGAAATGAAGATAACAGGTGAATGTGTCAATGGAATTGATCATGAAAGTGCCAGAATGAAAATTGGTTTATCTGCACCACATCCAACACCAGGAATCAGAACATTAGATTTTTTTGATGAAGAATTTCACGCTACAAATAAGTGGTTCAAACAAAATGACCCAGATAAAAGAATAGATCCTGTAATTATTACAACAGACCATGAATATTTTATTTTTCCAGAAAGTACTGGTGATGATTTAATCCAAAAAAACATAGAGACAGGTGCAGAATCATTTGAATTTTCATCAGAACCAATAACTGAAATTGGTGATCAAAGTGGATGGTCAGGAAAATTTAGATTTGATGCGGACCCTGGAGACTATCTCCTACATTTCTGGTTCCCATTAACAGAGCCAACAATCGACGGAGATAATTGTAATTTTATTGCATCATTTTCAATAGAACAGACATTTGAATAAAACTAAGTTTTCAGACAGGTAGTTTGAGTGTAAAGGTTGTAGGTTTGTTAGATACAGAGATTGTACCTCCATGTTGCTCAACAATACTTTTACAAATAACCAATCCCAATCCGGTTCCAGTCCTTTTTGTGGTAAACATAGGCTCAAAAATCTTCTCTAAATTCTCCTCAGGGATTCCAGGACCAGAGTCTTTTATTTGAATTGTAATAAATTTAGAATCAGAAGACATTGACACATCAATTTCACCTTGTCCGTCTACTGCAGCAACGGCATTATTAAGAAGATTAGATATTACACCTTCCAACTTTCTTGAATCACATTTCAAAGAGATATCATTTTCAGGCAAATTAATTATTACACCATAAGATGTCTTAACGTGGTTTACTGCCAATTTCAAAATACTCAAGAGAGATGCTTTTTTCTTTTTAATTTCACTTGTTCTTGCAAAATCCAAAACATCTTCAATAATTCTATTCATATCAAAAATAGAATTTTGTAATCGGAACCATTTTTCTTTATCTTTGGAGTCTAATTTTGCAAGTATTTCAGGAGTTAACATCTCAGCATAAGTATGCATAACAGTTAAAGGATTTTTCAAATCATGAGCAACTCTACTTGCCATTGTACCAATTGTCGCTAATCGTTCAGATTTTACCAGTTCTCGACTTTTACTTTCTACTTTAGAAAGTAAATCTTCATTTTGTTTTAGAAGTTGCTCTTCCATTTCTAAAAGACGTTCTTGAATTTGTTTTTCTTTTGTAATATCAGTTCTAATAGCTACATAATTTTTGATATTTTTTTGAGAATCAAAAATTGGAATAAGAGTAGTTTTTAGCCAATAAAATGAGCCATCTTTTGCACGATTTTTTATTTCACCCTTCCAGACAGTTCCAGATGATATTGTATCCCACATCTCAGTAAAAAATTCATCAGAGTGTTCATCAGATTTTAGTATTCTATGATTTTCTCCAAGTAGTTCCTCTTCAGAATATTTTGAAATCTCACAGAATTTCTTGTTTGCATAAACAATAATTCCTTCTTTATCAGTTACAGCAACAATAGAATGATCAGATAAAATTTCTTCAAAATCTGATAAATCAATATTCAGTTTTTCAAATGAATTAGAGAGTCCCATGGCCATACTAGCGTTGATAATTTGATATAATACAAGCGGTTGTATGTTATTTTCAATTACAGTGTAAATTGTAGTGCATAGTATTCACTAATGGGATTTTAAATCACAAAAATCTACAGCATCCGCTATTAGGTGATTAAAAATAAAATCATTGTACAAGTCGTGTATATGTTCCACTTAATGAATTGAAAATGAATTCATCGTGCATAGTCTCTATGTAAGTGGCTGAACCGATGTGTTGGTCTATTAGTAAAGGCTG
>JBHHVF010000066.1:0-5221 GCA_046754145.1 Candidatus Nitrosopumilus sp.
TCTGCCATGAAATAACTTATGGCAAACATTGAGATTCCTCCTACCACTAACAATATTCCGATGTGGAAAAATACTGTCTTGTAAAGTCCACCTTGGATAATTTTTATTGCAAATCCGCTAATTACTGATGTCATTATTAGTAATACTGGCATTAGCATGCTCATTAGAACTGGGTCGATTGGAGTTAATTCAAAAGCAGCATTTGAAAGATCTCCTTCTGACAAATCATTAAATAATTCTGTTAATTTGTTCATCAATCCAAATATTGACAGTGAAAGGACATGGAGAATGACTACCACTAATTGAAATGTTGATGCATTTTGAGCTCTTTTCCCTCTTAATTCATTAATCTTTTTAGTGATGTCTGCTACAACATTTCCTACTAAATTCATATCTGCACCTTTGTATATTGATGTTGAAACAATATCGTTTCCACTTGCAATGATATGGTGTCTGGATTCAATGGAAAACAATTGAAAACAAATAGTCTGATCAATTCTATTTTTGATTCTATTTTTTAATGAATCAATGAAAACTTGAATTGTACCGAAATTACTTCTCATGACTGCTTGCAATGCTTGACCCATAGATCCAACGGTGGAGAACAATTGGCCAAAATGAAGAATAAATGTTGGGTACCATTCAGTATATGTTGAAATTTTTGTTTCTTCCTTTTTTGCTAATATTCCGGGATACAGTAGTGGGATTCCTCCTATTCCAACAGCGAGAATTGGTGGAACCATTCCTGAAATCAAAAGTACGGAGGAAATTCCTACTGTGCCAAAAATACCTATGTACATTTTCATTCTAAATGCTTTTTCAATTGCATTATCTGTATGTGCTAATTTATCTCTTGGAAACATGAAATACATCATTACAACAAAAACTGCCATGCCACCACCTGTGCCCATCATTGAAACAATTAGAATTTGTTCTGAATCTCCAAATCCCATAAGCATGCTCATGATTGAATTTGCAGAAATCATAAATGATGCTGTAGACATTAAAGTGTAAAACATTTCAGAAAATAATTTTTGTGTTTCAAGATTTGCCTCATATCTTATGGCATATGATGCTAATGAATTCTTTAATTCATCTCTAAAAAATGTCTTCAAATCATCTCCTAATCTAACAACTTGAGATAATTTTACCAGCAACAGTTTCATTGGGTCATCTTTTTTATTAGAAACTTTTCTTCCTATCATCTCACATGCTGATGCAAGACCATATGACCACCCTACTCCTAGTCTATATGTATCCCTAAATGCCTCAGAATATTTCCCGTATTTAGAATCTTTTCCAGTTTTGAATAGCTCTACTGCACCAATTTCCCCTGTAGAAATACAATACAATAATGCAATGAAATAAACAAAATTCTCATCCACTTTTCCACCTGAAGCAAGAAGATTTTTCATATCTTTTACTTTGTTAACCATCATTGTTCTTCAAGCTCCTTTAGATATTCATCAAGACCAATTTCGTTACAATGTGAAATTGCATTAAATACATCATAATAATTGAAGATTTTTTTCTCCATCATTTTTTCTAAAATTTTTGCACGTAATTCTAATTCATCATATAATAATCCCTCGTCTTTTTTCTTCATTCCTCTCTTTTCCAAAACCTTTGAAATGAAAAGAGCACTACTTCCTTTTCCTTTGAATCTAACTGTGTCTGTTCCAGCATCCCAATCAAAAACTGGGATGAACATCACATTTCCGTCATTTGATATTCCTAAAATTTCATTAATTGATAATACTCGTCTAACTCTTTTCCCTTCTGGATTAAGTACAGCTCCTTGAAACAATGCTAAATTCAAATTTTCCATGTATGTTTTTGGGATGTTTATTGGATCATTGGAGAGTCTCTGAATGAGTGGTACCATGCCTGCAGCGTGAAATGTTGCAATTACTGGGTGTCCTGTCTGCATAGCTGAAAATGCTACATTCCCTTCTGCCCCTCTGATTTCTCCTACGAGAATGTAATTTGGTCGTTGTCTTAATGCTGCTTTAAGCAAATCATCCATCGTTACACTAGAAGCGGCATTTCCTGTGTTTCTAGTGGCCTCTGTAATCCAATTGTTATGAGGTAGTGTTAATTCTGGGGTATCCTCAATTGTTACTACTTTCCAATTTGATGGAATGAATGCAGTTAATCCCATCAATGTAGTTGTTTTACCTGAAGCTGTTTCTCCATTCACAAAAAGACTCATTCCAGCTTCTAACATCATCCACAAATATGCCACTTCCGTGAAATTCATTACACCTGAAGTGAGAACTTGAATTATTGATAATGGAGTACTTGCAAATTTTCTAATCGTCGCATTTGTTCCTTTTCTGCTGATATCTTTACCAAAAACAATGTTAATTCTAGAACCATCAGGTAAGGTTGCATCCACTACTGGCTTTGCATGAGAAATAGTTTTTCCAAATTGCTCTGATAAACTGATAATCAATTCATCAATGGCATCTACACTAAGAAAAACTGGGACTTTTAATGTTCCAAATGCTTTGTGTATGATGTACATGTTTCCTGCTCCAATGATCGAAATATCTTCTAAATTTGGATCATTTAGAAAGGGATCTAATAATCCTGTCCCTGCTCTTTTTTGTAGAAAGTGATATTTTAAATTACTTAACTTTTTTTTCTCTACTGGGAATTTTTTTAATGAAAATGGATCTCCAAGTTTTGTATAGTCTACCGGACCTGAAGATGAAATTAGTGTCTCATTTAGATATGTATCTACCATGTTAAATCTTTCAGTGATTTCTACAGGGGGGTCTAGTCCTCCTGCTCTTGAAGCAAATACTTTGTCAGCAAATTCCATTAATTCTCTATCAGGTTCATCTGGTTCTATGATGACGTATTCATTATATCCATCATCTGCAGTCGTATGTGGATTGATGTGAATAAATGTCTCTTCTGCGATTGCATAAATTAAATTTGGTTCTTTTAGTTTTTTGTGCTCAGCTTTTAATTCCTCTGAAAAAAGAGGGAGCGGGTTTCCTTTTCCTTGATATGTTTCTAGATAATCTTTAAGATATGGTTTTTGATTAATTTTTTCTACAAATTCCTTATCATTAATTTTTGATATATCAAATCCCATTCTTTCACCTATGCATTAGCCATTGACACTGGAACGATCTTGATGCCAAAAATTAGATCTACCTCAAAAGCAAATCCTGCCTCAGGAGCATCTTTTGCACCTAGTAATTTTATAATTTTGAGAGTTTTTACTTCCTTGTCTCCTACAACAACAGTACCTAATTTGAGATAAACATCGGCTGTGCCTATCATGGATGTGTTAGTAGCTTTAGAAAAATCAGAAGAATGGCTTGTGATTATTACAGTTTTTCCTTTAGCAACAACTTGTTTACAAAATGAAAGAAAATCCAAAATGGATTCATTGTTTGAATTCAATACCATTGGAGAAATTGAATCAATTATTACTCCGTCAACCTTGTCTATTTTTTCCATAATGAATTCTTTAATTGCAGGTAAAATTTTTTCTGAATTTTCTTCTGACCACTTGGCGTCTTTGACATACATTGGAACAAATATCAATTGACTCCGAACAAAAGGTTTTGAAAAATTAAATGTAATGGATTTCATTTTTTGAATATGTTGTTTAACTGTATTTTCTATTACACAAAGTAGTTTTTTTCTCTCTGCAAGTAATCCGCTCATTATTTGAGCTGAGATTGCACTTTTTCCAGTTCCATGTGCCCCTTCAACAAAAACGAGTGATGGTGATGGGATGCCTCCTCCAAACTGTCTATCTATTTCCTCATTTCCTGTTGAAATAATATTAAGCATTAGTACACCTCAATTTGATACAAATGAAATTATGAGAATTTTCTATTAAAGAAAATGTTTGATTTATTTGAACAGAACTTAAACAGTGGTAGTAGCACTTGAAACTACTCCGTTTTGAGTAGATACTATGATTATCAAGTTAGTGCCGCTTTGTAAATTATTAGAAACTTCTACATTAACTGTAATTGTTTCACCATTGTTGAGAATTTTTGGATCTAAAATATCATTTGTCCATGAATTAATACACCATTCGCCTGTGATTGGAGGACATGCTGAATCATAGCTCAAAGTTTCTGTATGTGTGATTCCGCTACTGTCATAAGTGACAATCACATCAAATTTATCAAATTCCCATAATTTTTCTAAATTGTTATTTGTAATATCAAAATCAAAGGCAGTGTCAGTTCCTGGAGGATTTGGTATGCTAACATTGATAGATGTTTTAAGAAGTTTACTTTCCCAGATAGTTGTTTCAGAAGATGTATCTGAAAATGATGCTGCCTGATCAGTTAATCCTCCAAAAGTGAAAATTACATATGTTATTCCAAACATGATGATGCCGCCCCCGATCGCATTACTTAATCCCATTGAAGCTCACCTACGGTACTGAGAAAATATAGTCGTCGGATTCACCGTTTGAGATAGTTAGTTGGACAAGATATGATGTACTACTTTGTAATGCAGAATCATCTTGTAATGTAATCTGAATGGTTTCTCCTTCAGACCATACAGAAGTTACAGAAGTTCCATTAAAAATCCATTGAGGTGTAGAACCAGAAGAATACTGAACAATATCTGCTCCAGTAACAGGCCCAAAATACACATCAAACTTGTTTAATTCTACTATTGGTGTAAGTCCTGTATTTTTTATCCAAATATTTGCTGAAGTGCTGTTTAATTGACTAACATGAATTATTTCAAATTTACTTAACATCTTTTCTTTTTGAGCTTCGCTAGTTGCTGTGTAATATCCTTCAAATGTACCTACTTTACTAATTACGATTCCTGTAATGAGCCCTGCTATGATTACTGACGCTATGATTAAAATTCCTTCACTTATCATTCCAGATGCCATTATTTCACCTCGTTTGCAAGTGTTTTTGCCAATAAATCTTCCATTTCTGAACTAGCTTCATTATTTTCTATTACTGAAGATTTTGAATTATTTTTTTTGTTTATTACTTCTTTCAATTTTTTTTCATCAATGGACATATTCAATCCTTTACAATGAACTTTTGTTAATTCAAATACTTCTTCTGGATCAAAGTCTCTTGACAATTCATCAATCAATGAAATTATATCTTCAGGTAATTCTGGAACATTTTCATTTATGGATTCTTGCACAGCTGGTTCTTGCACAGCTGGTTCTTGCACAGCTGGTTCTTGCACAGCTGGTTCTTGCACA
>JBHHVF010000067.1:0-5168 GCA_046754145.1 Candidatus Nitrosopumilus sp.
GGTCTTGCTAATGTTATAGATATCTTAGATCCAGATGTAATTGTTTTAGGTGGTGGTTTATCAAACATTGATTTTTTGTATACTGAAGGAAAAGAATCAGTTTACAACAAAGTTTTTTCAGATTCCATTGATACTCCAATCTTGAAAAATAAACTAGGTGATTCTGCTGGAGTTTTTGGTGCATGTCTACTTTGACTGATAAATTCCATTTTGGAATCTATTTGTCAACAAAAATGTAGATTATAGATATATTCGTCATGACCTAAGAGTACTTGGGGAAAATTGATTTCAAAGATAGTCCTTAGTGTATTTTCTGTATTTATTTTACTTCAAGTAAGCCAAGTTAATGCTGATGAAGAATTACCTATAATTACAATAGATTTTGTTTCTGGAGATATTATTGATCTTGATGATAGTCCACAAATGATCAGGGCTGATATTGAAATTCAAAACTATAATCCTCAAGATGGTTATACCTACATGGAAGTAACTAGAGTTAGTGATGGAGAAATTATCAAAGATACTGAAATTTTCCCTAAGGTTATTGGTGGTGCTAATGATAATTTGTTTGGAGTTCAAATTTTACACTATATTGAACCTGGTCAAAATGATGAGGACTTGATAGGAGATTATGTACTTAGAGTTTATTCTGAATATGGATCTATTGAAAATTTCTCAACATTTTCTATTGTTAAATCAAGTATGCCGGTAACTGTTACTCAAAATGACGTTGAAGAATTAGTAGAACCTGAAGAATTAGTAGAACCTGAAGAATTAGTAGAACCTGAAGAATCACTTGATGAATATTATGACGATCTTGAGTATCAACTAGAAACTTTTTGTGATATGACTGATGAGGAACAACTTGATTTTTTTTCTGAGAATCCAGATTTGATTGAATTTGATGAAGAGCTTTCCCCAATTTGTGCAATGGAAGATGAAGCTGACCGTGAAGATACTCTAGATGATTCTATTGATGCAATAATTTTAGATCTAAGAGATGATGTTGAAGAAAGTGAAGAATTATCTAAAATTCCTTCTTGGGTACATGATATTTTTGTTTGGTATGCAGAAGAAACCATTTCAGAAAGTGAATTACTAGCAGCACTGGAGTATCTAATTTCTGAAGGAACAATTAATGTAAATTTTAATTAATTTACAACTTCAAGAATATTTATTTTTAATTTCTAAAACCTTATCGACAATTTCAATTACGTTTGCATCTAATTCTGTGCTAATCAAAATTAAGCCTGCACCTATACTGGGAATAGTTATTCGATAAATTTTCTCATATTTTGCTAATGCAAAAATAGGCCTTCCAATTTTTTCTGCAGTCTTTTTACGGGTAGACCATCTATAAACTGCCTGTGATAAAGACAATTCAGTTTCTTCTCTTGACAAATGATTCTTTATCTCGGGTCGCATTTTGTCATAAAGTTCGCCATAATCATATATGCCTACATATCTGATTTTTTGGTCACATTCTAAAATTTCATCGCAAATTTTTTCATATTCCATCTTTATCACTACTGTGGTTCAATTGTTGCAGGAGGTTTACTTGAAATGGTGTAAGTCACCCATGTAACATCTTCAATTTCATTTGTAATTCTATTACTAATTTTTTCTAAAAGACCATGTGGAAGTCTTGTCCAATCTGCAGTCATAGCGTCAATAGAATCTACCACTCGTATCATGACAATGTTTCCATATCTTCTTTCATCTCCAACAACGCCTACTGCTTTATCATCTCCAACTGCAGCATAAGCCTGCCAAACTTTGTCATACAAATCAGCTTCCATTAATTCATCTTCAACAATCTTACTTGCTATTTTAGAAATTTGCAGTTTTGCTGAGGTCACTTCTCCTATCACTCTGACAGCTAACCCTGGACCGGGAAATGGATGTCTCATGAAAAGTTTCTCTGGAACTTTTAGAATTTTTGCTATCTTTCTTACCTCATCTTTGTATAATTCTCTTAATGGTTCTAAAACTTCTAAATTAAGCCAATCTGGTAATCCTCCTACATTGTGATGAGACTTGATTACAGCTGCTGGTCCCTTTGAAACTCCACTTTCAATTACATCTGGATAGAGTGTTCCTTGAGCTAACCATTTGAAAGGACCATTTTTTTCAGCAAACTCGGTAAAAACATGAATAAACTCTTCTCCTACTACCTTTCTTTTTCTTTCAGGATCTTCAACTCCTTTGAGTTTTCCAAGAAATTCATCAGTTGCATTAACTGCTGTAAAATTTACATTAAAATTATTTTTGAACATTTCCTCTACTTCTACTTCTTCATTTAATCGCAACAAACCATTATTTACAAAAACACACTTGAGTCTATCTCCAATTGCTTTGTGAATTATTAGTGCAACTACCGTTGAATCTATGCCTCCACTAACTCCACAAAGTACATTTCCTTCTATCTTTGAAATTTTTTCTACTGCTGAATCTATGAAACCTTCCATAGTCCAATCTTGTTTTGCTTCACATACTTTCAAAACAAAATTCTTGAGAATTTCAGTACCTTGCTCTGTATGTACCACTTCAGGATGAAATTGAATTCCATAGATTGATTTTTCTTCTGATGCAATTGCAGCAGCCTTTGCACTTTCTGTATGTCCTATTACTTGAAATCCTGGTGGAATTTCTTCCGCTTCATCACCATGACTCATCCATGCTCTAACTGATTCTCCTACACCACTTAGAAGATCTTTATCATTATCAATTGTAAGTAAAGATGAACCATATTCTTTGTTTGCTCTTTTTATTTTACCTCCATATTTGTTTACAATTAATTGATGTCCATAACAGATTCCAAGTAATGGTAAATTCATATCAAAAATTTTGTTTTCTGGAACTGGTGCATCTGAATTATAAACACTAGATGGACCTCCTGAAAAAATTATTCCCTTTGGATTATGTTTTTGTAATTCTTCATAACTAATGTCAAAAGGAACAAGTTCTGCATAAACAGAAAATTCTCTTATTCTTCTACAAATCAAATGGCTGTATTGTGACCCAAAATCTAAAACTAGAATTTTATCCATGTTATCACTTTTTGATATTTTCAAGCATTCGAGTTAATGACCATCCTGCTGTATTGATTAGCTCGTTTACTCTTTCTTTTTGCCTATAGTTTTTGATAATGATTTCTCTTATGTCTGAACCATTTTTGTTTATAATATAATCAATAATTGATTCTTTTTGGATTTTTCCATTTTCTACTGCTGCAAAATCCTTCTTTTTCATTTCTCCAATAATCCTATCTAAAAAGAATGATTTGAAGGGTGGGGTATCATCACTAATCTCAATTTCATCATCTAAAATTATAGAAACTTGCTCAGGTGTGACATATGCATTGGCAATTACTTTGTCATCACCTGCTCTTTTAATTGGAATAGAATTTTTTTCAGGTTTTTTTGTATTCTCTGTTTTAACTTGAATCTCTGCATTTCTTGTTGTTTCTAACTGTGATGCTTTTGTAAAACTAGAATCCTTTAAGAATAAATCTAAAACCGTGATATTTTTTTCTAATGTTTCTATAGATTCTTGATGTTTGTCGATTTGTTCGATCAAACTTTCCTTCAAAGCAACAATTTCTTTAACTTGCTCCTCTGAGAATTTCATAATTTGATAAATGAGCGATGGGTATTAAATGCATTCTAGGTAATTATGTTATCTACATCCTTGTATGATATTTTTTTAAACCCGTTAATTGGCTTTGACGTAGTAAATAATTCAGACTTTGTAATAGTTGATAACCACTCCAAAAGTGACCTTCCTCTTTGTAATTTCATTAATTTTATTTTTCTTTCTGTTTTTTTTGTATTTGAAAATTTTCCAATCCGATCTCCAAAATCCATTCCAAACAAAATAATTTTTTTTGCACCATAATGATTAGCTAGAAAAACTCCTCTATCACCATCTGTGAATCCTCCAAAATTTTGTATCTTACTAAAAGATTTTGATTGAGTTGTTCCTATACAATTTTTGAATTTTTTTGAAAAATCAAGTTTTTCTATATTATCCCCATGTGCATGTACAACAAATATTGATTTTGTTTTAGCAATTTTTTTAAACGTATTTTCATCCCCATCTAAATCAGTAATGATAATATCTGGAATAATTCCATTTTCTACAAGATGCTTAACTGAACTATCCGCAGCAATTTTTATTGATTTTTTGAAATTTTTTAGTTTTGGAATAGCAGTTGACAATGAAGGTCCAGAGCCTATAACAAAAACTGTTTTGCCTTTTACCAACTTGATAATTTTTTCATTTACATTTGATTTTTTTAGAATTGAGTTTAAAAATATGGCTGATTCTTTATCTTTTTTTTCACTATACTTGAATTCTTTTAAAATATCTGAATATCTCTTCTCCCAACCTGAAATCATCATATGACTCAAATTGCATTAGTTTTTGATAAATGATGTGACTAGAATTGGGAATGTAGGTGTAGGTGGAAAAAATCCTGTACGTATAATGAGTATTCTTAACACCAGTCCTGAATCATTTTACAAAAAATCAATTAACACAACAAAAACTGACATAAAAAATTCCATAAAACAGATGGAAAATGAAGGTACAGATTTTATCGATGTTGGAGGTATGTCTACTGCACCTTATCTATCTACAACAGTATCTGAAAAAGTTGAATCAAAAAGAATTCTTGATGCAATTAAAATAATTCAAAACGCATCAAACCTTCCAATCTCTGTTGATACATGTAGAGCTAATGTTGCTAGAGATGCTTTAGAATATGGGGTTGAAATAATCAATGATATTTCTGGATTAAAGTATGATAAAAAAATGCAAGAAGTTATTTCAAAATTTTCTCCATCTCTAATTTTGTGTGCATATGATTCTAAAATCATTTCTGGAAATCCTATAACAACAACCAAAAAACTACTTCAAGAGAGCTTAAAAATTGCAAAAAAATCACATGTTCCATCTAAAAAAATTGTATTAGATCCTGCAGTTGGATTTTTTAGAAAAACCGGAAAAGGACCATTTTTTACAAAAATCAAATCAGATTGGATAGAAAGAGATCTATCAATAATCAAAAATCTGAATTCAGTAAAACAAAATTTTCCTATTTTAGTCTCCGTTTCAAACAAATCCTTCCTAGGAAATCTTTTAGGAAAAAAAAATCCTAATGATCG
>JBHHVF010000068.1:0-5133 GCA_046754145.1 Candidatus Nitrosopumilus sp.
AATAGCTGATATGGAAAGAGAAAACCCTGTATTCAAGGAAATGGTTAAGATCGGAATAACTCCATTGTTAAATTCCCTTGCAATCATGGAATATGCAGAATCAGACTTTGAAGTGTTAGGATATGGTATTGGTGTGATTCTAATGAATCTAGGAATGTATTTTGCAGCACCAGCTATGCTGTTTTACGGAATTAGAAAACAACGAGGATAAAATCCTTAACTTTATTTTTTTATTTTTTTAAGATTCTTCAATGACTCTTTGTACTGTTTCATCTATTGTGATTTCAGATATGTCCCTTGAATATTCTGCAGTTCTTCTGATATCTTCTAAAATTAATTTTATTATGGCAGTATTGTTATCAGGTTTTAGAGAATCCATTAGTTTTTTCTCCTTTTCTATTACATTGGTCACACTTGATGCTACTTTTTCAGCCATTTCGTAGTCTCTTTTGGAAAATGCTGTAATTGAATTCTCAAAAACTGTGAGTGATTCTTTACTAATCTGCTCTATTTCTTTTAGAATTTCTTTATCTATTGGAGAATCTAGATACTTTACCTTCTTTGCAACAAGTCCTGCATGGTCTGCAATTCTTTCAACACATTTTACAATTGTTCTATATCCTAAACAATCTGAGGGTTTTTCGAGGCCAGAATCTAGTAAAACTTGTGCATTCTCTAATGCCAAGTTTAGATTTCTCATCAAATATAGGCTGAATCTGTCTACTTCATCGTCCATTTTTAGTACTTCTTCAGCATACTTTGAATCTGATTCCTTTAATGCGCTCATTGCATCATTGTGCATGTTTGTGGCAGTAATGTACATTCTCTTTAATGCTACATCAAATGATAATTGTGCAAGTTGTGTTAGAACTTGTAATGTTATTTTCTCTGCGCTTGCCTCTACAATCTCAGTTCCCATTAGTGTAGTTCTAACTAAATCTCTAATTGCACCTCTATGAGTGCTAGGAATTTCCATTCCTTTTGTTTTAATTTCAATAGTCTTATAACCTGAAAGATACATTGCAATGATCTTTCTTCTTATGGATTCTTTTGAATCATTTTTTCCAATTGATGCAACAGCATGATTCTTTTTACTTTCATCTTCTTGAAATAATGTTATTGAGTTATTTAGATTCTTTACTAGTGTGATGTCCGATTTTTGTTTTATTTGTAATTCATTAATCCAAGTTTTTGGTATTGATACAATATACGTAGACTTTCCAGTTAGTTGTAATCGTCTTGTTTGTTTAATGTCTCTCATAACATGCAACTATAACCCTAATTGCATTTTTGGAGATATACCGCTTTAGTTCATATTCTATATAGAACTAAACCTCTTTCATAGACTACATAATTCCTGTACGTTTTCTAGATAACCCATATTTTTTGCCAATACTATGTGGAGAAAAAACTAATTGTCCCCCACAAACAACGGATCCTCTCTGATAAGATTTTCAAGATAGGCGCTACTGTTGCAGGAACATTTGTTTTAGTAATGATAGCTTTGATGATATTTCAGTTAATTTCTGAATCTTATCCAATTTGGGAAGAAGAAGGTCTTTCATTTGTCATTGGAACTGATTGGAATGCAGTTGAAGGAAGAGAGTCTTTTGGGGCGTTACCCTACATTCTAGGCACGCTTGTAACGGCTGCTTTGGCAATGGCAATTGGAGTTCCTCTTAGCATTGGAATTGCAATGTTCATCTCAGATGCCCCTGCAAAAATTGGTGGCCCATTAGGATTTTTAGTTGAACTTTTAGCTGCAGTTCCAAGTGTAATTTATGGTCTCTGGGGCCTTTTTGTTTTTCGACTTTACTTTAAGGATTGGGTTGAAGAACCATTACACGCAGTTTTTGGCGATTCAATATTTTTATTTTCAGGAACTCCATTTGGTCTTGACATCATCACTGCAAGTGTAATTTTAGCTATTATGATTATTCCCACTGTCTCTGCAGTCTCACGTGAAGTAATGAAAGCTGTTCCTCAACAACAAAAAGAAGCAGCTTACATGTTAGGTGCAACAAGATGGGAAATGTTTAAGCTAGCAGTATTCCCTTATTCTAAAACTGGATTAATTGGCGCATCTATCCTTGGACTTGGTAGAGCAGTTGGCGAAACAATGGCAGTAACTATGTTGATTGGAAATGCAACAGGAATAGCTGCAATTCCTTCATCCTTTTTCAAACCAAGTCAAACAATGTCTAGTATTATTGCAAATGAGTTTGTTGAAGCATCACCTGCATCTTTACATCTTCCTGCATTGATTGCAGTTGCTTTGGTTTTGTTACTAATTGCAATTGTCATCAATATTGTTGCCCATGTTTTAGTTACTAGGATGTTAAAAGTAAAGGAGGGTGCAATTAACAATTGATTACTACAAATCAAAGACGACAAGAGTATAGATCATTATTCAAACAAAATGTTGCAAAACGTCTTTTGGTAGACAAGACAGTTAGGATAATTGTTTTTGCATGTGTGATAATTGCAATTATCCCACTAGGTAGTATCCTTGTTGAAGTTTTCAAAAATGGATTGGCAGCTATTAGCTATGAATTTCTCACTGAAACTCCAGGAGCCATTGGTTCTGGTGAAGGGGGAATTGGTCCTGCAATTCAAGGAACTTTGATAATAATTGGACTTTCGAGTTTGATTGGGGTGCCGATAGGCGTCATGTCAGGAATATATCTATCTGAATATGGTGACAACAAACTTGCCAGAGCAATTCGATTCTTCAATGATGTTTTCATGGAATTCCCATCAATCGTTCTTGGAATTTTTGCATTCTTGGTAATTGTGTTGCTTCTTGGACACTTTTCAGTATGGGCAGGTGCTTTTGCATTATCTTTAATCATGTTTCCAATTGTTGCTAGAACTACTGAAGAATCTCTTAAGATGGTCCCAGTTACTTATCGTGAAGCTGGAACTGCATTAGGTCTCAAAAAATGGGTAATTACTTTTAGAATTGTAATTTCTGCTGCAAAAAATGGAATGGTAACTGGAATTTTATTATCTGTATCTAGAATCGGTGGGGAAACTGCACCTCTAATTATGACAATTCTTGGTAGTAGCCAGTTCTTTAGCAGCATGGATGTGCCAATGGATGCACTTCCATTGAGAATTTGGCGATTATCTTTACTTCCATATGATAGTGCACAGCTTCAGGGTTGGGGTTCTGCACTAGTTTTAATTTTCATCATTCTGGGAATCAATCTTGCTGTTAGATACTTTTTTGCAAACAAGAAAAGGAAAAATGGAATTTTTGGTCAATTCATCAAAGGAGTGCGAGCTAAAAATTGACAACACTAAGTACATCTACTAACATGGAAACACAAACAAAATCTACTCTTCCTACAATTGATTCTGAAAAATACAAAATGATTGCAGAAAATGTCACTATAAGTTATGATAGAATTGAAGCTGTCAAAAATGTCACAATGAAATTCAAAGAAAGATCAGTCACTGCCTTGATAGGTCCATCTGGTTGTGGGAAAACAACATTTCTTCGTTGTCTAAATCGAATGCATGACATGACAAAAAATGCAAGAGTTGATGGAAAAGTAATGATTGATAATATTGATCTTTATGATAAATCAATTGATCCTATCTATCACAGAAGAAAAGTTGGTATGGTTTTCCAAAAACCAAACCCATTTCCAACCATGTCAATTTACGATAATGTAACTGCAGGTTTGAGACTAAATGGAGTCAGAGATAAAAAAATTCTAGATGAGATTGTAGAGGATTCATTGAAGATGGCATATCTTTGGGATGAAGTAAAACATGATTTGAAAAAATCTGCAATTGAATTATCTGGTGGCCAACAACAACGTCTATGTATTGCAAGAGCACTTGCTATCCAGCCTGAAGTTTTACTAATGGATGAGCCTGCATCAGCCCTAGATCCAATCGCAACTCAAAAAATTGAAGAAACAATAACTGAATTGAAAAAAGAGTACACCATAATTATTGTAACTCATAACATGCAACAGGCAGTGCGTGTTTCAGATTACACTGGATTCATGTATCTAGGTGATTTGATTGAATTTAGAGAGACCAAGAAACTATTCACTGACCCAAAAAATGAATTGACGGCAAAATATGTTCAGGGGCAGTTTGGATAATGACTAGACTAATTGATCCTTCATTGGAAAAATTATCCCAAATAATGTCTGAAATGGGAGACATGGCAATTGAGTGCATCTCATTGGCAGTTGATTCGTATCTTGAAGGAAAAAATACTACTGACCAAGTTCATGAACTATCTGATTCAATACGTAACAAGTACTTCGAAGTTGAAGATTTAATTTTTGATATGCTTTTGAAATATCAACCAGTTGCAGATGACTTTAGAATGATTCGCTCTTCTACTGAAATATCATATGCATTTTCAAGATTTGGAAGATATGCCTATGATATTACACAAGTCAGAGACTTGTTTGGAGACATCTCTGAATGTACTAATGCATCGCTGTTTGAAATAACAAAAAAAGTAAAACACATGATAAAAGAAGCAGTCCTTTCTTTTGCTGAGCTAGATATTAGAAAAGCTGTAAAAATTCAAGAAGATGAGGCATTTATCGACAAAATCTACAAGGAAAGATTGCCAAAACTTATCGAGTCTGACAATACAAAATGTGCACTAGCTGAAGCACTACTTTTGAGATATCTTGAAAGAATAGGTGATCATGCTGTTTTCATGAGTGATGCCATTAACTACATCGTTACAGGAAAACACAAGCCAAGTGAAAAGAGAATAGCATCACATACCAAATCGTTATCTTAGAGGATCTTGAAATTAATTTGTATATGTTGTAACATAGTATAGAATTACTGCAATTGTTAAAAATAATGCAATGAATGTGCCTAGAACAAATCCGTCAATCTTTTTGATTTTTTGCAATATGCTAATCATAACTTTATAAGCACAACATCGAATATAATGATAATTTACGTTTTTCAACAATGAAAACTGGTACAAAAGAGAAATTTAATCTCTGAGAATTCAAACTATCCAAAATTCTAACTCTTATGCGTGGCCAATACTCGGTAAACGGATATTGGCGTGCAAACCAATTCTTGTGCCTAACTCTAGTCAGAGTGTCAATGTGATCTGACAAATCGCCCTCCCGGCGC
>JBHHVF010000069.1:0-5040 GCA_046754145.1 Candidatus Nitrosopumilus sp.
ATCATCAATCAAGGTTTGTAATGGTTCTGGAACATACACACCCATAATAAAAATTATTGAAACCAAAATAACCATAGGGATTATTGAAAGTTTACCCAAGTCTCCTTTGCTCATATTTTGTTGAGGAGATCCAAATATCATTTTTATCAAATGTTTTCCAAAACCTGCAAAAATTATTACTAGGAATAAAATTACAAGTGTACTTGCAAGAAAGTTTCCTGATTCAAATCCTGAACTTAATACTAAAAATTCACTCATGAAAATGTTAAATGGCGGCATTCCAATTATTGCCAATCCTCCAATTAAAAATGCAAACCCAGTTATCGGCATTGTTCTAATTATTCCACTTGTCTTTAAAATCGACTTTGTTTCATATTTTTGAGAAACCGATCCGCTAGCAAAAAACAATAAGGATTTTGCAACTGCATGATTAATTATGTGCAATAGTGCTCCAAAAATTCCAATCACACTTCCAAAACCTATAGCTACAGATATTATTCCCATATGTTCTACACTTGAAAAAGCTAACATACGTTTCATATCTTTCTGAAAATATATCGATGCAGCAGCTATTCCTATTGATATTACTCCTAAAATTATCAGAAGAGTGTTTGAGAAAGTAACTCCAATAGAATTACTGGTAATAACATGAAATCGCAATATTCCATAAAAGGCACAATTTAACAAAACGCCTGACAAAAGAGCACTGATCGGAGAGGGAGCTTCACTATGAGCATCAGGTAACCACGTATGCATAGGTGCCAAACCGGCCTTTGTGCCAAACCCCACAATTATGAAAATAAATGCCAATTTTACAAGATTAGCATCAAAATAAGGAGCATTTTCTACCAAATTTGTCCAATTCATTCCTAGTTCGGATTCTGCTGAATTAGCATCAATAGTATTTACATAATAAAAGAAAACAGTTCCAAATAATGCTAAGGACAATCCTACAGTTGCAATAAGCAAATATTTCCAAGAAGCTTCAATTGATTCTTGTTTGATGTATAACATTATTAGTAAAACAGAAACTAATGTTGTAGCTTCAATTGCAATCCACATAATTCCCATGTTATTGGATATTGGCACAAGCAACATCGTAAATAAAAACATGTTAAATCCTTGATAATATCTCACAAGTTTTTTTTCATCGATAATTAATTTTTCATATTGTTTTCCCATATAATTTACAGAATAAAGTGAAGATAGAAAACCAACAATTGAAATGGTAATAATTATTATTCCACTTAGAGAATCAACATAAAATAATCCATTGAATGCAGAGATTGTTTTGTATTCTAAGATAGAATTTACTAAAAATAATCCTTCAACTAAAATTAGAAATGACGATGATATTGTAATGATCTCAATAACTCTTTTTCTTTTAAGAAAGGTTACAAGTATACCACTTACTATGGGAGTTGCAATCAATAAAACGATCAATATAGACTCTAATGATAAAAATGACTCTGCCAACATTAATCATCCCTCAAACTTTCTAAGTTTCTAATATCCATACTGTCAAAAGTTCTACTTATTCTAAATAACAAAATACTAGAAATTATTACTCCCACAACAATGTCTGCCATCAATCCTATCTCAATAATCAATGATAATCCATGAGTCAATACAACTGCAAACAAGAATAATCCATTTTCGATGGTTAGTAGCCCCACTATTTGATTCAGCGCTTTTCTTCTACTAATAATCACAAACATTCCAATAAAAAATAATGACAATGACACAGGCAAAAATACCTGAATTATTTGATCTGATTTCATACCAAGATTTGAAGAAATAAAATAAGACATGGCAACTAATAGTGCAGATACAATTACAGACAACCTCATGCTGATATAGGGATCGACTTCAAGTTTAATCGGCGAATTTAGTTTATTTGTGACGTAAAACAGAATCTTTGGGATTACAATAGCCTTGATTCCAAATGTAAGTACTGATACTATGTAAAGTTCCCATATGTTAGTAGTAAATGCAATTAGTGCAACAATACCTGAAAGAACTATTGTTTGATATCTATATGCATGGACCCAGTCTGAAAAACCTCTTCTTACAACTAGCCCAAAAGTTGCAACTAGCAATATGACAGCAGATATGTAAAGTAGATTGATTTCTGTTGGTAAGATCAAATCATAACTCCTATAAGAAAAAGAAAACTACTCCTATCATTGAACTTGCAATTGCAATTGTAATAAGATCAGGAACTCTAAATAATCTCCATTTGGCAATACGTATTTCAATAAATGCAACTAGAATACTTAAAAATATAATTTTTGTAATAGTAGAAAATACTCCAAAGCTAATCTGTAAAAATGAAAAATCATCTGCAATTCCCCAGGGAATAAAAATATTTACAAATAACGTAAGGAAAATAATCTGCTTAATAGCTTGAGACCATTCTATTAGTGCTAAACTTTTTCCAGAATATTCAAGTATAGTTGCTTCATGAATCATTGTTAATTCTAAATGAGTAGATGGATTATCAAATGGAAGTCGTCCTGTTTCAGCTAACAATATAATAAAAAATGCAATTAATGCAAACACAATTCCTGGTGCTGTAAGAAACGAATTTTCGTTTGCAGATGAAACAATCGTACTGATATTTGTTCCTCCATAAAATATTGCAACAACAAAAATTGTTATGAACAATGCAGGTTCTACAAGTACAGAAAACATCATTTCTCTACTACTTCCCAATCCTCCAAAGGAACTTGCCACATCTAGTCCTGCAAGCATTGTAAAAAATTTCCCTAGGCCAAACAGACCAAGAACTAACAAAATATCCCCTATTACTCCAAAAGGAGAATATACAATAGATACTGGAATGAAAAATGCAGCAGACACAGTAGTTACAAAGTTTATCCAAGGAGTGAATCTAAAAATCCATGAACTTTGATCAGACACTATTTCATCTTTTTTTAGTAATTTTAGAATATCAAAATAGGGCTGAAGGATAGGAGAACCTATTCTTTTTTGAGATTTGGCCTTTGTTTTTCTCATGATTCCTACAATTAAAGGTGAAATACCTACAAGAATCAAAACTTGGGATATGCCAAAAACCAATTCGGGAATAGAAAATTCATTCAATGATTCCAGCCCCCACAGCCAATAGAAGGGAAATCAATGCGATCATCATATACAAAATATATGCATTGACTTTTCCAGTCTGAATTTTTCGAATTTTGTCTAAAACAAATAAACTAACAGAAGTAATTGATTCATAGAATTCTTCAAAAATGTTTCTTGTAGTAGAATTCACATTGATTGATTTTTTAAGATATTGATTTTGGTTTGAATTAAATTCAACAGTTATTTTATTTTCTGGTTTATAGAAAGTAGAAAAAATTCTACGTATTGGTTCTGCTAATGATGTTGCAGTATATTGTGTTCTTTCTGATAAACTGCCAAATCCACAATCCCATGTACCATGTTTTTTTGTACTAGTTTTACCTCCCATAATTCTAACAAAGGCAAAAATGGCCACAAAGACTGATAGAAAAATTATCAATACAGCAGGTATCATTAAACTTGCAAAATTGTTTCCATCAACATTGATAATTGAAATTGATTCAAATGGACTTAATGGAGTAGATGATAAATCAAAAGCAGTTACAATTAGGTTTATTCCAATAAAAGGCAAGATTCCCAACAAAATACATGATGCTGCAAGTATTGCTTTTCCTGCCAGCATAAATCGTGGAACCTCTACTGCATTTGTTGATTTTGAGCTACGACTTTTAGACAAGAAAGATATTCCAAATAATTTTACAAATGTTGCAGCCGCAAGACCTATTGTGAGTGCAAATGCCAAGCTTGCAAATGCAAGAGATACTTGTAATATTGTTGATGGTATCTGAAAAACTGCAAGAAGTGATTGTAACGTCAACCATTCACTGATGAATCCATTTAATGGTGGCAGGCCAATAATTGCAATTGAGCCAATCAGAAACAGTAATGCAGTCCAAGGCATTTTTTTGATTAGCCCCCCTAAATCATCAATATTTTTGGTATGAGTGCTATAATGGATAGAGCCTGCAGCCATAAATAGCAATCCTTTGAAAAGTGCATGATTCAAAGTATGAAACATGCTTGCAACAAAAGCTAAAACAGACAAGGACATGAGATTGAATGATGCAAAAATTACTGAAAGTCCTATTCCAATAAAGATAATTCCAATGTTCTCAATACTACTAAATGCAAGAATACGTTTAATGTCTCGTTCAACTAGAGCATATAACACTCCAACTAATGCAGAAACAGAACCTATAGCAAGAATTCCGATACCCCACCAAAGATAATGAGAGGAGTCATCAACGGAATTAAAATCAAATAGATATCTGACAATACCATATATTGCAATTTTGAGCATTACTGCAGACATTAAAGCAGATGCATTACTTGGGGCAGATGGATGTGCTTTTGGCAACCATGTGTGTAGTGGGACCATGCCCGCCTTTGTGCCAAACCCTATGAATGCTAAAATAAAACCAATATCTCGTACATAGTCTGGAATTATTCCTATATCTCTAAAAGAATCGAAACTAAAACTACCACTTTGGGCATACATGAAAAGAAAAGATGCCAAAATAAAGGCAGTACCCAGATGAGTCATTACAAGATAGGTCAGACCAGATTTTAGATTATTTTGATTTTCGTGTTCATAAATAACTAAAAAGAACGATGTTAATGACATTAGTTCCCAAAATATCAAGAAAAAGAACATGTTGTTGCTTACAACTACAAATATCATTGAAAGAATAAATAAATTGAAAAGTAAACCCAAAGAAGAATTATTTTTTCTATCATCAAATTTTTTGGCATATGATAAAGAGTAAATTGAAACAGCAAATGAAACCAATCCAATTAATAAAATAAAGAAAGCAGCTAAACCGTCAATTAAGATTTCAAAATTAAAAAGCTGTTCTGAACCTAAAACGATGTGGATACTTTCAGAAGAAAACACCACAAGAGATAAAACAATTGCTAAAAACGATCCAATTGCAGCAGGTATGTATGTATAAT
>JBHHVF010000070.1:0-4857 GCA_046754145.1 Candidatus Nitrosopumilus sp.
ATTACCATTAGCCTTTACATCATTATTGTCTACATGTTCTTTTGCATCATCAGGACCATAAGTGAGTTCTTTGGTATATGTAGAAATGCCACATCCCATTAAATCACGATTAAGATCGCCTTGAGAATTATCAGGATTTGTATCGTCACCATCTTCAAAATGAAAAATCATATCATAATTTGTATCCACGGTTCCTCCTACAGGTTCACTGGATAACATCATTGCAATGTCCCAATCCCCTGCAGGGACTCTATTGACAAGAGTACCATTATTTGTAAAAAAGTGAGGGGTTTCTAAATCAAGTTCTATTCTATCACCGTTACCACCAGCATCTGCACTTCCAGAATACATTTGATATGCAATACCTGAATCAACTACCGTTGTCTCTGCATGGAAAATCAAAATATCATCACCAAGTAACGTTTGATCCCCAAGACCGCCTGATTCTACAGCGACATCTGCGTTAAGTGCAGACTCTATTGTTTGAAGAGTCACAGTAACAGTATCAGTCTCAACGTCATTTACAAGACCCGCCTCAAAGGTTACCTGGTCACCATTTTCTCCATCAAAAGAGTAAACCCATTCAAAAAGTGCAGTATCTCCAGGAGCAAGTGAATCAAAACTTGTAGGCATCACAGTTTGTTCCTCCACAGGAACACTACACAAAGTACATGTAGGAGTAGTAACTGCTACCATGGTTGGTTGTAAATTCAAAAGCTGTTGTGTTCCAGTATTGATTACTTCTAATGTGACAGTAGTTGAAAAAGTAGTAGGCATTACTGCAGGAGTTGCAGTTAATCGTAAAAATAGTGGCGAATCACCAACAGAATTTAGAAACATTTGTTTTTGATTTCCACGCTCTGATATCAATTGTGCATAGTATGATTGAGTGTTAAGTGCAGTAAGACCAATATTTTGTCCAATGTTTTTTACAGTATCTCCAGGTCCAATTGCAAGATCTAAATCAAATTTTGATACTGGCCATGATGAATCAGTTGTATTTTCAACCCATAGTCTAGTAAGATGTACTGGAATATCTCCCGTATTAGTTACAGTCATGTTAAATTGATTATTATCATTTCTAACTTTTACAATTTCAAATGATTCTGTAGTTTGCTGAAAATCTACTACTTGTTTTGCTTCAATTGTTTCGGCAAGTTCAGTTATCTGTTCCATACTAAAAGCAGTATACGTAATAGCAGTAGCTATGATTGCGATAACGAACACACCACCAATTATTCCAGATAAACCTCGTCTTTTCTTAAAAATATCAGGTCACCTCTTGTTGTGTAAATTGATTTCCTCTTTCAGTGAAAATTGTAAAATCAGTAATCTCTCCTGCATTCCAATTAAATGTCTCTTGAAGTGAATAGTCATTACTAGGTGGCATTCCGCCATCAGTTATTGTAAAATACAATGTGTTAGTTGAATTTGCAATTTGTATTTTAGTTACATTAATACCAATTGAGCCAACATTGTTCAATGTTATATTTACAATATTTGGACTTGCTCCAAACCAAATATTTTCTATTAAAAGATCTTCATTTAGTTTATTCATTTTTGAATCAATTGAATCTTCAAGATTTGCTTGTTTTGTATAGAGATTTGTGTTTGCCCAACCTATCAACATCACCCCCATTATTGCAACAGCAGACAAAAGAATGGCACTTGTAACTACTGTAGATAATCCTCTCTTTTTTTTAGCAGAAAATCCTTTAGGTAAACGTTTCATATGCACATAATTCTCGTAAATTTTTTCATATTATCACTAGTATGTAAGAAAATGAACTTACACTGTAGGCTGAACTACATCAGGATTTTCTAGTTCTTGTTCTTCGGAATCACTTTGTATGTCAGTTTCAGGTTCAGATTCTACAGGAGGTTCTTCAATAGATTCACTTTCAGTTGTCTCATTTTCATCAGACAATTCAGTGTTATTTTCAATTCCTGCCCCCATTGCACCAATTTGATGAGGAGGACAAGACACATTGAGAGTTTTTGAAAGCAAGAAAAATGTTGGGAAAAGTTCTTGATATATCATGGTTAAGATTTTAGGAATATCATGCTCATCTTTGTTTAAGATTTCATCTCTTTCTATAGCATCACCAAAAATACTGGCAGTTCCTTCAATGGATAATCGGACGTTTTTTGGATTAGATAATGCAGTAAATGCATATTTGAATACAGATCGATCTTCACTATTCTCTACTTCTTCAATATTTGCATCTACATCATATTTAGCCAAATTTGTAATTTTTGGGTCATTTTTACTCATAGATATTGAGGTTAGGTCGATCTGTGCTTTCATCTTGAGTAAAATTGCTAAAATTTTGATAAAGCAATGTGTATGTAATATTCGCACACACATAACAGCATTAAGTATCTTCAGGTATAATATCAACAGCGTTGGCACAGGAAAATAGGCTAATTTCAGCAACTAATCGTTCAAAGATTAATTCAGATAAAGTGAATCTTTCAGTATCAATTTCAAAGATCAAAAAAGATAATCATAAACTCTCAAAAATGTATGATATGAAAAAATACATGAATTCTGCAGAGATGGTATTTCCGGAAGATATGGATGACATGATTCCAAAAGATACTCCACCATATTTGGATAATGGAGAACATTATGTTGAAAGAATAGCAAGAGCATTAAAATTTTTCAAACAATGTGCACTTATTGGTCCGAGTGGAACTGGAAAGACACACATTGTATATCTTGTTGCTGAACTTGCTGGATTACCAATATGGGAAATCAACTGTGGTTTAGCAACATCAGTTTTTGATTTGTTTGGAAGATATATTGGTTTAGGAAAAGAGAATTGGATTGATGGTTTGATTACTGGATGGTGTAGAAAAGGGGGAATATTATATCTGGACGAAGCAAACATGATGAAACAAGACGTTGCAACAAAATTAAATCCTTTATTGGACCAAAGAGGGCACATGGTGTTAACAGAAAAAGACAGTGAGATTATCCATAGACACAAAAACGCATACATGATAATTAGTATGAACCCTGTTTCATCTGAATTCGCAGGTACAAAACCAATCAACGCTGCTATGAGAAGAAGGATGAGTGTTTGGTTAAATTTTGACTATATGAGTGCAGGTGATAATATTGATGAGAAAGAAATTGACATGGTTGCCGAAAGAGGTCAAGTAAACAAAATAGATGCAGAAACTATTGTAAAAATTGGAGCTAAACTAAGACAAGAATACAAGATGGGTGATCTTCCATATGGACCATCAGTTGGTGATTTAGTAAATTGGGCAAAGATTTGTTCAGATGGTGCAACAATTCAAGAAGGCGGAGACGAGACTCTAGTTCCAATGACTAGTGATGATCCAGAAGTTCAAGATGAAGTTAGACACATTATCAAAAAAGTTATGGAAAGTCAAGCAGCAAAGAAAAAAACAGAGGTGTGACTAATTGAAAGACACCATACAAGACATGGCTCATAAGCTGTTCTTTGAAATTTGTGAGAAAAAACCTATTGACATTGATATATTCTTTTTAGCAGATATTCACTATCCTAGAATTGAATATGAACCAAGGATGACAGTTTACATTCCAATGCCAAGAGAAGTACAAGGACTTCAAATACTTCAAGGTAATGCATATTCAAATATGGAAAAATCACAACAACCAGTTTTTTCATTATATTTAGCATCAGTTTGTCATGCAGCAGGACATGCCAAAGTTACAGATTTTAAAAAATACAAAAAATGGATGGATGGAAAAAACAAAAAACGGGCATATGAAACAATGGAATTCATTGAAGATATTAGAGTAGATGAATTTTTGAGAAATAAATTTCCAGAATACTATTCAGAGATAAATAAAATAAAAGAAGTTTTCAATGATATAAATGAAATAAGAGCAATAGCAAATAAAAAATATCATTCAAAAAAAATATTTACTCAAAAATTTGTTTCAAATATTAAAAAAACTAGAAAAGAATTAACAGAAAAAATTCTCAGTTTAGATTCAAAGGATGAAGAAAAATTCATACAAATTGCAAACACTATATACGAATCTTCAAACATAGTTGGTGAAAGACTTCCTTATGTAGATCATTTTGCTCATCCAAAAACAATTGAAAAATGGAATGAAAATATTTCAATTACAACTGAAGGAAGATTTCAAGATAATGTTGAAAGATTTGGAGAAGTGTGGCTTGAGCAATTAAAACGTCGAGCTAAAGTAAAGAAAAAATATGGTGGGATTACAGAAGATTTAGAATTTGATAAAATTGATTTTGCTCCAGAAAATATTGGCGAATATCTAAGATTAAAAAATGCAACTCACTTGTTTTTGAAAAAAATGTCATCACAAATGAAAATGACTCCAAATGTAATGGATGAGGGCATGACAGAAGATATGGGTTTGCTAAATATGCAACTAGCTATTCAGAGAGTTGCATCTCAAAACGAGAGTGTTCAAATGTTTGAGCAAGACGATTATAGAAGAATTGAAGAAGAGTGGGCAATTGTTGTTGATACTAGTAGTAGTATGAGACTGAAATTTGATGAAATGAAAAAATTTGCCATCTGTTTAGGAGAGGCAGCAAATGAGGTTAATTCAAAGAATGGAAAATGGGGATTTTTTACCTTTAACAATAATTTTACCATAGTAAAAGATCACTATGAAAATTATGATCAAAACTCAAAATCACGTATTGGTGGAATAGAGATCAAAGGGCTCTCATTTATTGCAGATGCCGTAAAACTATGTTGTAGAATTCTAGAAAGAGAAAATATTGAGCGCAGATACATCTTTTTGATTACAGATGGACAAGCCTTGGGAACATATGATGCAGATGAAAAAATGAAACAAGCAATCGAAGATGC
>JBHHVF010000071.1:0-4807 GCA_046754145.1 Candidatus Nitrosopumilus sp.
TCTTCATGTATTGCTTTAAGACATTGACTTCCAGAATAATCAAATTCTCCTGCTTCACCAATTTTGATGGCTCCACTACCAAGTACAAGAATTTTCTTTAATGATTCATTCTTTGGCATGTCTTCATTTCTCCATAAGGTGTTTTAGTTCTTCAAAGACGTACTTGCAATCAAAAGGACCCGGTGCAGCTTCTGGATGAAATTGTACAGCAATACAATTTTGTTTTTTGTGTTTTATTCCTTCAACTGTTTTGTCGTCTGCATTTGTAAACCATAATTTAAAATCAGATTTTTCTAATGATTCAGGCTTAATTCCATAACCATGATTCTGACTTGTTACATAAACTTGATTATTTTCTAAATTGATACAAGGTTTGTTTTGTCCTCGATGTCCATACTTTAATTTGTAAGTTTCAGTGTTTCCTGCAATTCCAATAATTTGTGCACCCAAACAAATTCCTAATGTTGGAACATTGTTTTGAATTAATTTTTTAGCTGTGTCAATTGTTGCAGGACAGTTTTGTGGGTCGCCAGGTCCACTACTAAGTACTACACCTTTTGGTTTGTAAGACATTATTTTCTCATATGGGGTATTCCAAGGAACCACAATTGTTTTGTATCCTAATTCCCTCACATTTCTAACAATTGCATTTTTTGCACCAGTGTCAATTACTACAACTGCCTCTTTGTCATTGCCATAGATTTTTTCTTCTTTTGTTGAAACTGAATCCATGAATTTCTCAGAATTGTAATCAGTTGTTTCTGCCAATTCCTTTTTGACTTTCTCAACATCAATCTCTTCATCAGATACCACAAGTGCTGCCATCATAACACCGCTGCTTCGAAGTTTCTTTGTAATTTCCCTAGTATCAATTCCAGAAATTCCAGGAACTTTCTCATTGTACATCCATTCGTCTAGAGTCATTTTGAGATTCCAGTGGCTTGCAGTTTGAGATAATTCATGGACTACAAGACCACGGATTTGCATGATATCTGATTCAAAGAATTTAGAGATTCCATCCTCATCAACTTCAGAAGGATCTGGAACTCCATAATTTCCAACAAGTGGATAGGTAAGTGTAAGAATTTGACCATTGTATGATGGGTCAGTTAGAGCTTCTGTATATCCAACCATCCCAGTATTGAATACGATTTCACCAAAAACAGTTGTAGAATAACCAAAACCTTGGCCATCAAGAACAGTACCGTCATCAAAGATCAGCTTTCCATGCTTGTTTGCGTGGATTGATTTCTTTGTGGTTATTGTGACCCTCAGAAAATCCGTTAGAATCTGAATTTAAGTTTTCGGATCATTGGAGAAAAGATTCTAGATTTACTATAATGCTTTGAACTCTTCGCTCCACTTGTGATAGGCACGAATCATTTCTAGAGAGACACTTGGCTTTCTTCTTGCCATTATTTCCTTAAAATCAGCGTTAGTAAGTTCACGTGGCTGTGTAGGTTCTTCACCTTCTACTGGCTCATGATAGTTTGGATCATTGAAAATTTCATGAACTGTTTTAATTTGGGCTGCTTGGCAGACATCTTTGATATCACTTGCACTGTATCCATCAAACAATTTTGCCAGATCATTAGAATGAACTCTGATATTTTTTCTTAGAGGAGCAGTGTATTGCTCAAAGAGACTTTGTCTTGCCTCTACTGTTGGCAGTGAAACATAGATTCTCTTTTGGAATCTTCTCAAGAAAGGCCAATCAAGACTCCAGGGTTTGTTTGTTGCTCCAATTACATAAAGCATCAAATCTTTTCCTTTACCATTAACACCATCCATCTCAGTTAGGAATTGATTTTTAGTTCTTACTTCTCCACCTACTTCACTATTTCTAGAGCCCAATAAGGAATCAACTTCATCTACAAACAAAATAACTGGTTTGCCTTCTTTCTCAGCATACTGTCTTGCCATAGAAAACAATTTTGAAACATTCTTTTCTGCTTCACCTAACCATTTGCTCATCATAGATGATGCATCAACATTAATGAAATAACCATCCATCTCATTTGCAGTAGCAGCTGCAAGCATTGTTTTTCCGGTACCTGGAGGCCCATAAAGCAACATTCCTTTTGGCCATCCAAGAGGAAATAAATCGGGTCTTTTAGTAGGATATACAATTGATTCACGTAATGCGTTCTTAGCATCATCTAAACCGATTACTTGCTCCCAAGTAACATCTGGCTTTTCTTTCATTACAAGTTCATCAAAATCATTTTCGTTTTCTTGTCTCTGAACAGATTTCTTTTGATCCTCAGGTGATGCTTTTGGATCAACTGCAGGTTCTACTCCGTGAGCCTGTTGTAATGCCTGAATTCTATTATGATAAGAGTTACATCTTTCTTTGTAGATTGGGTTTAGTTTGCTTGCAGGGTATAGTTGTACTAGTTTAACAAGTGCATCAATTGCTTGCTGATAATGTGAAATAGCCATGCCTCGAGCTCCCTGAGAGTCAAATTTGATAGCCTCAGAGGCGTACTTACTAGCAGTATTTTCTAATTCTTGTGGTGCTAAACTCATATCAATTACCTATGCATTTTGTCCTTGAGAATTTTGTTGGTATTCACCTGTGTTAACCTCAGTCGCAAAATTGGTTAAATTAATTGCACTCGTTTCGTGCTCAGAATAATCAGGTCCATTATGATACTTCTTTTTGAAATCAGATTTCTCAGAGATGTGGGCATGTATGTTTTTCACTTTGTTTATGGAGTCCTCAGCTGACATTATCAACTCAGAAATTTCATCATCTAAATCATCAAGAGGTTTGGCAGTCTCAGAGATAACAGATACAAAATGTTTTAGAATTGAGTGCATCTCTTTTTTGTCAGCATATTTGCATAGCATAAAATCAGCAATTCCAACAATTTTGTTTAAATCCTGAAGTTCCTCTAAAGTGAGTTTGTCTATTTTGTCCTCATCAGAAGGTTTTATCTCAGATAATTTTTTATTAATCTTTGAGGATAGTGTCTTAATACGAGTAATATCCTTTGAAAAGTCTCGTTTAGAATTCAATATTGTCAAGTGTTACATAATTTAAAAAAATCAAGATTAGGGTACTGCTTACTTATTTTAGAGTCTACCATCAATTTTACTTCATTAAGTAATGCTGAAGATTCTTCATTTGATTGACTAAAATCAAATCTTGCCTTTGTTAGAGTAGCTGAATCTAAGACTATACTACCTAGTTGAACAGATAATTCAGATAGTTTTTGGCTACAATTTGGAATAATATCAAATAATTGTGCGCTAACTGTCCTAATCATTGGAATTACTGTAGGAAGAATCTCAGGAATACTAGTTACTCCAGATATACTTGCAGTCCTTTTTTTTGTTTGAGTGAGAATTTCCAAAGAAAAGGCAATGGTTCGTTCTAGTTTAATTGCTTTAAGATGAGCGTTATCAATCTCATCAAAATCAGAAATTAAAACTTTGTTTGATTTTTTCATATCATTTCTTTTTTTCTTTAAAATCTCAACAATCTCATCTAGCAGATTTACAGAATATTCCAATCTTGGAACAAGAGTTACTGAATGAGATGTGTTTACATATTCTAATGGACTAATATTGTATTTGACCAACATACCATCTTATGGAATAAGATTTTGTATTTGAGGACCTTGTATCAATTAATTTAGTAACCACAGTTACACCCATCGGCAGATACAATTTTGATTTTTTTTGAGTACTTGTGTAAAGGAATTTAGCTCTCAATTTTACCTAATAACAAATCAACTATAATCATGGTAAATGAGCATGCATTAACAGTAAGTTTAGAAGAATTCGGATTAAGCAAATATGAAGCACAGGCATATGTGGCTCTAATTGCCAAAGGAACAATCACTGCAAGTGAATTAGCATATTATTCAGAAATTCCAAGAACCAAGATTTATCCAACTTTATTAAAACTCGAAAAAAAGAAACTGACTATAATTTCAAAGAGTAAACCAATAATGTGTACTGCAATTGCACCTGAAGATGCATTTGATGGAATCATTCATGAACAAATCAACAAAGTAAATGCAATGAATACACTAGTTTCTAATTTGAAAAAAGCAAGTGAAGAGAGTAGAAAGTCAAGAGGGTCTGAAGAGAAGAGATACTTTCACATTGGTGCAAACAATGTTGTAACTCAACTCCAAACCATGATTGAAGGATCAAAATCATCAATTAAGATAATGGCAGACCCATGGGGTTTTGGATTACTAGCTGAATGCAAAGAACAATTACTATCAGTTTTACGTCGAAATTTAGAAGTTAAATTACTTGTTTCTCCAAATCAGATTTGTTCTGAAGCTTATAGGTCAATTCCAGATGGAGTAGAGATTAGAGCATCAGAGATTACTCAGAATTGTTTTATCTTTGATGAAACTGAATTATTATTGGTAAACAACACTAATGGGAAAGGAGCAATTTTTTCATCAACTGACATTCTTGGAGTAAATCAAGAAAGAATATTTTCCAATATTTGGAAAAATGCAATCAAAACCAAGGCCCTTGCAGATATGACAAAAACAGAAGCTCAAGAGATTTACAAAATAATCAAGACTGTCAATGAAACTGGTTTGATGTATGTTCTGAATTCCCTAATGGTATCAAAAAAGCCTGAATCAGACATGTTCAAGTTATTAGAAAAAAGTGGAATTTCTCTAAAATCAAAATCACTTGATGATATCATAGAGATAATGGATGTTATAATGCAGATAACATGCTCAGGGCACGTAAATTTTGAGGCAAATACCAAAAATATTACAATTGAATCAAAACTAAACAGTGGACATTCACTACCTTGGGTATCAAT
>JBHHVF010000072.1:0-4710 GCA_046754145.1 Candidatus Nitrosopumilus sp.
GACAAATCTTTGTCTTTGCTTATGATTTTACTGTTCTTGGTGGAACACTCAGTCAAATGGGAGCTAAAAAAATTACTAAACTAATGGATCATGCTGTAAGAACAGGATGTCCAATTATTGGTATAATGGATTCTGGTGGTGCTAGAATTCAAGAAGGAATCATGAGTCTTGATGGATTTGCAGATATATTTTATCATAATCAATTAGCTTCTGGAGTAATTCCACAAATTACAGCAAGTATTGGTCCATCAGCTGGTGGTTCTGTATACTCACCTGCAATGACTGACTTTGTTATCATGGTAGAAAAAGTAGGAACTATGTTTGTAACAGGACCTGATGTAGTCAAGACTGTATTAGGTGAAGAAATTTCATTTGATGATCTTGGTGGAGCTAATACACATGGCACAAAAAGTGGTGTTGCACATTTTGTTGCACAAAATGAATACGAATGTATGGATTATATCAAAAAATTAGTATCATATCTTCCACAAAACAATACTGAAGAACCACCTAGAGTTACGACAGATGATGATCCAAACAGAATGGATCATAATCTGATCAATGTCATTCCAGAAAATCCTTTACAACCTTATGATATGAAAGAAATCATCAACTCTATTGTTGATAATCACGAATTCTTTGAAGTTCATGAATTGTTTGCACCAAATGTTGTTGTAGGTTATGGAAGAATGAATGGACAAGTTGTGGGAATTATTGCAAACAATCCTATGCATCTTGCAGGTGCACTTGATATTGATTCATCAAATAAAGCAGCACGATTTATCCGATTTTGTGATTCCTTTAACATACCAATTATCACTTTAGTAGATACTCCAGGTTACATGCCAGGTTCTAATCAAGAACACGCTGGAATCATTAGACATGGAAGTAAATTGCTTTATGCATATTGTGAAGCTACTGTTCCAAGAATTACTTTAGTTATTGGCAAAGCTTATGGTGGTGCATACATTGCAATGGGAAGTAAAAATCTCAGAACTGACATTAATTATGCATGGCCAACTGCTAGATGTGCTGTCTTGGGTGGAGAAGCAGCTGTAAAAATTATGTACAGAAAAGAATTACAAGCAGCTGATGATGCTGAAGCACTCAAAAAACAACTAATTGATGAATTTGCAGAAAAATTTGAAAATCCTTACGTTGCTGCATCTCATGGTACTGTTGATAACGTAATTGACCCTGCTGAAACAAGACCTATGCTAATTAAAGCACTAGAAATGTTAGCAAACAAACGAGAAAAACAACTACCAAGAAAACATGGAAATATCAATTTGTGATTAACAATGATTGAAAAAGTACTCATCGCAAACAGAGGAGAAATTGCTTTACGTGTAATTAGAACATGTAAGAGACTTGGAATTAAAACAGTTGCAGTTTATTCTGATGAAGACTACAACTCTTTGCATGTAAAACAAGCAACTGAAGCATATCATATTGGAGAAGCAGCTCCTGCAAAATCTTATCTAAATCAAGAAAAAATTCTTGACGTTATGTTATCATCAGGTACTGATGCTGTTCATCCAGGTTATGGGTTCCTTTCTGAAAATGATGACTTTGCAAGATTATGTGAAAAAAATAAAATTAATTTCATTGGTCCTTCTGCTGATTCTATGAATCTATGTGGTGATAAGATGGAATGTAAAGCTGCAATGCTAAAAGCTAAAGTACCAACAGTACCTGGAAGTCCTGATTTAGTTAAAGATGCAAATGAAGCAGAAAAAATTGCAAATGATATTGGATATCCTGTTATGTTAAAATCAGTTTATGGTGGTGGTGGTCGTGGAATTAGAATAGTAACTAATGATAAAGAATTACAAGAAGGTTATGATACAGTAACATCTGAATCTATAGCTGCTGTTGGAAAATCTGCCATCATTGTTGAAAAATTCTTAGAAAAAACAAGACACATTGAATATCAAATGTGTAGAGATAAACATGGTAATGCAGTACATCTATTTGAGAGAGAATGCTCCATTCAAAGGCGAAATCAAAAACTAATTGAGCAAACACCATCTCCTGTAGTAGATGAAAAGAAAAGAGAAGAAATTGGTGAAATAGTTGTTAGAGCAGCAGAAGCAGTTGATTATACTAACCTAGGTACTGCAGAATTTCTACGAGCAGATAATGGAGAATTTTATTTTATAGAAATTAATGCAAGATTACAAGTAGAACATCCAATTTCTGAATTGGTTTCTGGATTAGACTTTGTAAAACTTCAGATAGATATTGCAAATGGTGAGGAACTTCCATTCAAACAAAGTGATTTGAAAATGAATGGTTATGCAATTGAATGCAGAATCAATGCCGAAGATACATTCTTGGACTTTGCTCCTTCAACAGGTCCAGTACCTGATGTAACTATTCCTTCAGGACCATACGTCAGATGTGATACATATCTTTATCCTGGTTGTACTGTATCTCCATTTTATGATTCACTAATGGCAAAACTCTGTACTTGGGGTCAAACATATGATGAATCCAGAACAAGAATGCTTGCTGCACTAGATGACTTTTACATTCAAGGTGTAGAAACTTCTATTCCACTTTACAAAACAATTCTAAATTCAGATGAATACAAAAATGGTGAACTTTCAACTGATTTCCTAAAGCGTTATGATATGATTGATAAACTAACTGAAGATCTTAAGAAAGAAAAAGAGGACAAAAGTGATGCTGCTTTAGCTGCTGCAATAGTTCACTCTGAATACCTAAAGAGTCGTGTACAAAATAATAATGCTAGTAGCTCTAACTGGAAAAATAAATTGGATTGATGAATTATGGATTATAAAATACAAGATGTTGAAAAATCATTTGATGGAAAGATTACAGAAAATCTTGGCAATAATGATTATGTGATAAAAATTAATGATAATGAACACAAGTTAAAAATCCTAAATATTTCATCAAAAGGAATAGAATTTATTTTAGATCAAGAATATCACAGAGCAAAATATCTTGAACAATCTACAAATGAAATGAACCTTGTAATTGATAATGTTCCTGTAATTGTTAACATGAACACTCACTTTGATGATGTTGTTTACAAAAACTCTGGTGGCAGTGGTGCTGGCAGCGCACAATTGGCATTGAAGAGCCAAATTCCTGGCAAAGTTGTTTCAATTGCAGTTGCAGAAGGAGACTCTGTTAAGAAAGGAGATGTTGTTTGTACTTTAGAATCTATGAAGATGCAAGTTGCCATTAAAGCACACAAAGATGGTATTGTACAATCATTAAAAATTAAAGAAGGTGTAACTGTCGCTAAAGGCGATGTAATATCAGATATAGAATAAAATTTTATTTCAGGAAATTTTTAATTTCTTCATAGTTTGGTTCTTTTAATGGATCTTCTGAAACCCATTTGTACCCAATCTTCCCATCTTCCATGATTACAAACACAGAACGCTTTGCAGCATTGTAATCTTTGATGTGAAGTAAATCTTTTAGCAGTATATCATAATCACGAATTGTATTACTGGTATAATCTCCCAATAATGGAAAATTAAAGTTATTTTTTTCTGCAAATGCTTTGTTTGCAAACGGACCATCATTACTGATTGCTATTACTTGTGCACCAAGATCTGAAATCTCTTGCCAAGAGTCTCTAAATGTACACAACTCTGTTTCACAAACTGGCGAACTTGCAGCAACAATGAATGACAATACGATTTTTTTCCCTTTGAATTCCTCCAAAGTCCGCAATTTCAATTCTGTATCTGGAAGTTCAAAGTCTGGAGCAATATCCCCTACATTCAATGACATTATCGATTTTTGTCATTATCCTATTAAGTAGTTTACAAAAATCATTTTTCCTAAAATTTGATCGGAAAAAAGTAAGCATACCTTTTTATACAAAAATTCGGTCAAATAGCTAAATTGGTCGGGGAATTAGCGGGCAATTATAGTACCGTGGTATTGATGTTTGCGTTTGGTATAGCAGCAATGGCACCTGCATTAGTAATTTCTAGAATGGTCTCCCCAAGAAAACGAAGTAATCCTGTAAAATTTTTGCCAATGGAATGTGGTCAAGTTCCATCAGGAGAAGGCCGAACTCACTTTATGATGCAGTATTATCCTTACATTCTGATGTTTGTGGTTTTTGATGTCATGGCAATTTTCTTGTATGCATGGGGAAGTTCTCTTTTAGAACTTCCAAAGAGTGCAACTTTACCGATGATGGGATTTTTAGCTATAATGTTTGGTGCAATGGCATTTGCATTGTATCAATCTGGGAGACGAAGAATATGGTAGTTTATTATACAAATTACATTTACGAGGATAGGAGATAAGATTGCTTAAAGACTTGGTAACACCAGAAAATGCAAATGTCTTTGTAGGAAAGTTAGGAGACATTTTAGAAAGAGCAGTCGGTAAACCATTAGGCTACGCCATCAATTGGGGTAGAATTTGGTCACTATGGCCTGTCCACATTGAAACAGCTTGTTGCAGTGTTGAATTTGGTGCAGCATCAAGTCCTAGATATGATGTTGAAAGATTTGGTATCATTGAAGCATTTGGATCACTTAGACAATGTGATCTAATTGTTGTTCAAGGAACTATTACAAGAAAAATGGCACCACGTCTAAGATTAGTTTATGATCAAATGCCAGAACCAAAGTATGTAATTGCTATGGGAGCTTGTGCAATTACTGGAGGATTGTATTTTGATTCATACAATGTACTTCCAGGAATTGA
>JBHHVF010000073.1:0-4467 GCA_046754145.1 Candidatus Nitrosopumilus sp.
TCTTTTGTTATGTTACTTTGAGATTCTAAATTTTCTGATTCAACTTGTTTCTGTTTGTGAATACTTTCTTGAGAATACAAAGAATTCCACAAGTGTTCAGTGATAAATGGTGTAATTGGTGCTAATAATTTTAAAATTGTTGATAATACTTTGTGTAGTGTAAATATTGCACCATCTCTTTCTTCATCAGAAAAATTAATTCCATATGCTCTTGCTTTAACCATCTCAATGTAGTGTGCTGCAAACAAATTCCATGTAAACTCTCTAATTGCTATTGCAGGAATAAAGAAATTGTATTCATCATAACCTTTCTTACATTCTTTTACAAGATTATCTAATTCTGATAAAATCCATTTGTCAGATGTGTTTGGAATTCCAGATTCAATTACTGAGAAACTAGATAAAAATCTGGAAACATTCCATAACTTACTTAGGAATTTTTTAGTTGATTCTATTTTTTGTTCGTTACATCTAAAGTCATATCCATGATTAATCTCACTTGCACTCCAGAACCTAAAGGTGTCCGCACCTAATTTTTCAATAACAGGTAGAGGATCAATTGCATTTCCTTTACTCTTACTCATCTTCATTCCTTTTTCATCAAGTCCATATCCCATAACCCATGCTTCAGCCCATGGTTTTTCTCCGGTAAGCTGTTCACATCTTAGAAGCGTATAGTATAACCAAGTTCTAACAATATCTTTTGCTTGAGGTCGTATTGAAGCAGGATATACTTTATTGAAAAATTCTTCATCTTTTCTGAATTTGCTTACAAAAAGAGGTGATATGCTAGAATCCATCCATGTATCAAAAGTTCTATCTTCTCCTACAAATTCTGTAGATTGGCATTTTGGGCATTGACTAATTGGACAGTCTTCTTCCCATGGTCTATAGTACTTTCCAGGCTCAGGAACATAAGGTTCTGAGCATTTTTTACAATACCAAATTGGGATTTCAGTACCATAATATCGTCTCCTTGAGATTGGCCAATCAATATTGATGGATTCAAGCCAATTCATCAAGATTTGTTTGTGCATTGCTGGATGAAATGTAATTTCTTGTCCTAATTTTTTCATTTTTTCAACTGATTCTTTTTGTTTTAGATAGTATTCTTCCATTGGAATTATCTCAATTGGAATTTTACTTCTCTCAGACACAGGTGTTCTGTGGTTAATGTCTTCAATTTTTTCTACAAATCCTTTGGCTTCCAAGTCTTCTATGATTTTTGTTCTTGCTTGTTTTGGTTTTAATCCTGCATATTCTCCTGCTACATCAGTCATTCTTCCATCTAAACCAATTGCAACAATTTCTTCTAATTGTAGTTCTCTGAATAATGCTACATCGTTTTGATCACCATAACTACACACCATAACAGCTCCTGAACCAAACTCTTGTTGAGCAGAATGATGTGTCTTTAATTCTACTTCTGCATTAGTAATTGGAACAATTACTTTTTTTCCAATATGTTCTGAATATCTTTCATCATCTGGGTTTACAATAATTGTTTTACATGCACAAAGTAATTCTGGTCTTGTACTTGCAATGATTATTTCCCTATCTATGTCTTTAATTTGGAATTTCATGTAAACTAGTTTGGTCTGTAAATCTTGGTAAATAATTTCTGCATCTGCAATAGTTGTTCCTGATACCCAATCATAATTGTTAGGTCTGTTTGCAAGATAGACCTGTTCTTTTTTCCATAACTCGATAAATGTTGCTTGTGTTAACGCTCTGTATTCTTCTGAATCTGTTCTGTAATAATTTGCAAAATCTCCACTGATTCCCAAGTTTTTCATAATTAGAATCATTTCAGCTTCTAAATCATCAAGTGCATCTCTACAAAGATTTAGAAATTCCCCTCTATCTGTTTCTCTCATTCGGATATTGTGTTTCTTTTCTGTGTAAAGCTCCACAGGAAGTCCATTCCTGTCTATTCCTATTGGAAAATAGACATTTTTCCCTGCCATTCGTGCTGTTCTTGCAATCATATCAATTTGTGAATAATGCGCCGCTGCCCCTATGTGCCATGGCCTACCTGAAGGATATGGCGGTGGAGTATCTATAGTAAAGTTGTTTTCTTGTGGAACAAATTCATAAATTTTATCATCTTCCCATTGTTTGAGAATCTTTTTTTCTAACTCTGGGTTCCATGCTTTTTCTGATATTTTTGGGTCCATTTCTTAACTATCTTGAGATATTTGAGATAATATGAGAACCTTTGTTATATCCTTCATAGATGTATACACCTAATGCTTCTACATTTGATGGCATTTTTGGTGCCAATAGTTTGATAATTTCACTTGAAAGATTCTCAACTGTAGCTTCTCCTTCTAAAAGATATGTGGTATCTTTTGGAACTTGTAATTCAAACATTCCTTTAGGACCTTCAAACTGAATTACATAATGTGACTCATCTTCAGTTTTTAGATATTTTCTGTTAATGAAAAATTTATGATCAAATATGTTTACTACTTCTTTGATAATTTTTTTTGCTATACCAAAGTCTACCAGTAGGTTATCCTTCATTTGTCCTACAAGCTCTACCATTACAGAAGATGTGTGTCCATGTAGGATAGAACATTTTTCAACTAATGGAAGGATATGTGCATAATCAAATGAGAATGATGCATCTTCTAAAAATATAGAACCTGTTTGTGGTGTCTTATCATAAAATACAATGTCTTCTAATTCTTTAATTTGTGCAACATATTTTGCATGTCCTATTGCCATTACTTTATCTTCAGGAAAGTCTTCTTTGATCTGTTTGTACTTTTCAATATCTTCATCGTTATCAATTACTTCGATTAATCCCTTTTTTGTTTTAAAATCAACTGTAACCTCATTTCCATTCTTTAATGTGATTTTGTGATTGTATTGATAATCCTCTTCAAGAAAAGTAAGCATTTGAGCGACTGTTAATTCTGTTCTGGTTTTGAGTAAATTTCCCTTTTTATCGATATATCGAAAATCTGAGTCTAGAATTGTAGGATTTGTAGTCATGTGAAGTCATCTGACTTTGGATATAATATAAATTCTGTAATGATTGTGCTTAAAATTCGTCTTTTACAACTATGCCAAAGAATTTAGAATTTTGGCCAGATTGATATCATTTTTTGTAATACCTCCGGCATCGTGAGTTGTCAATTCTATAGTGATTTTGTTGTATACATTCAACCATTCTGGATGATGATTCATTTTTTCTATCTCCATGGCTGCTCTAGTCATAAACCCAAATGCCTGGTTAAAGCTATCAAACTGAAATTCTTTGTGAAGTTTTTCATTAACAACACTCCAGCCTGGTAGATTCTTTAACTCTTCATCAATATCTGTTTGTGATAATCTCATCATGCTGTTTTACATAGAATGTTAAATTAAAAGATTGATTCATTACCCTTCTATGGAGTCTATGCTGTGAGAGATAATGGATAAAATGAATAAAACATTACTTGAAAATATCAAAAATTCAATTTCTGAAACTGTTAAAGAAAAGAAAATAGGAATTGCCTTTTCTGGTGGTGTTGATAGTACACTTATCTCAAAAATTTGCTCAGACATGGATTATGATATAACACTATTAACAATTGGTTTTGCAGAATCACATGATATTTTATTTGCAAAACATGTCAATGAATATCTAAAATATCCTCATCATATTTTAGAAATTGATTCAGAAACTTTTCCTACTATTTCATCAAAAATCCATCAAACAATAAAAACTGAAAATCTATCTTGGAATGAAAATTGTATTGCATTTCATTATGTCTCTCAACTAGCAAACAGCTTAGAACTTGATACTGTAGTTACTGCAAATGGAATAGATGAATTGTTTTGTGGCTATAATGCATATAGAGAAGCATTTTCTGAAGGAGAATCCAAAATTAATGAAGTAATGACCTCAAAGTTAGATAATGAACTTGAAATGATGAAGGCTGTTAATCTAGTATCATCTGAATTTGGAGTAAAAATACTCCAACCACTACTTTCTTCAAAATTTATTGAATATGCAAAAACTATTCCTATATCTGAAAAGATTCATGACTCTGAGGATTTGTATCGTAAGCATATCATACGAAAATTGGCTAGTGAAGTAGGTGTTCCAGAACTTTCTTGTACAAAAAGAAAAAAGGCATTACAATATGGTTCTAAAATTCACAAGGCTTTACTAAAAACTAGATGAATTTTCCAACTATCTTTTGAACAGATCTATTTACATTATTTATGATTGCAGGAGATGCTCCAAGGTGTTTTTCTGGTGAAAATATTGAATCAATTTCCTTGTTTGTTAATTTTGAAGAAAATGCTTTATCGTTTTTGATAGCGTCTATGTATTGCATTTCCTTGTCTTTAGCCTCAAATGCAACTCTTTGAACATCTCTGTATGCTACAAATCTTGGAACTCCTTTTTTGATTAATGCTTCTAAAACAAATTCTGCAAAGATTTGTCCCTTTGTAATGTAAAGATTTTCT
>JBHHVF010000074.1:0-4445 GCA_046754145.1 Candidatus Nitrosopumilus sp.
TGCTTCTAAAACAAATTCTGCAAAGATTTGTCCCTTTGTAATGTAAAGATTTTCTACAATTCTTTTCTCATTTACCATCAAGTTTGAAACAATTCTAGTCATGGTTTCTAACATTTCATCAACTAGAATCGCTACTGTTGGTATAACAAATCTCTCGTTTGCTGAATTTGAAAGATCTCGTTCATGCCATAATGGAATATTTTCAAAGGAAATTCCTACTTGACTTCGAACCATTTTAGATAATGATGATATTCTCTCACTTTTGATTGGATTTCTTTTAACTGGAACTGCACTACTGCCCATTTGTCCCTTCTTGAATTGCTCTGCAACCTCTCCTATCTCTGTTCTTTGTAAGTTTCTAATCTCTACTGCAATTTTTTCCAATGTTGCACCAATCAATGCTAACTCAAATACATATTCTGCATATCTTTCTCTTGGGACAATTTGAGTAGTTACTTCTGCTGGATACAGATTCAAGCGTTTTGCAACTCTTTTTTGCACTTCCAGTGATTTTGCTCCCATTAAAGAACCAGTACCTACGACACCAAGTGTTTTACAAATTAGGATTCTTTTTTTAATTTCTTCAATTCGTTCTACATGTTTTGCCATCTCTGCAGCCCAATTTGCAAATTTTAATCCAAATGAAATGATACTTGCATGTTGTCCATGTGTTCTACCAACAGCTGGAATGTTTTCATATTTTACAGCCTTTTTTGCTAGAATTGATGCCATCTTTGCAACTTTTGGTTCAATAATTTTTAATGAATCACGCATTTGCATGGAATTACTAGTATCTACCAAATCATTACTTGTTAATCCATAATGAATCCATGGTCTAACGTCTTTAGTACATTTTTCACTTAATGATTCAACTAGTGCTGCAGTATCGTGATCACTTTTTGCTTCAAGTTGTTTGATTCTTTTTGCAGTGATTTTTCCTGATGTTGCTGCTTTGAGGATTTTTTTCCCAACTGTTTTTGGAATAATTCCTATCTCACTTTGTGAAATTGCAGCTGCACCTTCAATTTCTAATTGATAGTTGACTTTCTTTTGTTCACTGAAAATTTCTATCATTTCTTTAGTGCCATAACGACCACTGTCTATAGGTAAAATAGCCAACATTATGACTTTCTATCTATTAGAAAATAAATCTACTCATATTAATTTGAGACCAGAATTGGGTAAATCTCTAACTTCTAGATCTTTTTCGTATGGTCGCAATCTTCTTTGATGATCTAGTTTCTTTTGTTTTTGCCTTCGCTTTGCTAACTTTTCCTTCTTTTTTGATAGATTTTCCACTTCTTCGGGCAGCCCTAGAAGCACTTGCCCTAATTTTTTGTTCTTCTTTTTGCTTTTCAATTTCTTTTGCTGTGAGTTTTTTTCTTACCACACAACTAAAGATAATTTATCCTAGATAAATTAGCTCATTAATTTCATATTTGATTCTTCTTTAACAAAAATTATTTTTCTTTAATTCCTGTTTCTGATAGTACCCACTCTAAAGCTTTGAAGTAACCTTGTTTGAAATTTTTTTCCTCAATTGCCACATCTGGATTTGCTCTCAATTCTGCAAGTAATTGATTTGCTTTTTGTGTGATTGTTGCTTTGTCCAACATGTGTTTGAATAGACTCCAATTAATTTAAAATTGTTTTCTCAATTCTTCTGATGATTTAAATTGGATTGAAAAGAAACTTTACCGATACTTATGTCTGCTAATACTCCAAAAAAAATTGGAGAAAATCAATATCAAATTGATGCTGATTCTAATCTTGGAATGAAAGTTCCTGTAAGGATCTATGCTGATGAACCATTACTGCAGAAAATGTTGTCTGATAGAACAATAATGCAGGCACGAAATGTTTCTTGTATTCCTGGTATAGTTAGTCATAGTGTTGTTTTACCTGATGGTCATGAGGGTTATGGTTTTCCTGTAGGTGGTGTTGCCGCTATGGATGCTGAAGAAGGAATGATTAGTCCTGGTGGTGTTGGATATGATATCAATTGTGGTGTCAGATTACTTCGTTCAAATTTAACTGAACAAACAGTCCGTTCAAAACTAAAAGAACTCGTTACAGATCTTTTTAGCTCTATTCCTTCAGGTGTTGGTTCAAAAGGTGCAGTCAAACTTAGTCACTCAGAACTTGATGAAGTTTTGGTTAAAGGCGTCAATTGGGCAATTGATCATGGGTATGGTTCATCAAATGATTCTGATGTTTGTGAAGAGAATGGACAAATTCAAAATGCAGATCCAAATGAAGTTTCTGATAAGGCAAGAAAAAGAGGAGCTCCTCAACTTGGAAGTTTAGGATCTGGAAATCATTTTCTTGAAGTACAAAAAGTTGCAGAGATACATGATGAAGAAGCTGCAAATAGAATGGGAATTAAAGAAGGAACTATTACTATTTTGGTTCATTGTGGTTCTAGAGGATTTGGTCATCAAGTGTGTAGTGATTATCTTAGAGTTTCAGAACAAGCAATGGGAAAATATGATATTAATTTACCAGATAGAGAACTTGCATGTGTTCCAAACACCTCAGAAGAAGGTGAGTCTTATAGAAAAGCAATGTTTGCAGCATTAAATTTTGCATGGAGTAATAGACAGATGATTACTCACTGGACTAGGAAATCTTTTGAACGTGTGTTTAATCAAACAGAATCTGATCTTGACATGAAATTAGTTTATGATGTAGCTCACAATATTGCAAAAGTAGAAAAACACAAGATTGATGGAAACGAACGAAAACTTGTTGTTCATAGAAAAGGAGCAACAAGAGCATTTCCTGCAAATCGTAATGAAATACCTTCAAAATATCGTGATTTAGGACAACCTGTTTTGGTTCCAGGTTCTATGGGAACTGCGAGTTGGATTTTACTTGGACAACCCAATTCAATGGATTTGAGTTTTGGTTCAACTGCACATGGTGCTGGAAGAACAATGTCAAGAACAAAGGCTAGAAAGAACTACACAGAAGATGATGTCAAAAAATCTCTTAATGATAAGGGCATATTTATCAAAGCATTAACCAGAGATGGAGTTGTGGAAGAAACTCCTCAAGCATACAAAGATGTTGATGCTGTAGTTAATGTGTCTCATAATCTAGGAATTGCTACAAAAGTTGCAAAATTGGTGCCTATAGGTGTGATTAAAGGTTGAGTGAAGAAGATTCTGAACTTGAAAGATTAAAGGCAAAAAGACTAGCTGAAATGCAAAAAAATATCTCATCAAAACAAGAAACTGAAAAAACTCAAGAAATTACTAAAGATAAACCCCTTGAAAATCCACGAGATTTACTAGTTAATAGATTGGGATTTAGAGGATTAGAAGTTTTAGAAAATGCAGAATCTCAATTCCCTAATGAAACTAAAATTATTGTAGAAAAATTATCTGAATTAATCAAAACAGGTGAAATTAATGAAATTATTGATGGAGGACAATTATTGGCACTATTTAGATCAATTGGACTCAACATTAGAATGGAAACTAAAATTAATGTTGAACAAGACGGAAAATTTGTATCTCTTAGTGACAAACTTAGCAATCAATCATCTAATGATAGTGATGAATAATGAGTATAATTTTAGAAGTTGGAACAAAAAATTATGCTGATGATGTATTATCAATTAAAAAAGCACTTTCACATATGGAAAGTCTTGTAGGAGGATACAATGGATATGCCATTAGTGAACCTTCATCAAAGTTTGGTTGGACATTTTTCAAATTAGCCTTTAAGCCTAATTTACAAAATGGTATAGAAGAAAAATTTTCTGACATGTTGGAAAAATATCAATGGAATGATCAATCACAAAAATTTACAAAATTTATGACAGATTATTTTAATTCTAGAGGTTGTGACGTAAAAATAAAAACAGTTGACTAGACTCTTCTTCCTCTTTTTCCACCTTTCTTTCTAGTGGTGTCATGAGGAATAGGTGTTACATCATCAATTCTTCCAATCTTAAATCCGCCTCTTGCTAATGCTCTGATGCCAGCTTGTGCACCTGGACCTGGTACTCTAGAACCAACTCCACCAACTGCACGAACTCTGATATGAAATCCAGTAAATCCTTTAGTTTTTGCAGATTCAACTACTGCATTTGCAGCTTTCATTGCAGCAAATGGTGATGATTCATATCTATCAGCGTTAACATGTATTCCACCAGAACTGATGGCAACGGTTTCTCCACCAGTAAGATCAGTCATGTGAATAATTGTGTTATTGTAACTACTGTAAATGTGAACAATTCCCCATTTTTCAGGGCCTTCTTTTTTTACCTCTGGTTGAGATTTTGTTTCTACTTCAGCCTCAGTTTTTACTTCTTCAACTGATGCTTCAGTCTCTTCAACTGATGCTTCAGTCTCTTCAACTGGTGATTCCTCAACTTTGGCTTCGGTTTCTGACAATGAATACTCACATCTTAAAGGGTTTAAAAAACATTGATTTTC
>JBHHVF010000075.1:0-4433 GCA_046754145.1 Candidatus Nitrosopumilus sp.
AGATTTTGTTTCTATGGAATACAATACATTGATCGCATTTTTCAATTATAAATTGGTAATTAACCGAATTTCGTATTGGTTTCTAGCTTAATTCCTAAAAGATACAAGAATGAAAACACATACTATCATAATCGTTAGGAGGATTATGAAGGTTATACATAAACCATAATTTATTCTTGAAAAATTTTTGAGTCTTGGATTACAATTGTTAGGATCTGTGCATTCATTTGAACAAACATTTCTTGCTCAAACTGGGTATCTTACTATGATTATCCAATATAATCACTAAACCCGTTCAAGTCTTATAGGATTTGAAATGACAATTTAAAAAATATGACTAATTACTACAACATTGACCTATAGGAATTTCTAGATCATGAGGGCATTTTCTAGGATGATTAAGCATTGTGCATAATGCATCAGTAAATTGCTCATTCATGTGGTGTTCAATCCCACAGACCATCTCTTCGTTGATTTCAATTTTTAGGGCACTGCTCATAAGTACCTCAAGCAACCTACTGTTTCTTATCATACTTGCACCAATTGCTTGACCCTCCTCAGTAAGCTTTACTCCTGCTTTGTTGTAATCTACAAGATTCTTACTGTTTAATTTCTTGAGCATTTGAACAACACTTGGTTGTCTAATGTTGAGCATTTTAGCAATTGTACTGATTTTAACATCCTCTCCTAGTTCCTTGATGTGCCAAATTGCTTTTAGATACATCTCTATATGCTCAGCTTCTGCAGTTCCAACAAACAATCCCTCTTCAGTCATTTTACATCATCTGAAATTATTTTGAGTATTTTTTCTATAATTACACTATAATTTATTGAGGTATCTGCAGAAACAAACAAAATATTTTCTTTTAATGGAAAATTCATAGTTATGACTCGGTTTCTAATGACCATAGTTCCTTTCACTTCTCCTAAAACACCATCAAATTTCTTGCGTAGTTTAATTCTGATTGCAACTTCCTCATACAATTCTTCATAAAATCTTTCATTTTGTTTAGAATTAGATTCACCATTAATGCCTCCTGTAATCAAATTTCCATCTGCATTTATTACACTGACAAACTGTATTTTTTCATCAAGATTCTTTACATCATCACAGATTTTATGATAGTCAAAAATTTTATCACCCAGAATGTTTAATCACCCTTTACCTTTAATGCTCCAACTCATTAGAGCATTCTGTAGAACAAACATCATCACTCCAGTGTTCAAATTGTTTTCCACATACGATACAAGTTCTCATAGTGTGTAGAATACCTCTTTTAGATTATTAAATTTTTTATATTTTTTCATCATAATTCCTCTCATATTTTTTTATGTCATATATTCAATTAGTGTCAAAGTGGATTCAATTCCTTCCATTCTTCTTATTTTCCATCTAATGGCGTCTCGTATGTGATCCAGATCTGAGGATTCTAGTTTTAGAATGATTTTCCATGGGCCTTCCACTAGTGTGATTTCTTTTACAACATCAATTTCAGCTAATTCTCCTACAAGATCTTCTGTTAATTCCTGTTGACACATTATCAGCACAAATGCAACAGAAGAGTTTCCCATGTTATGCCTCCTCCAAAATTGGATTTTTCCTTGGTTTATCATTTGTAATTTGGATGATTTTCTTTAGTTCACGAAATCTGTTTCTAACTGTAACTGGAGTTATTCCTGACGCATCAGCTAACTGTATTTGTGTGAATCCATCTCTTCTTATCAAACTAGAATAGTATATCGAAGCTGCTGCCATCCCTGCAGGATCACGTCCTGCCATCATATCTAATTCTCCTGCTTTTTTGAGAATTTTTAATGCAAGATTTTTTGTTCCTACGGGTATTTTGAGTGTGTTTGATATTTTAGAAATGTAATTAGTTTGTTTAACCACAGGTATTTTCAGATCAAGTCGATTTACAATTGCACGATAGCTTTGAGAGATATTCTTTCTTTTGATGTTTGCAGATAGTGAAACGTCGTTTAGACTTCGAAGGGTCTTAGTGTTTCTACATGCAATATACATTGAAGCTGCCATTACTGAATTAATCTGTCTTCCTGTAGTGATTTTTTGTTCTACTGCCTTTCTGTAAATATATGCTGCAGTTTCTTTAACACTATCAGACACACCAAGCTTATCCTGAATTCGTCCAAGAAACTCAAATGCAACTTTGAAACTCATGTCAGAATGTTTTGCTAATTGACTTCTATTATCTTGAATTCGTATCCGTTTAATTGTTGATGAGGTGGTATGAGGAATTGGTTTTCCATGAACATCTTTATTTTCAGATCCAATTACTGTTGAAAGACCAAAATCATTTCTGGATAAAGTTGTAGGCATGCCTGTTCTACGAGTGTCTTTCTGACTATCAATGGGAATTGATTCATATCCAAAATGTTCTAATTTATCATCAATGACAAATCCACAGTTTCCACAGAAAATTTCACCTAAATTAAAATCAGTAATGATTTGTTTTTTTCTACATCTCTGACATTCAAATTTAAAATTAGAATTTAATACAACACTAGTATTCATTTTTTTCACTCAATTAGTTGAAAAGATTTTTTCAAATATTGTATATCTGATATGAGAATTTTATAGTCACCATAGTGAATTTGTTCAAAATTCTGTCTGTTCATAAATTCTAAACTTTTTTAATAAATATAATTAGTGAGTATACTCTGTGTGATATTGTCACACACAGAGTTATTAACAAGTCACAAAAAAGAGGTTTTTTACGTAGATTAAAATTCATGACATTCTAAAAACAAATGTGAAAAATACTATCAAAAAACTTCCAACAGAACATGCAAGTTTTAGAATTAACAAAAAAACCCTTAACTCATTAAAGGATGTTTCAAGAGAGGAACATCTAAGTCTTAATACTTATGTTAATCGTATTTTTGATTCTCATTTAGACTGGGGTCTTTTTGCACCTGAAGTAGGTTGGGTTGTCATGCTAAAATCTGCATTAAAAGAAATTATTAAAACTCTAGACAATGAGATGCTGATTCAAATTGCAAAAAATGCCGCAGAAAGCGGATCAAAAGAAATTGCATTATCAATGCGTGGCAAATATGGTGTCCCTGAATGGATTTCTATATTGAAAAACAGAGCAAAATCATCTGGTTTTTCCCTCAAGGAATATTCAGAAAAGGATACAATACGATTGGTAATGTATCATGATATGGGAGAAAAATGGTCTTTGTTTTTTGAAACCTATTACAATACAGTATTTTTTGATATGGGTGCAAACATCCAGTCTGAATATACTGAAAATTCCATTTTGTTAGAAATAAAATTAAAAAATTAACATCTAATTTTTTTGAAATCTTGTTAGTATGTTCTTGTTTATTCTAAAACATATGCATCCTGTGGAGTTTTCTTCTTTCTCATTCGTTCATGTCTTTCTTTTCTAGATTTTATTCTATCATCATGATGTTTAGAATTTAACAAATGTAACTGTGATGATATATGATTCTGAAAAAAATTTGGCTCTTCTTTTTCGTTCCACTCTATTTTACAAATATTACATTTAATGTTAATTCACTATGTTTCTTTGATGGATAATTCCATATGAAGATATGTTTTGTGGTACGTTGTAACACAAAATTAAGATCCTACATGGAAAAAAATCATGTCTTGGTAAAAGATCACATTTATCATTAACAAATGACATAATAACACATGGTAAATGTTGCAGGCATTGCAATTGGAATTGCAGTAATAGCTATAATAATTGCCATTGGTACTTTAGCAACTTCACAAAACCAAGGTGTATCTTCATTACCAGTAATTAATTCAGAGCCAACTGAACGAACAATCTATATGAATCTCATAGAGCCAAAAGGCTCTACAAATGTTGAAAAAGAATCATTTCCTACCAAAGCTCTTCCTGAAGGTGGCGGATACGAGCTAAAAACTCCTGATGAGTCAGGCAAGTGGGTTGTAGAAACATATGCCTTTTCACCATCAGCAATTGTAGTAAATCAAGGGGATAAAATAAACATCAAGATGCTTGGAATTAATGGTGCATTGCATCATGTTTCCATTGAGAACTATGTTGAACCATTTGATATTAATCGTGGACATTTAGAAGAAATTTCTTTCGTTGCTGACAAAGCAGGAACCTTTAGGATAGCATGTAGTATTCATCAACCAGCAATGGAAGGTTACTTAATGGTATTGCCAAATAATAATAGTTGAGTTTCACAATCCTATACAAGATTATCCGATAGAATTAACGAAAAAACTAAACTCGAAGCGATCACTTATGGAGAATACATGACAAGTAAAGACAAAGATGATCTAGATTAGAAAAAATAATCTGTTCCTGAATAGGCATATATCTAGAAAGGTATACGAAAGTTCACCATTTAGAAATTGCTAAGTATTGATTCAGTCGATCCTCATAAAAAATTTAAAGAGTAATTTG
>JBHHVF010000076.1:0-4083 GCA_046754145.1 Candidatus Nitrosopumilus sp.
TCTTAGATCTTGTGGTGTAATACTGTTGATTTTAGGCGTAAAGGTTGATACATACGAATCAAAAATTAAAAATAACAATTTAAAAAATCTAAAAAGTTACAAAAATCATACTTTCATCAAAAAATACCTATTTTTGAAAATCAAAATTATGGAAACTGATTGGCAGATTTTCTGATCGCGTATTTTGTTGCAAGCTTTAAAGGAGACCACTAGATCTCGGATAAACAGGAGATATTATGGATAATTCTGATATTCATATGATTTATGTTCTTTTAGATGGTGTAGGTGATCTCCCACATCCAGATTTAGATGGTAAAACACCATTAGATGCAGCAAACACTCCAATTTTAGATAAAATTGCTAGTAATGGTGCAATTGGAGAAGTAATTTCTGTAGGAAAAGGGATTGCTCCTGAATCAGATATTGCTGTTTTTAACATGTTGGGATACAAATTCAAGCATTCAGATTATGCTGGAAGAGGAGTAATCGAAGCAATCGGAATAGGAATTGACTTCAAAGATGGAGATTTAGCACTAAGAGGGAATTATTCAACATTGGATGATGAGGGAGTGATCATCGATAGAAGAGCAGGAAGACAAATTGAAAAAGAAGATGCAGATGGAATTGCAAAAGAAATTGAAGAAAAAATCAATTTTTCAGAACCAGAGACAGATGTGGTGGTATCTCCTACAATAGGTCACAGAGTAACAGTCAGAATTAGAAGAAACTCAAAAAAACTTTCATCAAAAATTACCAACACAGACCCGGCATACAGCAACATTGGTGGAATGGGAGTAGCAAAAGCTGTGGGAGATTTCTTAAAAATTGAAAAATGCTTACCATTAGAAGATGATGAAGATTCAAAATCAACATCAAATATTGTAAATGAATTCTCAGACCAAGCAATTAAAATTATGAAAGAAAGTGCAATTAACAAAAAAAGAGGAGAACAAGGAAAGAAGAAATTAAGTTGCATTTTACTCAGAGATGCAGGTAACAAATATCCAGATGTAATTCCAATTAATGAAAAATATTCTATGAAATTTTCATGTATTGTTGATATGCCAGTAGAACTTGGAATTTCTGAGGTCTTGGAAATGAAAGCATTTGAAGCAGGAGGGCTAACAGATTATGAAGAAAAAGCAAGAGTTGCCGCAAAAGCAATGGAAACTCAAAATTCCATTTATGTTCATCTCAAAGGACCTGATGAGTTTGGCCATGATGGAGACGCAATAGGTAAAATGAAAAACATTGAAGAAATTGATCAAAGATTCTTCAAAACACTTGTTGAGAATATCGATTCAAGTAAAGTAGCCATTATCATTTCAGCGGATCATTCTACTCCTTGCATCAACAAGGGACATAGTGATGATCCTGTACCAGTTTTGGTTTCAGGAGATTTTATCAAAAATGATGGTACAACAAGGATGACTGAAGAACAAGCAAAGAAAGGCAGTATTGGTTTGCTTCAAGGTGCAGAAGTAGTCACAAAGTCTTTAGAATTAATCAAATCTCAAATATAGTCAACTGATTTTCTTGTTGCATTTCAATTGTTTTTTTACGAATCATATCTACATCTATTGAATGATACACGGATGGCGAAGTACCTAATTTTTCTAAAGCTCTGCCAAGCATTCCAATTCCAATACTTTCATCATTTTCTTGAGCATGAGCAAATGCTACCGCAACTAGAATAATTCCTTGTACCATAAGTTTCTCAGCTCCAAAGCATTGCTTCCAAACACCCTCAAAGGCTTCATGACATTCCCAAAATCTTTCATTGTTAAAGTAAAAAATGCCATCCTTAATGCCTTGTTCTTTGTCGATCTCCTCTTCTACAACATGTCTAATGTTATCAATGGTTCCCATAGGAGATAGTTTGTCTAAGAGTTCATCAAAATCTTTTTGTTCAACTGCAACATCAAATTCAAAGAATTTTCTGGCAACTCTAGCAAGACGGATTGAAACATTCATGTCTGAAACTAGATCCCTTGCTTTGTATACCAATTCACGTGAATTTTTAGGAGTATATTTCTCATTTTTATAATGAAGAAGATATCGTTCCATAAGATAATTTTACAGGAATTTCTTAAATTTCTTCGCTAATTCCAATCAAGGTTTATATGAAATATCCAGAGGTTGGGATACATGTCCATTATTGAGACTATCACAGACATAGATAACACCTTCCTATCTAGAAGAGAGCTTACATGCAATTTTGCAGGATTGGCAGGCAAACTCAAAAGTCTTGAGGCAGTGGATATGATTTCAAAAGAATTCAAACTAGATGGTAAAGTCGTTATTCCAATGAGATTAAGAACTCATGTAGGAAAACCAATTGTTACTGGAACTTTCTATGTTTATGAGGATGAAGGATTAGCAAAAAAACACATCAATCCAACAATTTTCAAAAGACTAGAAAAAACAAAAGCAAAAATTGCCGAAGCTGAAGCAGCAGCTCAAGAGACACCAGCTGAAGAAACTCCTGTAGAAGAAGCACCAGCTGAAGTTAAAGCAGATGATGCACCAGCTGAAGAAGCAAAAGCCGAGGAGAAATCAGAATAATGGCTGGCAAAAAGGGTTCAAGCCCAAATGTATATTCATATTATAAAATAGAAGGAGATAAAGTTTCAAGAACCAGAAAAATTTGTTCTAGATGTGGAAAAGGCACATTCATGTCAGAGCATAAAGACAGACACACTTGTGGAAAATGTGGTTTGACTGAATTTAACCAATAATAAAGTCTCACAAATAAAAAAAATAAATTTAAAATTAATACAGTCTTTTTTTACGAATTTTTGAGCTTTTTACTTCTAGTTGCGAGATTTTAGAAATGAATGCAGGATCAAGTTTAATTTTTGAAAGAGAATCAGCAGATAGTTTGACAGTATTAGTATCTAAAGAAATGTTAGTTTTTGGCAGATTTTTGTTAGTCCAAAATTTCATCACTTTATCTTCTAGTTTATAATCACGAAAACCCGCGGGGAATTTTTTTGTAATATGATTTAACAAAGTACGATCATTGAAAACAATTCTTGGTTCAAACAATCTAGTCTCATCACTGTAAATATTTTCAAATAGATTTCCAGATATTTCATCAGAAAGTAACTCCATTTTTGAAATTTTTCTAATCAATTCAAGAAAATGTAAAAACTCGTGTGCCAAAATGGCATGAATAGCACCCTTTAATCCATAAGCAACTAGTGGTGCAGAAATTTGGATTACCACTTGGAATTTATCATCAAATATTACAGGAATAGTTCTTGCAAATAATATACCATACTCGTATGAATTTGGATTTGGTGATGATACTACAAGAGAAGGTTCAACATAGGCAACGGGATATCGGATTCCAGATGCTTTTTCAATTCTATTTATTCCAGCAACCGTAATGGGGAACCGTTTTACTATAAGATCAAACACATTGTCTGGAATTATTCCTTTAGAATGTGCATCTCTGAGACGTATTAGTGGATCCAATATTACTCCTTGATAATTTTGAATGTAAATGAGTTATGTTATCAGGATCTTGGTTTTCCAGATTTAGCTTTCTTCTTTTTACGAGTTTCAGCTCTTTGGTCTGCATGTCTTTGATGTTTACCTTTTTTTCTCATTGGCATGATGTTTAACAATATTCAGAGGTAGTTAATTGTTATCATTATAACATAAATTAACAATAGGTTTTTTGGCCATCGATATTATTGTTAGGCAACATAATTTCATTTTTTGATCATACAGAGTAGTATCTGAACTGTAGAGTTTTGGCTCACAACAGAGTGCTTGTACTTGAATAAAATAAGAAAAAGGATTATTGCTCTTTGAGAGCATTTAATGAATCCATTATGACTTTAATTTGTTCCATAAGTACTTGATTCAAATTTTCAATTTGTTGTTGAAGATCTGAAATTTGTTGTTTTAGATCATTATTTTCTTGTTGCAGTCTTTGAATTTCTGAATCTTGATCTCCAGAAGTTAATTGTGTTACTGTTGGAGTATCATCAGAGGTGGTTGTTGTGGAATCATTGTCTTCGTCATCTGTTTCATCGTCTTTTTCATCTTCGTCATCTGTTTCATCGTCTTTTT
>JBHHVF010000077.1:0-3826 GCA_046754145.1 Candidatus Nitrosopumilus sp.
TTCTCTACCATTAGTTTCTTGTATCCATTGACAGGATCAACAATTGCAATTCCGTACATGCCGGAAAGTACGTGTTGGTCCATTCCAACTAAGTGGACACCAGAACAGTGGTATTTGAAGACACCTGCTGCTTCAGCAATGTAACAGTATTGACTTGTCTCTCCAGGATTAACGGAGTCAAAAGCTAATGCTGTTATTTGTGATGCGTGCATGTCGTTACCGTGACCAGTAACTTCATCATCTGGAATTGTAAGTGTCATTTGTACAACATCGCCTTGTGTAACTCTTAGTGTTGGTCCTGGGACTTGTCCACTAAAGGTCATGGCGTTGAATGTCTTTCCTCCCATAATTGGAAGTTCAACACTTTCACCAGTCAGATTGAACTCAACTACGTTGCGTCCAGTCTCTGCAAGTGCACCACAATCAGTTTCTGCGAATGCTTGAGGCATTACTAGCTGTAAACCGCCCATTTGATGGATTTGTTCCATCACATCGACATCCAGTTTTGAGACATCTAGTGATTGTCCAGCAATTTGGGTTTGTGTGTATGTGCTTCCGAATAAGGTTGCCCCCATTACAGCTACTGCTGCAATAGTAAAGAGCATACTAACACGCTTATTCATAATCCAACGTGAATGATGAATCCTATATAATAATTGTCATTCCCCATGTTATGAAATTATGAAATCATCTAATAAAAAATGAATAATAGGAGATAATTTTGTATAAAGTCAACATGAAATTTAGATTAGACCAAGATTCGCTTGGAAAAGTCAAAATTCCAGCTGATGCATATTATGGAGCATTTACAGGTAGAGCAATCAAACAATATCACGTTACAGGAAACAAAAGCCATGAAAATTTGATAAAGTCGTTTGTAATGATTAAACGATCTGCGGCATTAGCAAACATGAAGACAAAAACTATCGATACAAAGCGTGGAAAGGCCATAGTTTCTGCATGTGATAAAATCTTGTCTGGAAAGTATGTTGATCAGTTTGTAGTAGATATGATAAATTCTGGTGCAGGAACTGCATTTAACATGAATTCTAATGAGGTTATTGCAAATGTTGCACTAGAAGTATTGCATAAAAAGAGAGGACAGTATCAATTCCTACATCCAAATGATCATGTCAACATGTCACAATCAAGTAATGATACATATCCAACTGCTATGCATGTTGCAATTTTGATGAATCTTAAAGAAACAATCCCAGCTATCGATATTTTGATAAAATCACTATCTAAAAAAGCAAAACAGTTTTCATCATTTAAGAAAATTGGAAGAACACATCTAATGGATGCATTACCAGTAACATTAGGTAGTGAATTTGCAGCTTATGTAACATCAATTACCAAAGCAAGAAATGAAATTGTTGCTTCACAAAAAGAATTACAAAATGTTGCTCTTGGAGGAACCGCTGTAGGTTCTGGCGCAAATACACCAAGAGATTACAGGAAGATTGCAATAGCTGAACTTGGAAAAATTTCTAAACTTTCACTAAAACCTGAAAAAGATATGCAACATGGCCTGCAAAGCAAGTTTGCAGTTGCAAATATGTCAGGGTCTCTACGAAACTTGGCATTAGAAATTGGAAAACTTGCAAACGATATCAGATTAATGGCATCAGGACCAATTGCAGGATTAGCTGAACTTGGAATTCCTGCAGTACATGCAGGTTCATCTATAATGCCTGGAAAAGTAAACCCATCTTTAGCTGAATGTATGAACATGATTTGTTTTAACATAATTGGAAACGATACAGCAGTCTCTTATGCAGCACAAAGTGGGCAGTTTGAGCTCAATGTCATGTTACCTGGAATGCTAAAGTGCATATTAGAGTCAACAGATATGCTCAAAAACTTCTTACCAATATTTTCTGCAAATCTAATTGATGGACTTACTGCAAACAAAAATAAGTTACGTAAAGACATTGAAAATAGTCCAGTTATTGTTACATTATTAACTCCAAAAATAGGATATCTAAAGTCTGCAGAACTCTTCAAAGAATCACTAAAGACTGGAAAGACCATTAGAGAGTTAGTTGTTTCAAAGAAATTATTGAGTAACAAAGAAATTAATTCTTTATTTGGGTAGGTTATGGCAAAGATTTTCGTAGAAGCGTATGGATGTTCTGCTAGTTTTGCAGATTCAGAAATGATTTCAGGGTTAATTCTGAATGGCGGTCATACTTTAGTGGATAATTCCTCAGAATCTGATCTAAATGTTGTAGTCACATGCTCCGTCAAAGATGCAACTGCAAACAAGATGATTCACAGAATAAAATCATTAAAATCAAGACCACTAATTGTAGCAGGATGCTTTCCAAAGGCCGAAAAAAATACTGTTGAAAGGTTCACTGAAAATGCCAGTCTACTAGGGCCTAATTCACTAGGAAAAACACTTCAGGTAATTGATTCAACATTAAATGGCAAAAAGCAAATTGCATTAGAAGACTCTGATTTATCAAAAGTAGGACTTCCAAAGGTTAGACTAAATCCAGCAGTAGGTATTGTAGAAATTGCAAGTGGATGTATGAGTGAATGTACATTTTGCCAGACTAAATTATCCAAAGGAGATCTTTCAAGTTATAGATTAGGAGACATTGTAAGACAAGTTCAGACAGAAGTTAAAGAAGGATGTAAAGAAGTTTGGTTGACATCTACAGATAATGGATGTTATGGATTTGACATTGGAACTGATCTACCATCATTAGTAAATGCAGTTACAGAAATTCCAGATGATTTTATGATTAGAGTTGGCATGATGAATCCAATGTACATGCCAAGAATCAAAGAAAACTTGATAGAATCTTTTGGTAGTGACAAAGTCTTCAAATTTCTTCACATTCCAGTACAAAGTGGAAGCGACAAAGTTCTCCATGACATGAAAAGAGGTCATACTGCTGGGACTTATAGAGAAATTGTAAAAAAGGTAAAAGAAAGATTTGAAGAATTTACCATTTCGACTGATGTAATAGTTGGATTTCCTTCAGAAACTGAAGAAGACTTTCAAAAAACAGTAAAACTACTTGATGAAACAAGACCAGACGTGGTAAATCTATCAAGATATAGTGTAAGACCAGGTACTGAAGCAGCAGAATTAGAACAAATTGATGTTGCAGAAGTTAAACGAAGAAGTAAGATAATTTTTGAGCAGATCAGCAAAATATCAATAGAAAATAACAAAAAGTGGATCGGATGGACAGGTAAAGTTCTGTTTGATGAAAAAACAGATGAAGGTATTAAAGGTAGAAACTTTGCTTACAAGCCTGTCTTTGTCCGAAATGAAGTAGATATTGGTCAATCCCACATAATTGAAATTACAGATGTTACTGTAAACAGTCTTCTCGGAAAGATCGCAAGCTAAATTTTTTAGATCTAAAATTTGATTAAAAAAACGTAAGAAGGTTTTTTATCTAATTCAGAGAATAGGATCTGAAATGAGTTTTCAAGTGAAAGAGCCAATTCTAGTCATAGGTTTAGGCGGTGCAGGCTCAAAATTAGCAATTCAAGCTAAAGATTCCATTAATTCTGATTGTTTACTAATTAGTAACGATGCAAAAGATTTCTCATCTGAGAATTCATCTATTCACGTTTCAACAGATTCAGTAGTTAATCCATCTGTTCAATTGATCAGAGGCTCAATTTACAAGGTTGCAGACGAAATAAAATCAAAGATTGCAGGTTATTCAACTGTAGTCCTGATGAGCAACCTGGCTGGAAAAGCAGGCTCAGCCATGGCACCTGTAGTATCAGAGATGTGTAAAGAGTCTGACAAAGGATTGATTTCATTTGCAATTATGCCTTTCAAATATGAAAAAGA
>JBHHVF010000078.1:0-3817 GCA_046754145.1 Candidatus Nitrosopumilus sp.
GCAGCAATATTGGCAGTCTTCTTACCTGCAGATTTAGGAATGCGTGGTGTTGAAGGGATAGAAATTACAAAACCTTCTTGGTATATGATGTGGGCATTTGGATTAGATGAACTTTCTGGATTCAAAACAATACCTGTTGTTGGTGCTATTGCTATAGCTGTCTTAGCAGCGGTGCCAATATTTGATAGAAAAGCCCAGACTGATCCACGAACAAGAAAATTAATGATTGTAGGTTTGATAGTATTTGTTTCATTATTTACAATATTGGCAATTTTTGGCGCCATATCTGGTAGATAATGGGATGAATTAGATTTGGATACTTTAACATTAGTTTACAAAAAAAATCTAACTGAGGATCTTGGAATTTTTAGATTTCAGCCTTCAGATGGATCTTCAATAGATGATTTCAAACCAGGTCAGTTTGTTGTATTAGGTCAAAAATTGGATGGTGAAAAAATCATTCATCGGGCATATTCGATCTCTTCCCCGCCAGCAGAAAAAAGATATTACGAGTTTTACATTAAATGGAAAGAACATCCAACATTTGGAAAATTCACGACATTTCTTTTCAATATGAAAATAGGTGATACGGTGTTTTATAGAAAACCTACTGGTGTTTTTTGTATAGAGAATTTTTTCCCAAATGGCATTCCAGATAAAAGACAGATGATTTTGATTGCAACTGGGTCTGGACTTGCACCGTTTATGAGTTATATCTTGCATCTAAAAAACGTAGGAACTAAAAAGAAGATAGTGTTGATTCATGGAGCAAGATTCAAAGTAGAACTTGGGTATAGAGAAATTTTAGAAAAACTTGTTGCAGAATCTAACAATTCATGGGATTTTAGTTATTTTCCAACTATCAGTCATCCTGAAGATCCTTTAAACAAAGACTGGACTGGGTTTACAGGAAGAGTCACGACATTTATTCAAGGAATAGAAAACCACCAATCAAAATTAGAAAAATTGTTAGATGAGCAAATTACTCCTAAAAATTCGATGTTTTATTTATGTGGCAAAAAAGCTATGATTGATGATGTAATTTCTTTTTTAAAACCAATAAATTTTGTAACTCCACGAAATAGAAGAGCAGATGGTTCATTTGATGTAGAGCATGAACTATATGGATTATAATATTATAGAAAAAATAACATATAATTAATTTTGATAGTTTTTACAAAAATTTAGCTGACACTCTAGCTTACATCAATTATTCAGGATTCATAACATTAAGTGTCATTGTACTTACAACTCTGGAAAGTTTTCTAATTGTAGCAATTGCTTTTTCAAATTCCTCTTGATTTTCTGTTTGAATTTCAGCAATTACGTCATATGCTCCAAAAGTAAGATATGCATTTTTGACTACTTGCATCTGTTTTAATTCATCTACAATATATTCTTCAGAACCAAGATCACTATTTAATAAAATGAATCCTTTGTGCATTACTTTATCTTATTATAATTTAAGAAGTTCAGACCTTTAAGTTTTACAGCTATTACCATCTGCTACGTCCGCCGTAGCTATTTCTATTCCCTCTGTCATTGTATCTTCTTCTACCTCCACCTCTGTCATCTCTTGAATCTCTACTTCTATCTGATCTTCCGTATCCTCCAGAACGTCCTCCTCTGTAGTTAGATCTTGATTGACCTCCATATCTTCTTGATGGCATTTGTCTTTTTAGAGGATCAGGAATTGAAATTTCTATTCCCATCTCTTGATTCAAATCTTTTAGAGGAACTTTAATTTGACGTTTGATAAGATTCCAATCTCCAACAGAAGAGTATGATACAAATGTTATTGCTTTGCCTTCTGCACCTGCTCTAGCTGTTCTTCCAATTCTATGGAAGTATGTTAATTCTTGATTTGGAACATCATAATTGATTACTAGTTCTACTCTTGGAACATCTATGCCTCTTGAGGCTACATCTGTTGCAACAAGAATGTCAGCTTTTCCACTTCTGAATTTTCCCATTGACTGCTCTCTTCTATGTTGTGACATGTCTCCTTCAATTGCTACTGCATTGAACTTCTCTTGATGAAGGAATTTTGCAACATCTCTTGTTCTGTATTTTGTTGAACAAAATACAATGCATTGACCTTTTACTGGTTTCATAAAATCAATTAGATACTTGAATTTGTCACGATCTTTGATTACTAAATATGATTGATCTATTCCTTCCCCGCTTAGATCATCTGCATCCAACAGGAACTGTTTTGGATTATTCAGATACTCTTCAGAGAGTCTTAGAATCTCAGTTGGCATTGTTGCTGAAAACAATGACATTACTCTGTCTTCTGGTGCTAAATCTAGAATAAATTGAATATCATCAATGAATCCCATATCTAACATTGTATCTGCTTCATCAAGAACAATGTGTGTGATGTCTCTTAGCTCTATTGAACCTCTTTTGAGATGATCTATTAATCTGCCTGGTGTTGCTACCACAATTTCTACTCCTCTATCTAATGCATCTAACTGAATCCCCATTCCTTGTCCTCCATAAACTGTTGCTACTTTAATTCCGGTGTACTTTCCAAATTTCTTTATTTCATCAGTAATCTGCACTGCAAGTTCTCTTGTGGGGGCTACAATCAATCCTTGAATTCCATTTTTTGGTTGGATTTCTTGCAGCATTGATAATGAAAAAGCTGCAGTCTTGCCAGAGCCTGTATGGGCTTGTCCTACAACATCTCTTCCTGTAAGTAAAACTGGAATTACTGCTTCTTGTATGGGAAATGCTTCTTCATACCCAAGATCATTAATTCCTTTCAGTATGTCGTCTTTTAATCCTAATTCTTGAAATTTTGTCATTTTGTTTTCTTCTCTTAAGCAACAACGAAAAAGCTCATTGCTTACTCGTCGTTATTCCGATATTTGCGATTTGCAGTTTAGGTCTAATAAACGCTTGTTATTTTTACGCATCTAATTGAGCATCAATAATTTTTTTAAAACTTTCAAATGGCTGGGCTCCCTTTAATTCAACATATCCTATTTGATCATTTCCTATAAAGAATCCAGGTGTTCCTGAAACCCCATAGTCTCGTCCATCATCAAGATCTTTTCTGATTTCATCAATATAATTTCCATTAGTAAGACAGGAATCAAATGTCTCTTGTTCTAATTGTATTTCTGTAGCATATTGACTAAACAGAGATAAGGCATCAACTGTTTCTTGCTTATTCCATTCATTTTGGTTATCAAATAACATGTCATGCATCTCTTTGAATTTACCTTGTTCATTTGCACACTCTGATGCAACAGATGCAGGTAACGCATTTGGATGAATACTCTGAATTGGGAAATCTCTGAAAACTAATTTCACTTTTCCTTGATCAATGTATTCCTCAAGAATTGATGGAAGTGTTTGAACGTGGAATCTTGCACAAAATGGACATTGAAAATCTGAAAATTCAATTATTGTGATTGGTGCATTTGGGTCTCCAATAATTGGATCATTATCTGCTGAAATCTTTATTGGAAGTTCTGGCTCCTCTGTAGGTAACTGATTTTGTAATAGTTTGAGTTCTAATTTAGCAATCGCATCCTCAAGATCTCCTTCTGAAATCTGGTTTGAATTTAGATTTGATGTGTATGATCCTGCAAAAAATGCTGCAATTCCAACTATTACGATTAATCCTATGATTAATCCGTTAAATGTTGATTTTTTTACAGATATTTTTTCATTATTATTTTGATTTGACTCAAAATCATCAGAACTCATTTGAATTTGTTCCAAAGTTTAGTATACTTATTCGTATTGCCAAATATTTTGACATTGATTCATTATTGAGAAATTTTAAAGCCAATGACGGGAT
>JBHHVF010000079.1:0-3612 GCA_046754145.1 Candidatus Nitrosopumilus sp.
TATTGTTAGTGGTAGGAGGAATCTCAATGTTTGCCATAAGTTATTTCATGGCAGATTTTTTGGACAGCATCATATTTACCGCTCCAGTACCAGGAGTGTAATTTTTTAACATATTTTGAAATAGAATTCACAGATTATCTGTCCCATATGATCAAACAAATCATTATGAAGAAAATTACTATTATGATGGTATGAATACACAGTCAACCGAAATCATTGATGAAATTACATCAGAAGAATTAGAATTCAAAGAAAAAGAAACTGGGAAAAATGAAAGAATCACAGATAAGGTACTTAGAACATTTGATGAAGCATTAGTTGCATCTGAACAATTAAGCAATACAGTAATGGACCTAGAATCTGCTACAAAAAGTCAAACAAGTGGAATTGAAGAAGTATCACAATCATTACAATCCATAGCTACAGCAATTCAAGGAGTATCAGCTAATGCAGGGAAAGCTATGAATATGATGAAGGAATCTGAAAAAATCACTTTATCCATTAGTGCAGATGCAGAAAAAGGCATGGGGAAAATGGACAGTATGAAATCAATTGTTTCTGAATCATCAAAAGATGTACAAAAACTAGCCGGTGAGTTGGCCAAGGTAGACAACATGACTGAATTCATTACTCAGATCGCAGAACAGACAAATCTTTTGGCACTAAATGCAGCAATCGAAGCTGCACGAGCAGGCGATGTTGGGAGAGGATTTGCAGTAGTTGCAGATGAAGTTAGGAGATTAGCAGAAAATTCTAAAAAAGGCGCTGAAGATATTTCTGAACTCATTAACGCACTAAAAGAATCATCAGATAAAACAACAGACAGTATTAAGAAAGGAAATAGCATTGTACAAGATGCATATGAAGTTATAACAAATATTCTAGAATCAATCAAAAATATTACAACTTCGATTACAGAAGTTGTTGCACAAATGCAAGAAATTTCTGCTGCAACAGAACAAGTATCAAGTGGTACTGAAGAAGCTACCGCAGCAAGTGAAGAAGTACTCTCGGTTGCACAAACAAATCTTAGCAGTTTTGAAGATATTGCCCAAGCACAAGAAAAAGAGACAGCAATTTTAAAAGACGCAAATGTATCTGCAAAAACTTTAGCTGAAATCACAGATGTAATAGATTCATCGAATTCAATTTCAACCACAGATGTAGATGGAATGAGTAACTACATGAATAAATTTTTCCTAAATACATCAAAATTACCTGAAGAGAAGTTAAAGGGAGATTTGCATCATATTTTCAAATTGGATTGGCATAAAAAAAATGTACTTGATACAATATGGAAAAAGATTTCAAGTGGAAAAACATTCCAAGGATACATTAGAAATACATCCAATGGAAATATTAATTGGGTTAAAACTTTACTAAATCCAACATTTGACGAGAATGAAAATATCAAAGGATATGTTTGTGTTGAAACCCCAATCACAGAATTAATGGAAGTCATCGGTGTAGAACAAGCTTGTAAAGATCTAGATGCAGGAAAAGTCGTAAAACCACACATGAAAGAAATTGTTGAGAAATTGAGAAAGGGGATAATTTAATGTCTGCAGAGACAGGACTAAGCGATACCATTCAGGTAGTAACATTTACCATCACTGAAAAATCTTCTAAAAAAGGCAATTATGCAGTGCCAATTGAACAAGTTAAAGAAATTAAAACAGTTGACACCATAACGAAAGTGCCGAAATCAAAAAATTATGTAAAAGGAGTTATGAATCTTAGAGGTAAAATTATTCCAATCATAGATGTAAATGAAAAAATTGGTTTATTAGATGCCAACACAATCAATACATCAAAACAAAGAATTTTGGTTGCAGATGTAAATAATGCACTAACAGGATTATTAGTAGATGAAGTAAATGAGGTTCTCAGAATTCCATCAAAAAACATAGAAATTGTTCCAATGGAAGCATTTGAAAATAGTAACTACATTAAAGGGGTAGCCAAACTTGATGATAAGTTACTTGTATTACTAGACATTTCTAAATTCTTAGATAGCAACACTGATGAAATAGAAGACGTAGAAACTGTTCTACAATCAGAATCAACGGAAAATATCACCACAGAAACTATTGCAAAAACATCTACAAAAAATAATGATGAAGGAATTCTTCCTGAAATAGAAGAGATTATCAATCAAGAAATACAAACTTAAAGATAGAATAACGATTCATAAAGAATTCCATAATGGAAGGTCATTACGATTACTTTGTCCGTTATTTTTAATTTTCTTGCAAGAATACTACCAATATTGATTCCATCCATACATGCAAATCTTGATTTAATGTGGGACAAAATTGAATTAGTATCAAACAGAGTTTTAAAAAAGGAAGAAACCATATGTGGATTTCAGCATATTGAACAAATCGTTGAGGAGTTGATAGAATTGAAAATTAAAGCAAAAAAAGAAAACAACCCAATGTTATATAACCAATTAAGAACTTCGTTGATAAGAGCACATAAAGTTCAAAATGAATTAGAACAAAGTATTCAAAAATAATCAATATGTTTTTAGAGTCTGTTCAAGGTAGACAAACATCATATTATTATCATTTTTTTAGATGTAAAAATAATGATTTATTGTATAATCAAAGAATTTTTAAATCTTAGAGGATAATTTAATGTCTGAATTACAATTAAAACCAATCAATGTTTGTGTTGTGAATGATTCAAATCTAATAAGAAAATATCTTATTGATTTAATTTCAGTGGAAGGAATTAAAGTGGTTGCTACAGCTACTGATGGGGAAAATGCATTATCAAAAATTTTAACAAAAAAACCAGATGTGATTTTATTAGATTTAGAAATGCCAAAAATGGACGGATTAACCTTCATTGAAGAGATGGAGAAAAAGGATTTATTGATTCCAACTATAATAGTTAGTAATTTTTCACAAGAAGGTTCCAAGCTAGTTTTAGATGCATTAGAAAAAGGAGCAGTGGACTTTGTAGCAATCGAACAAGACAATAACAATTCCAAACAGCTACAAAATACTTTATTATCAAAAATAAAAATAGCATACAAATCTGATCCAATTCAATTAATCACAAATAGAATATGTTCTCTGAAACCAAACAAAAAAAGAATTCCAAAAACAGGTTCTACAGAAAGAGTAGTTGTAATTGGATCATCAACTGGGGGCCCAAGTACTGTTCAAAAAGTTTTAAGTGAATTACCAGAAAATATCAATGCAGGAATTCTACTTGTTCAACATATGCCAAAAGGATTCACTGAGCAATTTGCCACTAGGTTATCTAACAATACTGGATTCAATGTAAGAGAAGCAAAGGAAGGAGACATTATCAGAAATCACGAAATCTTAATTGCTCCTGGAGATTATCATATGGTGATACAACCAAACAGGAAAATACATTTGGATTCTAGTGAAAAAAGATTTGGAGTCAGGCCATCAGTAAATATGACAATGGTGTCAGCCTCTGAAGTTTTTGGTTCAAACGTAATAGGAGTAATTCTTACAGGAATGGGGCATGATGGAGGATTTGGAATGAAATCTATCAAAAATAGAGGAGGAAGAACAATTGTTCAAAATAAAGAAACATCTGTGATTTTTGGAATGCCAAAGGCAGTAATTG
>JBHHVF010000080.1:0-3483 GCA_046754145.1 Candidatus Nitrosopumilus sp.
TGAACCAAGTTACAAGGAATGGTTTGATGATAATTTCCCAGAGTATGATTCAATTTATGAGGCAGTAGGATTAAAACAAGATAAACCAATTGCTTCATTTGTTGATCCAAACAAGGACCCACAGAGTTATGTGGATAGATACAACAATGAACCAAGTTACAAGGAATGGTTTGATGATAATTTCCCAGAGTATGATTCAATTAATGAAGCAGTAGGATTAGAAGAACCTGAAGTTAAAGAACCTGAAATAGGAGAATGTGGTCCTGGAACAGAATTAATTGATGGTCAATGTGAATTAGTAAACCAACCAAGTGGTGGTGGCTGCCTTATTGCAACTGCTGCATATGGCTCGGAATTGGCCCCTCAAGTTCAATTTTTGAGGGAGATTCGTGATAATAAGGTGATGAGTACAGAATCAGGTGCCTCATTTATGACAGGATTTAATGAGTTCTATTATTCATTCTCTCCAGCAATTGCAGACTATGAAAGAGAAAATCCAATGTTTAAAGAAGCAGTAAAGATTGGTTTAACTCCAATGATTTCTAGCTTGTCGATTTTGGAGCATGCTGAGTCTGAAAGTGAAATTTTAGGATATGGTATCAGCCTAATAATTTTGAATGTTGGAATGTATATTGCAGCTCCAGCTATGGTAATTTACAAAGCAAGAAAGTTTGTAAAAATATAATCAAAAAATTCCATTCTTCTAGTTTTGAGGTTAATGTGAGTTGATCAATTAAGTAGTGAAATTGATTAACTCATTTATTAAAATAGTAACGGAGGAGATGACTAGATGAGTACAAAGTTAGGAATTTGTTTACTATTTGGTTCAATGTTGTTTTTGGGTAGTTTTACCTCTCAAATGGCTTTTGCACAGCCAGAATTTGTCTTGGAATTTGGTTCTTTTGGAACAACTGATGGAAAATTCAAAGAACCTTCTGGATTGGTCTTTGATTCTGGGGACAACAAGCTGTATGTAGTTGATACTGAAAATGATAGAATTCAGATAATCGATGTAGATGGTGATTGTGATAATAATGATAGTGAATATTTAGAAGACGGTATTTGCTTTGTGGATGAATTTGGAGGACAAGGATCAGACAACGGAAAATTTTCCTCCCCTACTGCTGCTGTTTTAGATACTAGTACCAATTTGTTATATGTTGCAGATTCTGGAAATGATAGGATTCAGATTATTGATGTGGAGGGAAATTGTTCAGGAGCGATTAAACTTGCTGAAAACGAAAATGATGAGGTATGTTTTGTAGATGCATTTGGTTCTAGTGGTGATAGGGAGGGTGAATTTGATGTACCATCAGGATTGGCATTAGATACTTCATCAGAATACTTGTACGTTGCAGATACTGACAATGATAGAATTCAGATTATTGATGTGGATGGAAATTGTGATGCTACTGATGATGAATATATTACAGATGATATTTGTTTTGTAGATGAGTTTGGCAATAATGGTGATGATGATGGTGAATTCAATTCACCCAATGGATTAGCATTACATACAGATAGTGATATTTTGTTTATTGCAGATACTGACAACAATAGAATTCAGATAATTAATGTGGATGGAAATTGTTCGGGAACTGCTCAACTTGCCGATGCAGATAATGATATTTGTTTTGAAGATGAGTTTGGAGGAAGCGGTACTGGGGATGGGAAATTAAAGTCCCCATTGGGGCTAACCATAGATGTTTCAAGTGACTTGTTGTATGTTGCAGATACTGATAATGAAAGAATTCAGATTATTGATGTGGAGGGAAATTGTTCAGGAAATGAAAAACTTGCTGAGAGTGGAAATGATGATGTGTGTTTTGAAGAAAAATTTGGAAAAAATGGTGATGATGAGGAAGAGTTTGAAGTTCCTTCTGCACTAGTTGTAGACTCTAGTGAAGATTTGTTGTATATTGCAGATTCCGGTAATAACAGGATTCAACTCTTTGAGCTTTCCGGCTCGACTGGTGGAGGTTCTAGTTCAGACGCTCCAAGTAGACCCACAGGACTTGAAGCATATCCAATTTCTACAACTTCGATATTTTTGACCTGGGATTTAGCAGATGAAGATGAAAATGTAACTGGATACAAAATAGAATCAAGAGAAGGATCTGATAATTGGGAAGAAATAATTTCCAATACCGGCAGCAATGCAAATTCATTTGTCCATGGGGGATTAGATGATGGTGAAACATATCAATACCGAATCATTGCAATTAATTCTAAAGGAGAAAGTAGTGTTTCATCTACTATTGGTGAAAAACCAGAAGACTCAAACTCTCCTGCTGGAGTGACTGCAACCGCAATTTCTCCATCAAAAATTAAACTTTCTTGGTTTCCTCCATCTGATACTTTCAAACAATCTGTAACTGGGTATATTATAGAGAGACAAATTTCAACCGGAGTTTATGATGAAGTAGGAACCACTGGAAGTTCAACAACTACTTTTACTGTTGGGGGTCTTCAAACTGACAAGACCTATACATATGTTGTAAAAGCCAATTTATCTATTGGATCAACTCCAAGATCAAATGCGGCAACAGCCACTCCAACTGATGATTCTTACGAGCCTTCATCTGCGCCAACCATTTCCACTCCTGGAGCTCCAAGTCTATCTACAAAGGTAATTTCTGAGAATGAAATTCAATTATCATGGAATAGACCTTCAGATGGAGGTTCCAATATTTCTGGATATAGAATTGAAGTTAAGGAAGGATCTGGTTCATATGATATAATTGAAGAAAATACTAAAAATACATCAACCACATATTCGCATTCGAATCTAACACCAGATATAAAATACACCTACAAGGTTTCGGCAATCAATGGAGTAGGAATTGGCATTGCATCAAATGAAAGTTCTGCCATTCCAACGGATGTTGCAACAGAAGTACTTGAGGTAAAACCATTAGGAACATTCACAATTAACAAGGGAGATAGAATAACATTCATTGTTGCAACCACTGAGACATTAAGTAATGTTAGTTTTAGTTTAGCTACTAATGCTCCAGCTGGCGCATCTATTGGTTCAGGTTCTGGCTCCTTTATGTGGACTCCAACTAGTTCACAAATTGGAACATTTACTTTTGATGTAGTAGCAAGGTCTGGCTCTTTGCAAGATTCTGAATCAGTTACAATTGTTGTAAATGATGTTCCAGATAAAGTACCAGACCCACCTAAAGAGGAGCCCAAAGAGCCACAAGAACCTGAAGAATTAGGTATTGCTTCATTTGTTGACCCAAACAAAGACCCACAAAGTTATGTGGATAGATACAACAATGAACCAAGTTACAAAGAATGGTTTGATGATAATTTCCCAGAGTATGGTTCAATTTACCAAGCAGTAGGACTAAAAGAGAAGTTAGGCCTTGCAGCATTTGTTGATCCAAACAGAGATCCACAAAGTTATGTGGATAGATACAACAATGAACCAAGTTACAAAGAATGGTTTGATGATAATTTCCCAGAGTATGGTTC
>JBHHVF010000081.1:0-3342 GCA_046754145.1 Candidatus Nitrosopumilus sp.
CTGAAGTTTCAATCAATTATGTTGGTGGAGAGCAAGTTGTTTCTACACCTGAACCAGAACCAGAACCAACACCTGAACCAGAACCCGAACCAACACCTGAACCAGAACCCGAACCAACATGTGGAGCTGGAACAGAATTAGTAAATGGTATTTGTCAAGTAATTGTAGATGAAGAACCAAAATCAACAGGTGGTGGTGGTTGTTTAATTGCAACTGCAGCATACGGAACTGAATTAGCACCACAAGTTCAATTCTTAAGAGAAATTAGAGATAACACAGTAATGAGTACTGCATCTGGTACATCATTTATGACAGGATTTAACCAATTGTACTATTCATTCTCACCAACAATTGCTGACTTAGAAAGAGAGAATCCAATGTTCCAGGAAGCTGTTAGAGCCTTTATCACGCCAATGATTTCAACACTATCCATTATGACATTGGCTGAAGATGGTTCAGAAGTTGAAGTTCTAGGACTTGGAATTTCTGTAATTGCACTTAACTTGGGAATGTATATTGCTGCACCTGCATTAATTGGATTTAAAGTTCACAACCATTTCAAATCTAGAAAATAATTCCATCTAGTTTTGTTTTAGTAAGTTATTATACTGAAACAGATTATGTAATTTATGAAAATTGAATATGAGGAATTTGATACAATTGAAGATATCTTCATGTATATGGCATCTGCAGCTCCACCGATGAAAAATACAATGCCAATTAATTCTTACAAAGGATATGTAATGTCATTTATTCCACTTAGTCCAACAACTGGAGAAACATATCTGATGATTTATTCAAAGGGTTCACTAGAACCCGGAATCTATGAATTTGATGTGACATCAAAGTCTTACAAAAAAGTTGAAGGTGTTGAACGAGCTGACAAAGTCTACTTTATCTCTCTAACACCAAAACGAAATACTATAGCAGATACTGCTATTGAAAATCTATAATTTCTTTGTCTGAATCTTAGGGGCAGACACTGATCTACTTCTTGCATATTTGTCAATAATCTCATCTGGGGTTCTTCCATTGAATAGATCTTTGCATAATCCTCTAAGATATCTCATTATTGCCCAAGTTCCTGCTTTGAGAATTCCATACATGAATACTTTCATTGGTGGACCATAGGATTTGTTTCTGAGAATAATTGGAATAATGTCATTAATGACACGTAAATTGTTTTCCCAGCATTTCCAAAATAGGGTAAATTGTGCTTCATTCAAGTTTCCAAAGTGCATTGAATTTTTTTCACTAAAGTCCTGATAGAGTAATGGTGCAACTAGACCTCTAAAGTCCATCTCTCTAAAGTCACTCATCATATCGATAGTATATTGAATATCATCTGGTGTTTCATCAGGCCAACCAATGATGATTGTTGCAGCTGGGAACCAGTGGTTTTCATTTAGAATCTTTGCTCCTTCTCTTACAACACTTCCCCATTCTTCTGGAGCGAATGGCTTTGTCTTTACACCAAGGTGTTTTTTTACCATTGCAGGTGCTACTGTTTCAATTCCTAAATTAGTTGCAAGCCATCTTCCTGTTTTGTCTTGTTCATTGATGTGTGAAATTTGTTGCATTAATGTAGGATCTGCTGCAACTGCTGAGAATGTCATATGTGTAGTTCCCACAAAGTTTGCTCCTAATCCTTTAAGTCCCTTCCACAAATCAACAATTGCATCTCTGTTTGGAACAAAGTCTCTATTGTCACATCCATAAAGCAACATCTCATCAGAATGTAGCCACACTGAATCAAATCCATAATCCAAGTTAGTTTTTGCTTCATGTTGTAATCTTTCTAGTGGAAGATCTTTCTTTGATCTTTTGTTTACATCACAAAAGTCACATCCTCTTCCGCATCCTCTCATGGCCTCAATTAACGAATTGATTGTAGGACCTTCAATAACTGGAATGTTTTCAAGATTTCTTACAAAACAATGCATCAGTTCTGGTGCATCACCTTTCTCTAAATCTTGGAACAAGTCTACAGCCAATTCATCAGCTTCACCTACTACTACTGTGTCAAGTCCATGAATTTTCATTCTGTCAGATTTAGCTAATTCCCATGCTCCATTACCTCCGACTACAACTTTGAAATCATATTTCTTTTTGAGTTGAATAATACTGGCACACATTTTTTTGAATTTCATTGCAACATAAGATAATTTTTCTGGTGACATTGTTGTTGTAACTGGAGCCATTCCTAATGGATCCATTACATTAATTCCTACAACTTTAGTATCTGGCCCAATTGATTTTTGTAACATTTCAGGATGTGCAAGGAATACATCTTCTCTTTTGTATCCTCCTTGAATTAATGAACTCTCTACTCGTCTTAATCCTACTTGAGCAACTTTAACTTCACCTGTAATTGGATCTGTTTCAACTGAGGGACAAAAAACTTTGTCAAAAACCCATTCCGGAAGAACCTCATATGGCCCACATGCAATAAAACCATACAAAAAATTTCCTCTATAATTTGTCATTAAACTACGATCAGCAGTAAGAACAATACGTTTGCCAGCCAACTACAAAGCTTCGTTAAAGTATGCTATATATCGTTTACGAGAATAACTGACCTTGATTTTTTGAAAATTGGGATATGATCATTTTTTTCTAATAGTTCTGTTTGCAATATTGGCAGCAATCCCTCCAGCTGCAATTCCATTGTCAATATTGACCACTGATAATCCTAGTGAGCAACTCTGAAGCATTGATGCAAGTGCGGCTATGCCTTTTTCTCCATATCCATATCCTACAGATGTTGGAATTCCTATTATTGGAATGTCAACCATGGTAGAAACAAGTGTAGCTAAAGCACCTTCCATTCCTGCAGCCACTATGATACAATCTACATCTTCTTCTATCATTTCTTTTAAAATTGGAAAAATTCTCTGAATTCCTGCAACTCCTACATCATAACTTGTAATACATTTACAGTTCATTGCCTCACACATTAACCTAGATTCTTCTGCTACTCCGATATCTGATGTCCCAGCAGTTAGTATTCCTATTTTTCCGCCATGAAATTTTATAGGTTTTTTAAATAATAATACTGATGATGAATTCTTTCCAGTCTTTATTTTTACTTTTAGCCTCTTTGCAAATGCTAAGATTTTTGGATAGTCTTTCTTCATAATTCTTGAGATAATTACTAAATTAGTTTTTTCTAAAACTTTCTTTATAATTTTTTTAGTTTCATTAAGATCTTTTGTTTCAGCAAAAATTACTTCTGGAATCCCTCTCCTTTTTTTTCTATTAATATCAATTTTAGCAAATTCTTCTATCTCTTCAATTGAGTATAATGAAAGAAGTTTTTTTGCATCATTAATAGAGATTTTA
>JBHHVF010000082.1:0-3310 GCA_046754145.1 Candidatus Nitrosopumilus sp.
GACAATGATGGATTAGGACATGGAGGTTCCGACTAAAATGTTCTCAAAAAATATCTCAATTTTCATGATTGCATCAGTTGCAGCAGTTATGTTACTAACAGCAGTAGGACCTGAACAAGCATTTGCTCATGGTGGAAAACTATTTGGTTTCCCAGTTGATGGTGCTGGATTTAAAATGATCACTATTGTAATAGGACACAATGATGAACCAACAAGAGCACAGGAAGAAGGTAAATGGACTGGTGAACATCCAATGGAATTATTCATTAGCGATACCTTTACTGGATTAAATCTTCCTGATGCTGATTTGTTAGTTGACAAGTACTATTACAAAAATGATAAAAAATTCAACAAAGCAATGAAAAAAGGTTTTGAACCAATAGAAACTGGTATTCCAGTAACAGCAGTTCATGGAGATCCTGGACACTTCTTTGCAAGACAAATTCTAGCAGATCCTGGTATCTACGGTTATCATGTATATGGAACTGTAAGCTACTTTGGAGTTCTTGATGTTCCAGTAGATGTTAAGGCATTTTGTCGTGATGTCCCAGAAAATGACTTTACCGACTTGAATTTTGGCGGTTTTGGTTGTACAACTGACATCGATGATGATAAATTCCCAGGAAAAAAAGTTAATCACGATAAAGACGATTAACTAATTATTCCAATTCTTTTTTCTTTAGTTTATCCTACGAATGTACCAATTTTCTTTTAATCAATAATGGAATAGAATTACCATACAAGTCATAATTAGGTGAGAAACAGAGGAGTCATCTTGTTTGCCTGTTTCTCATCTTTTATTATTATACTGAATAATCTTATTATACAAATTTCAATCAAGCAAAATATCTAATGCTTCCATTACGTGATGAGAATCCACATCCTCCAGGTTTCAAACCAAGAGTAACTATTAGCTTAATCATCATTAACGTAGCAATATTCTTCTATGAAGTAGCATTTACAGGACAGTTTTGGGAGTTTTCTAATCAACAAGCAGCAATAATGTTTTTTGAATGGGGTGCAGTTCCATCATGTATTACTGGTTTTTCATCTACGATACAAGCTGGAATTCCATGTCCTGATATGTCATATGTATCACTTCTGAGCTCCGTCTTCATGCATGGAGGTCTAATGCACTTAGGTGGTAACATGTTGTTTTTGTGGATCTTTGGAGATAACATTGAGCTAAAGTTTGGAAAAGCAAAATTTCTTGGAATTTATCTTGCATGGGGAATTGGTGCAGGTTTGGCACACATACTAATTGATCCAACTAGTCCAATTCCTGCAATTGGAGCATCTGGTGCAATTTCTGGTGTACTTGGTGCATACCTAGCAATTTTTCCAAGAGTTAGAATTCAAACTTTCTTGATGCTTGGTTTCTTTTGGAGAATGATGCACATTCAGGCTCGATGGTTCTTACCATTTTGGTTAATCTTTCAAAATCTTTTACCATTCTTTATTGGTGGCTTTGGTGTTGCAAGTGGAGGTACTGCATATATGGCACACATTGGTGGATTTGCAATTGGATTTGCAACTGGATATCTTTACAAAAAAACACACAGTTCTGATTTTACATATGGCACAAGATATGGTTACAGACCAGATTATTGAAAGAATAAATCACCGAGTCTGTTTGAAATTTTTATGCCATTGATTACAGTATCAATGTATCCTGGTAGATCACAGGAACAAAAAGACGAATATGCAAAAGCAATCACAAAATCAGCAGTAGAGATTCTAAAAACAAAAGAAAATCATGTAATTGTTGTTTTTGAAGACAATCCTAAAGAAAATTGGTTTTTGGCAGGAAACCAACTTTAATTATTTTTAAAAAAATCGACTGGACAAAAACCCTCCAGTCAAGGGTCACATACACACTATGGTCGGTCAGTTATTGTTAGAACAAATTTACATAATAACAAAATGGTACATTTGGTGGTTGTACCAATAGTTTATCCTTTTATTGTCATCTGATTAATCTATCCCATGAAAGCTGCAGTAGTTCAATTCAAAGCATCAACTAAGAAAGAGAATAATCTAAAAAAAATTATCTCATACATTTCAAAAGCAGCCTCAAAGAATGCAACACTATGCGCATTTCCAGAATTTATGATGTTTTACACAAGTTCTTCGCAAACTCCAAAACAACTTGCAGGATTATCTGAAACAATTAATGGAAATTTTGTTACAACCATTGCAAAAGCTGCAAAAGATAACCGTATCCAAGTTGTAGGTTCATTTTATGAAAAGAGCAGAAAAAAAGATCGTGTATATGACACTTCTTTTATAATCAATCAATCAGGTAAAGTAATCTCTACTTATAGGAAAATTCATCTCTATGATGCGTTAGGATTCAAAGAATCAAACAAAATGGCTTCAGGCTCTAAGATTGCAAAGCCTGTAAAGACATCATTAGGAAAAGTTGGCATGATGATCTGCTATGATTTAAGATTCCCAGAGATGTCGCGTTCTCTTGCAGCTGCAGGCTCTGAGGTTTTAGTTGCACCTTCTGCTTGGGTTAAAGGTGACATGAAAGAAGAACATTGGATTACTATTAACAAAACACGAGCAATCGAAAACGGATGTTATGTAATTGCACCTGATCAAGTAGGAAATATTTATTGTGGAAGAAGTTTAGTAGTTGATCCATATGGAAAAGTCTTACTTGACATGAAAAAGAAACAAGGTATAGGTTTTGTTAACATTGATCTAAACAAAGTAAAACAAACACGCAAAGTATTACCATTACTTAAAAACAGAAGAACAGATGTTTATCCTACTTTGAAGGCTTAGGCTTTCGACTTTTACAATTAAAGTTTGAACATTGATGAGTCCATTTTTGATTTCGTGAATAACGAAAAATAATCATTGGCCATTTACATACATCACATGGATTCTTTGTTGCTCTAAGTCTAGCTTTTTGTAATAATGGTGATGAGGCTTTACATCCACCATAAAAGTTCGAACAGCCCATGAATCGCTTTCTTGTTGTTCGTGATCTAATAACCATCAATTCTCCAAGTTTACACTTTGGACATTGTACTAATCCATTTTTTGGAGAATTAGTCCCAAGAATCATGTATTTTTTCTCTTTTGAGGACCAAGATAGATACCCATTACTATCTAAATATTGAATAATCTCTTTTTTGAAGATGTTAGTTTTTGACTTTGTAGTTTTCACTACATGTCTTGTTGTCTTTTTGATCTGAACAACTTGAAGACTTGTTTTCATTGGTGACATGTTCTATGATGAACTTACTAAAACAATTTTTATAGGGACTTGGGTCAGTGACATTTGTGGAAAAGGTTT
>JBHHVF010000083.1:0-3233 GCA_046754145.1 Candidatus Nitrosopumilus sp.
TATTACAATATGGGAAAAGATCTTGGTGGAATTGCCCCTGGAAAATTAGCAGACATTCTTATTTTCAATGATTTGAAGTCGTTCAAACCAAACAAAGTCTTTGTTGGTGGAAAACTTGTAGTTTCAAACGGAAATATTGTAACTTCTATTAAGAAAAAAACAATATCACCTTGGATTAAAAAAACAGTCAAACTCAAAAAATTTTCAGTAAATGATTTTCTTATAAAATCAAAAAAGAAAGACGTTATTGCAAATACCATTTCTATGCAAAGTGAAATCATTACAAAGATTGGTTCAGCTGAACTTCAATCAAAGGACAGCCATGTTTCTGCATCTCTAGACTCTGATATATGGAAAGTTGCAGCTTTTGATAGAATTCATGGAACAAATAGGCATACCATTGGTTTTCTTGAAAACTTTGGAGCAGATATTGGTGCTTTTGCTTCAACTTGGAGTTTCCATGAAAACGATATGATAGTTATAGGTTCTAATGATTCTGATATGGCAATTGCTTCTAATCATGTTATAAAAAATCAGGGTGGGCTTGTTGTAGTTAAATCTGGTAAAATCCTAGCCTCATTACCTTTACAATTTGCAGGAATTGTCTCAACTGATTCTTTTGACAAGGTGTCATCGAATTTTCAAAAAATCAATAACTCTATTGTAGATTCAGGATGCAAATTTACTAGACCTCATCTTATTCCTTTATTTTTGCCTTTTCTGGCTTTACCTTCTGTTAGAATTCTCTCAGGTGGAATTGTTGATGTGAAAAAACGAAGTTATATCTCACCGATCAACTAAGTAATCTTAAAAAGGGGGATTCAGGGGATGAAGCTGAATCTAAATGGCATCAATTCAACAAGGACCAAATGGACCTGTTTTAGTTCTAAAAGAGAGTGCATTACAGCAAAAAGGCAAGGATGCACAACAAAACAACATTGCAGCAGCCAAATTAGTTGCAGAGTTAGTTAAAAGTAGTCTTGGACCACGTGGTCTTGACAAAATGTTAGTTGATTCTTTAGGTGATGTTACTATTACAAATGATGGTGCTACAATTCTCAAAGAAATTGATGTTCAACACCCAGCAGCCAAAATGATAGTTGAAATCTCTAAAACAGTAGATAATGAAGTAGGCGATGGTACAACTTCTTCTGTTGTTTTTGGAGGTGCATTATTGGCCAAAGCAGAAGATCTGCTAAAAAAAGAAGTTCATTCTTCAACTATTGTTGATGGTTATCAAGCAGCTGCTGAAAAAACTCTCGAAATTTATTCAGAATTATCAAAGAAAATACAACCTGATGATAGAGAATCTCTTCTCAAAATTGCAACAACTAGTATGCAATCAAAATTAATTTCTGAAGATAGCGGTATTCTATCAAAGATTGTAGTTGATGCTATTCTTAGCATTGTAACTAAGAAAGGTGATAATTATTCTGTTGATCTTGAAAATATTAAAGTTGAAAAGAAAGCAGGTGGCTCAATTCAAGACACACAAATTGTGAAGGGTATTGTTTTAGATAAAGAAATTGTTCATAGTGGAATGCCTACAAAAATTGAAAAAGCAAAAATTGCATTAATAAATTCAGCATTAGAAATTGAAAAAACTGAAATGAGTTCTGAAATTAGAATTACTGATCCAACTCAAATGCAGATGTTCTTAGAAGAAGAAAATAGAATGCTAAAGACAATGGTTGACAAGTTACATGATGTTGGAGTTAATGTCTTGATTTGTCAAAAAGGAATTGATGATATTGCACAACACTATCTTGCAAAACATGGTATTCTAGCAGTTCGTCGTGTCAAAGAAAGTGATATGCTTAAACTTTCCAAAGCTACAGGTGGACGTGTAATTAGTAATCTAGATGATCTTTCTGAACAAGACCTTGGAACTGCCAATTTAGTTCGTCAAAAGAAAGTTGAATCTGATAAATGGGTATTCATTGAAGGATGTAAACATCCACAATCAGTGACCATGCTAATTCGTGGTGGTTCTCAAAGAGTAATTGATGAAGTTGATCGTTCTATTCATGATGCTTTAATGGTAGTAAAAGATGTAATTGAAAAGCCTGAAATTGTTGCAGGTGGAGGTGCGCCTGAGTCATTTGCAGCCTCACAACTTAAAGATTGGGCTGATAATTTTGATGGAAGAGAACAACTTGCAATCAAAAAATATGCTGAAGCATTAGAGACAATTCCATTAACTATTGCTGAAAATGCAGGAATGGATCCAATTGACACAATGGCTAATCTCAGATCAAAACAAAACCAAGGTCGTAAATGGACTGGTATTGATGCTAGAAACACAAAGATTGCTGATATGTTAGCAATTGATGTTGTAGAACCTATTGCAGTAAAAGAACAGATTATCAAATCTGCAACCGAAGCAGCATGTATGATTCTTCGAATAGATGATGTCATTGCTGTATCTGGAGCTCCAGGTGGCGGCGGTATGCCTCCAATGGGATAAGTTTAGTTAAAACTTAAGCCTTTTAATTTTCAATAATTATTGTTGTACAAAATTGGTGTTGATTTAGGTGGTACCAAAACAGAAGCTGTTCTACTTGATGAAAATCTAAATGTTTTAGAAAGAAAAAGAGTACCAACTCCAAAAAATGATTATCAAGAAATTATCAATACTATTTCATCTTTAGTCTTAGATATTTCCGTGAATATTTCAGATTTTTCTTTAGGAATTTGTACCCCTGGTGCAATTTCTAAGCAAACTGGATTGATCAAAAATAGTAATACACAATGTTTGATTGGAAAATCACTAAAAGAAGATCTAGAAAATAAACTAGGAAAAAAAATATCAATGGAAAATGATGCTAACTGCTTTGCAATGGCAGAAGCTAAAATGGGTGCTGCTAGTGAATTCGATGTAGTTTTTGGAGTAATAATGGGCACTGGAGTTGGTGGTGGAATTGTAATTAATGGAAAGCTTCATCCTGGTAGAATTAACATTGGAGGAGAATGGGGACACCACACATTACATCGTAATGGAAATTCTTGTTATTGTGGTAAAACTGGATGTGTGGAGACTTATCTTAGTGGTCCTTCATTGGAAAAACAATGGAGACAATTAACTGGAAAATCCCAAACTCTTCCTGAAATCATTTCAAACATTGACAATGAAATTGGGCAAAAATGGAAAAATGAATTTTTAGAAAATTTTGGATACGGTCTTGCTAATGTTATAGATATCTTAGATCCAGATGTAATTGTTTTAGGTGGTG
>JBHHVF010000084.1:0-3182 GCA_046754145.1 Candidatus Nitrosopumilus sp.
CGACCTTCACGCAAAAATTTTCCTTCTAAATCAGAGATAGTAAATTCTTCATCATCTAATGTAATGAAACCATCTTCAGTTAGAAAGTTAATTGTACTTCCACGTTGATCTTGAGAAGACAGACCTAGATCAATTTCTGAGATTTTAATTGATTCTTCAGTTACTGCAAATCCGGAACCTTCTAAGAGAAACGCTTGGTTTTCTGAAATTTCTGCAAATGATTCATTTATGAAATATCCTGATGAAACAACAAGTAATACTAGAAGTGTTATGGCTGCCTTCACAATAGAATAGTCATCTAATTTGGTTTATAATTTGCTACTAAATTATTTTAGATTAAACCAATAGTTAGTCTAAACTTGTACCTGTTTGAGGCTAAAAATGAGTACAGGAGATGATAAGAGAACTCGTTTTGTGAAATTAACTGCCAAAGGAAAATCTGTTATGGAGAAAGCATTGCCATATTGGGAGGAAGTAAGAGGGATTGTAGCAAAAGAATTTGGAGAACAAAATCTTGATGGTCTACTAAGATCTTGAAAGTGTTAGAGAAATTAAAAATTAATTAAAAATTAGAGTTCAGGCAACAGTCCAAGACCTTCTTCTTGAGCTAATTCTAACATGAAAAATTCAAGATATCCTCCAGCTAAAAGGAGCCCAACAACAATTCCAATTTCTATTGCTGTTGGTTTGATAAATGAAGTAAGACTGATCTTTTTGATTATTGCTTGAATTAATATGAAACTCCTTGAGATGCCCAAAGAGTATGCAGCTAACTCCATCAGCCCAAATGGGGATAAGAAGAGAATTGAAAGTGGTGGGATGTCTTCCAATATTGGAGTAGTAGTGGCTATTGCAGCAAAAGCAAATCCTGTGGACCAGGCTGAGAAGAGTCCCCATGCAATCCCAAATCCAGGAATAAACATTGGTAATGCAATTATAGTGTTGTGGGTAAATATTCCAAATGCGTCAATGTCTAAAACAAGTTCTTCAAATTCTGCCATAAAGGCTTCTACCTCTTCTTGATTTACAGAAGACATCGAACCGATTTGATATACAGCTGCAAAAATTCCTACAAATATGAAAAATGTAATTATTCTATTTTTATTCATATTGCCCTCTTCTTTGAACAATATTTGAGGGTTAGGAGTCAGGCGCAGATTTAATTAAACCAAATTGTATTTTTTGATATGAAAAAAGAACTCTCCTTTGTGTTAAACTATGCATTAAACAAAGGATTCCAGATTCACCCAGACGCTTTTAAAATCTTAGAAAATGTAGATGTTAAAAAACTAGAGAAGATCATAAAGGAAATAGTTGGAGAAAAGACCAAACAGAAATTATTTCAAATTAATCAGGATGATTTAGAAACATATCTCGGGATAAAAGAGGACCCTACACTACAAAGTGAAATTAAGGTATTATCTGATCCCACAGATAAGATAACAACGGGTGAAGGTGTTAAGGGGTATAATGCCTTGTTTTCTAGTCGTTTTAACAAGCTTAAACGAATTGTTTCTGACAGACCAGAATCAAGAATGCTCAAATCCATAGCATCTGTAAAAACTGCAAAATCTGAAGATGATATGTATGTGTGTGGGTTGATCACTTCAAGAGATGTTGAGAGAAAGATTACAAAGTTGATTCTAGAGGATCCATCAGGCTCATTTGAGGGGATTATTTTTGATAATGAATTACAAAAGACTGCAGGAACTCTTCTGACTGATCAATTTGTAATGGCACGTGTAAGTCTAGGAAAGAATTCTGGATTAATAATTAAAGATTTGATTCAGCCTGACATTCCAGATCAGACCACCAACAAATCTGAAAGTGAAGTATATGCTGTCTTTCTTTCTGATTTACACATTGGAAGTAAGTACTTCATGGAAGAGGAATTTACAGAGTTTGTTACATGGTTGTCAAGTCTTGATCCAGTTGCAAGAAAAATTCGTTTTGTTCTCATTGGAGGTGATGTAGTTGATGGTGTTGGAATATACCCAAATCAGGACAAAGAGTTGGTTTGCCAAACCATTGAAGAGCAATTAGAAAGGGTTAAGGATTTGGTTGGAAAGATTCCAAAAAATATGAAGGTCATAATAATGCCCGGAAACCATGATCCTGGAAGAAGAGCTCTTCCACAACCAGCTATACCAGAAAAATACAATTCAAGTTTGTGGGAGATGGAAAATGTGGTTATGGTTGGAAACCCAGCCATGGTTTCATTGAATGGTGTAAAGGTAATGATGTTTCATGGACAAAGTATTGATGATATTGTAAAGACTACACCTGGTTTGAGTTATGACAAACCGACAAATGTGATGAGGCATCTTCTCCGAGCAAGACATCTCAGTCCAATTTATGGAAGCCAGACGCCAATAGCACCTGAAATACAAGATCTTTTAGTAATTGAGGATGTGCCAGATATCTTCCATGTAGGTCATGTTCATAGAGCAGAGTTAGATATGTACAAAGGGATTTTGTTGGTTAATTCTGGTTCATGGCAAAAACAGACGCCTTTTCAGGCTAGTGTTGGAATGACTCCAAATCCAGGAATAGCAATCATGGTAAATTTAAAGACGTTTCAAGTCTTCCATGAAAATTATAATTCAAACTCAAACAATATCTTGCAAAGTTAGATCATCTTTGAAGGTCTTTTTTACCATTTCAGATGCAATTGTAAGTTTATATTTTTTTGTTCTACCATGAATTCCTTGATGGACTAATCTTCCAGTAATTATTCCAGATAATTCAATCTCACTTAGCATTTGTGTAATCCTTCTTTGAGTAAGCTCATCTTGGCCAACTACCTTACAGAGATTTTTGTATGATGAGTAAATCTCACCAGTTGAAGATCCGTTTGCCTTCATAATTGCAAGAATGACCAATTTTTCATGTAGGGGGTATGATTTGAGGGCTCTCTCCTCTCTTCTTTCATCAATTTTTTGGGAGGCTTCCTCAACATGGTTTTTTGTGACTTTCTCTGATTGTTGCCTTTCAGCAATTTCTCCTGCAACACGGAGTAAATCAATTGCCCTTCTAGCATCACCGTGTTCTTTTGCCGCAGATGCCGCACAGAGATTTAGTGCTGCGTCTTCCACAGAATTATCTACAAAAGCTTCATTGATTCTTTCTTTAAGAATTTTTTTGATTTGTTCAACATCATAATTTGTAAAGATAATTTCTTC
>JBHHVF010000085.1:0-3076 GCA_046754145.1 Candidatus Nitrosopumilus sp.
CATTCAAACCATCTGTCCAGGTAAAATATTTGCAGGTGCAGATGCTACAGGATTTGAAACCAGACATGCAACTCCATACTACACATACAGATGCAATCTCAGGCACCTGTACACAAAACTATCTGCTGGGTCGGATATGAAATCACAGTTAATATGTACAGTTGTAATTCAACACCATCCCGTGAATCATGACATACGTCATTTTACAGAATTGTTTGAACAAATGGTTACAATAATTCCAATGTGGATTATGGTGTTAGATAAGGGATACAATGCAGAACCAGTTCATAGAATGATTGGCAGCAAGAATATGTTGTCAATGATTCCAGTTAGAGGCAACAACATGCTTAGCTGTACTCATGGAATGTACAGAAAACAGATAAGAAGGGAATTTGATGAATCGCTGTACCGACAGAGAAACAAGTGTGAGACAATCTTTTCTGTAAATCAAAAGAAGATTTGGATCAGAAATCAAATCATACAATGATGCCATAAAGACAAAGGAGCACTGTACCGTGTTCTGGCTTACAACTGTCATAGAATGTGTATGATTTCTTGCTTTGTGTGATGATTTCTAGGACGCCCTTTTGTAATGGGAAGTGCATCCCCAAAAATTTTTTATCAAAGAATATGGGAATTTTGAGAAAGATGCCCTTGGAGAATGATTTTGTGAAATTCCATTTTTTCCAAGATTTTTATGCATGTATTTACGCCAGAGTGATTTGTTAATGGTTAAATATTATGTGTACCTATAGATACCTATGGAACAAACAAGCATTGCTTTATCCAAGGATCTGAAAGCAAGACTGGATAATCACAAGAACCACCCTCGAGAATCCTATGAGACAACAATTGTCAGATTGTTAGAATACCTATATGAAGAAAATGAACGTCTGGACAGAAATGATCTTAAAGAAATTAAAAAAGCAATGGAAGATTTTGAAAAAGGCAAGTTTACTACAAACAAGCAACTACGCAAAGAACTAAAACTATAGGTAAATTTTATGACTTGGATAGCGGTTTGGTCGGATACTGCAAAACGACAGTTAAAGAAATTTCCAAAAAAAGACCAGAAAAGAATACTCGATAAAACAGACGAGGTGGAGCAGGACCCATTTAGATATCTGATTAGGTTGTCAGGAGAGCCGTTTCATAGGTTTAGGATGGGCAATTATAGAATAATAGTCAACGTAGTCAATGATCATTTACTGCTGCAGATAGTCAAGGTCAAAAATAGAAAAAACGCCTACAAAAAATAACTATAGCTTGCAATATTCTAAGAAACCATATCAAAAAAATTCACATTTCACAACATCGTTCTTAAACACAATATTTTGCCAGACAAAAATGAAATGATCAAAACATGTTTTTTAAAATTTTCTGCCACTTAGATTTCTTTAATCTCAGTTATAGTTCCCTGAACTGAATCCATCTTAATAATTGCCTTTTTCTCATCCCAACCTAATGCTACGTACCAATCTCCAGAATCGTCATGATATTTTGTTTCTAGAGTTTTGATTGTATCTGGAATGACATTGTATTTTTTTGCAATGCCTGACACAGCAAGTGCTACTGCATCTTTTTCTTTTTCTAGTCTTCTCTTCATTAATCCTATTCCTGGACTCATAAAATCCCTAGATTGTTTTATCTAATATAGTTAATTCTAAAAATTAGCCACAAAGTTAATTTTTTCAAATTGATATTCTTACAATATTTCAAATACTCCTTTTATTCAGTGCAAATAAATGCGATTAATCCAAAGAATTTCAAACTCTACACTTGTAAAATCTGATAATCTTCTACATCTCATATGTATTCTATCTGTAATTGGTCCAGTAATTACAGTTTCAGCAGGATTTTGGGATGCAATATCTCATCTTCAAAAAGAACCTGAATTTTTCTGGAGCCCATCTCACATGATTGTGTATACTGGAGTTTCAATGACTGTTGTTGCTGCTATTTTTGGTGGCGTTTTGATAATTAGAAAATCCATTCACCGTTCCCTGAAGACAGGAGTTAAACTAGTAATGATTGGCTCTGTTATCCAAATAATTTCTGGATTTGGTGATTCATTATCCCATGATATGTTTGGGATTGACGGACTAGTCTCTTGGTCCCACCAGCCATTAGAGTTAGGATTAGTTCTTGGCTCCCTTGGTGGCTTGTTAATTTTAAAAAATAGGGAACACACTAAACTCAAAATACTATTGCCATTTTCAATTGTAACATTTCTGTTCTTTACGATGTGGCTAGGATTTAATCTTGTTCTGATTTTTGGACACACAATACAATGTATTCCAGTCTATGAGATATTCTCATCAGGCTGCGCCATCTTGTAATTTTTGATTTTAAGATACGACATTACTATCATGGCAATAGAGCCAATCAGAATCAATATTCCCGGAGGGGTCATATTTTTTGAATTCGTGTCTCCAAACTCTATCTCTAAATCAACTTGACTTTTTGCCAAGTTTGTCACTTTGACAGTATATGTTCCATCTTCACTAAAATCAAAATACCCCACTGACATTTTTGTCTGAATTATTTGCTCTTGGATCACATTATCTTTGACATCTAGAATCTGGACAAATACCTCTTGGCCTGAAAATTCCGGCATGTATACTTTGTAAAACCCAATACCTGCCCCTGTAAATTCTGATTTTGTTTCAAAAGATCTTGACTGTTTTAGGGTTGTCTGCTCTTGAATCTTTTCAGCCTCTGCAAAAACTATTGAAATCCAGATCACTCCTACAACTACCAAAACCAATCCAATCTTGAATAATGATACTTTCACTTCATTTTTTTGGAAATTTTTTTGCTTAATAAGATAATCTAAAGGGCTCGGAGGGCTTCGATCCCTCGACCTGGCGGTTCGAAGCCGCCCGCACTATCCAGACTGTGCAACGAGTCCAAACAAGTAAGAATTTAACAGGCCTAAATATTTGTCTAGACACCTTGAAGGTATCAAAAAAAGTTGTAGGTGTTGAATACGCAATTAGAGATATTGTTGCGGCTGCTCGTAAAGTACAACAAAAAGGAATGCAAGTAGATTACCTCAACATTGGTGATCCTGTAC
>JBHHVF010000086.1:0-2994 GCA_046754145.1 Candidatus Nitrosopumilus sp.
ACTGAAAGACATGGAATTAAAGTTGCAAAATGGGTTGTATGTAAATTAGAAGAGAAAGGCCATCAAGTTTCACTAGTAGATCCTGTAGAATTAGACTTGCCATTATTGGATAAAATGTACAAAGAGATGGAATTCCCTCCTGAGAAATTACAAGAGCTTCAAAAAACCATCAAAGAAGCAGATGGATATATCCCAATAACTCCAGAATACAACCACAGTATTTCATCTGCAATGAAAAACACACTGGATTATTTCTTAGAAGAGTATTTCTTCAAGCCTTCAGCTATAATCTCTTACTCTGTTGGTCCTTTTGGTGGGGTTGTTGCAGGAAATCACCTTCGTCAGATATTAGCAGAGATGGGTGCATCTGCAATTCCATCCCAACTTCCAATCTCTAAAGTTCATGAAACATTTGATGCTGACGGTAATCTTCTTGATGAAAACTATGAGCGAAGATTTTCAAGATTCCTAGATGAGTTTGAATGGTATGTTGCAGCTTTGGCAAAACAAAGAGAAACTGGAACACCTTATTGATTATGCTAAATTATTGGTATTTGGAATTACTCTGAAGATTTTTACAGTATAATCTCCTTCAAAGACATTTACAAATTCTCCAGTGTTTGAATCAAGACTTCGTACTCTGAATTTGTATTCATAAGATCCATCTCCTTTCACATCAACTTGTGAAAAGTGAACTGGGTCTTCTCCTTTATACATTTGAATAATTACTGGATATCTTTCAACATAATCTGATGCTGCTCCTACAACTGATCCCCAAGGAAGTTTGTTGTCTTCTGGAATGCTCATTGTAGTGATAGATGTTTTCAAACTAATCTCCTCATTAATTGGAGTTATAGTAACACTGTTTTGAGTTTCAGCAGAAATATCTCCTGGAATCATCATTATGCCAAATACTGTCATAATTGATGCCATCAAAAATATACTTGATTTTGTGTTCATCTGTTTCCCCTTTTTTCAAGTCCTTTAAAAAATTTGTTACTAATTTGTTCCAACTTTGTAATTATGGTAATTTTTCTTCTAAATCTGAACATGCCTTGTGAACCCATTTTTCTTTAGAGTTTTTCAGAATCTCTTTGCCTACTTTGATTGCCTCTCCACATTCTACACATTTTCCATTAAATCTTGCTTTCACAAAATTCCTCTTATTTTATCCAATTTTAACTAGATAAACTGTAACTTTTGAATATTACATTTGATATTTTGATTGTAATTCTTTCTACATAACTGTGAGTATCTGTCATTACAAAGTAGAACAGCATGTTATATTGAATGGCTACGTGTAGTATATGGGTAAAATGAGCGTTGGCGAACATATCAGCCTATTTGATAATGAATCAGATACAGCGATGTATAAACATAAACTTACTCTTGAGAAAATTAGAAATGAACTAATCAATTTTGGTCTTACCAAAAGTCAGGCCAAGGTATTCATCTATCTTGGCAAGTATGGTTCAAAGACAGCTTCTGAGATAGCAAAAGCACTACAATTGCCTAGAACTGAGACTTATCATCTTGTCAACTCTCTGCAAAACACAGGTTTGGTAGTAGCAGAAATGGCTCATCCAACCAAATACACTGCCATGGATATGAAAGAAGCAATTTCTACACTAGTAAAACAAGAACAAGAAAGAATTGATAATCTAGCAACCAAGGAAGAATCTCTATCTGAGATGTGGAAGGAGATTCCATTTTTTGCAATAGAGACTGATGAATCAAAATCTGAAAAAATGCAGTTGTTACATGGGACAGGTCCAATTACAAACAAAATCAAAGAAATGATTGGTTCTAGTACTGGAGATTTTAGAATTTATGGTAGCGTTTCTGATTTGCTTAGAATGTATCACTCAGATGTGTTTGATTGGATAGAAAATGCACCAACTAATCTCAAAATGGTTGTTTCGCCATTAAACAAAACACCCGAATTTCTCTATGAATTTGGTTCTGATAAAGTAAAGGTAATCCCGTCAAATACAGAAAACAAGTGTTTCGTAATTAATGATGTAAAAGAGGTTCTCATCTTTATGCGAAATGCAAATCATCCATCAAGACAGACCTTTGCATGGTGGTCTGATTCAGAGACATTAATAGATATGATGGGTTCCTTATTTGATATATCTTGGGAAAAAGGAGATGCACTATATTGATAATATTCAATCTCTTTTTCAAAAATTTCCTTTAATTTTACCCATTTTTGAATAGATAAAGTGTAACATTCAAAATGTTACACTTGGCATTTTGATTATGTCTCTTTCAAATTTCTGTGTTAAACTGTCATAACATAATGGGACAGAGCGTTATATCAAAGGCTAACTAACTATATGTGAGAACAATGACGCCCGAATTAGAAAATCTATTAAAAATGACAAATAATGTTGTCATAAAGATCAAACAGCAAACAAAGGAGATTTCCCAATGAACACCTGTTCAATTAGACACACTCCAAAATACAAGATCACATACAAACCTTCTAGAAGTATCGGTTACACTACTCAAAGAAGCACTTACTATCCTGTATGGTTGGTATGTGAAAATTGTATGGAAAATAAACACCACTTTGGCTCTGAAGACCAAGTAGAATCAATTGAGGTATTGGCATGAAAACCTGTCCAGTTTGCACTAAATCTTTTGTTTTTGGAAAAAATGATTGTTGCTCAATTGATTGTTATTTGGATAATCTACAACTCAAAATAGATGAGTGCTTTAGAAACGATACAAGTCACACCAAACTTTTGATAAACTAGTTTGAATCTTCCAGTTTGGAAGGGATCAGTCTTTGATTTTTCCGTGATTTCTTTAAGTGATTTGATCTATTGTATAATGTGACATCAGAAATAGAAAATCTACTAAAGATGACAAATGATGTCGTTCTAAAGATCAAACAGCAAACAAAAGGAGTTTTAACATGAAAACCTGTCCAGTTTACACTAAATCTTTTGTTTTTGGAAAAAATGATTGATGCTCAATTGATTGCTA
>JBHHVF010000087.1:0-2845 GCA_046754145.1 Candidatus Nitrosopumilus sp.
TTTCCATCTTGTTATTGTTCATATCTTCTTGCAAGTGAATATGTCTGATGTGTAATGTTCTGTATCGTCTTTTCAATGTCCAAAACTCTTTCTTGTATGCTTCATGATATGATCCTAAACCGTCTGTGATGAACACTTTGGGTTTTGTTTGTGTAACCTGTTTTGATTTTTGTAACAAACCTCTTGCATCATGACCTTCCTTTCTATCTGCAACTTCCTGTGCAATCCAGAAACGAGTTTCATCATCCATCATTGCAAAAACATATTTCAACTCTCCACGAATTTTTACATAAACCTCATCTGCACGCCATGCATCACCAATTTGTGGTACTATCTTGTCTAAGTATTGATTCATGAGTTTTGTATATTTGTTAATCCAGTTGTAGATAGTTTGATGTGATACTTCCATGCCTAGAAGTTTGAGGGATTTAGCCACGTTTCTTAGTGACTCACCTGAAAAATAGAGTTGCATTGCAGTAGTGATTCCCTTTGGATTGTGCTTCATCTTCTCAAAGCCTAGGTTCATTGAGAATGTTTTATGACAGTCTGAACATGAGAATCTCTGAATGGAATAATGCTTGTTTCGTCTGATACCGTATTTTTTGAGATTCTTACCCTTACAAAATTTGCATGAATCAACGCTTACAGGTTCGATTGTAACCTTGTTTCTTTCTCTTACTTCCTCTCTGATTTTTAGGCTAAATTCAATGGCGTGGATATGTTTACAGCAAACCTTTCTGAATCTGTGGTCTGGGCAATCACAATGCCAAACAGAATCTGATTTTATGACATGATAATCTCTGTTAGTAGTCTGGGAATGTACCTGATAATGATAGTCTGAAATTCTGATCAAATCACTTTTCAAAGCGATTTGTTTTCCTTTTTCTTGTCTTTGATTCGTTTCTGTCATATTATTCCCTTATACCCTTCTATAAGGTCAATAGTGTATATATGTATTACCACTTAGAAGGGGATAAGGTTATAAGATTGATTGAATATTATACAAATATGGTAAAAACTACTATTGATATGCCTGATGAACTTTGGAAAAAATTTTCCATTAAGGTTATTGAAGAACATGGTGGAAGAAAAAAGAATGTTGTTATTGAAGAATTGATTAAAAAATATCTTAAGGAGAAAAAATAAAATGTTAATTGATGATACCGATAAATTACTTCAAGTAATTGTAGATAGTTATACTTGGGGCGATTTATATCTTAACGAAAAAGTGAATCTTGTAATGAAAGATAAGGAAACAAAATTTCTAGATGATGTTCATGATTATATGGTTAAAAGAATAGAAAAAAAGAAAATATCTGTTGATCTTTTGGTGGATATTTTTGTAGGTTATTTGGAATTGCGAGGTACAGGACAATTATTGGGAATCCTAAAAGACAGAGAATATGAAAAAGAGGTTAAAACTTTGAAAGAAGATAATGAAAAATTTGCAAAAATGATAGAACAAGTCTATGTTCCTATGCCTGATAAGAAGGTGGGTACTTTTTGAAATGCCCACATTGTCATTATGACTTAATTCAAGAGGAATTAGAAATTCATTTTTGTAGAAAATCTATAGGATTTAGGATTGAAGAGGATATTTTGTGGCTTTCTGACGGTGTTACAGAATATCCATTAAAACTAGAACAAATCAAAAAAGATCTCATCAACCGAAAGTTTACAGGTCTAAAAAACAACCGTAAATTTGACAGAACCCTGAAGCAATACTCTTATAAAGTACTGGTACCGTACCATACGGTATGGTAGAAGATTTAAGATTAGATAGTTTAGAGGGCGTAGGTCCTGTAACTACAAGAAAATTATCCGATGCAGGTGTCCACAACGTCATGGATCTCATCGTTAGAGGTCCAGTCGAAATTTCAGAAATAACTGGAATGGAAAAGGACACGGCAGAAAAAATTGTCAATAAAGCCAGACAACATTTAGTTGAAGGTGGATTAATTGCTAAAGATTTTGTTAGTGCAAGTGAAATTTACAAACACCGACAAAGTATTGGTAAGATTACAACTGGTACAAACTGTCTTGATACTCTCTTTGATGGTGGTCTTGAGACTCAAGCCTTAACAGAAGTTTATGGAGAATTTGGTTGTGGTAAAACACAATTTGCTCACACAATGTCTGTGATGGTTCAAAAAACCAAAGAAGAAGGTGGTCTTGAAGGAAGTGTTTTGTACATTGATACTGAAAATACTTTCAGACCTGAAAGAATTGTAGCCATTGCCAAAGCTCATGAAATGGATCCTGAAAAAGTTCTCGATAACATAATAGTTGCTCGTGCATATAACAGTGCACATCAAGTGTTGATTCTAGAAGAAGCAGGTCCAATCATTGAAGAAAACAATGTTAAACTAATTGTTGCAGACTCTGCAGTTGGATTGTTCCGTTCTGAATATCTTGGAAGAGGAACATTGTCTGTAAGACAACAAAAACTAAATCACTTTGTTCATCTGCTATCTAGAATTGCAGAAACATACAACTGTGCTGCAATTGCAACCAATCAAGTTATGGCATCACCTGATGTCTTCTTTGGAGATCCAACTAGACCAATCGGCGGAAACGTAGTTGCACATACTAGTACATACAGAATTTACTTTAAGAAATCAGGCAAAAAACGAATTGCTAGAATGGTGGATAGTCCTCATCATCCTGAAGAGGAAGTAATCTTTGCTCTAGGTGAAGCAGGTGTGATAGACCCTGAAGAAGCCGAGAAAAAGACAAAAAAGACTACCAAAAAGGCAGCTACCAAAAAGACAACTAAAAAAGACGAACCTGAGGTAGAGGCTACAGTAGAAACACCTGAGGTAGAGGCTACAGTAGAAACACCTGA
>JBHHVF010000088.1:0-2734 GCA_046754145.1 Candidatus Nitrosopumilus sp.
TTCCTGTAGATGAGATAAAGGATTGTTTCAAATTATCAAGTTTGGTTGAATTTGCCAAACATCAAGAAAATGAAGATGACTTTAATCATATAGTTGATGTTACAGAGAAAATTATTCACACAAAAATCAATAATTCAAAAAGGGATTCCCTAGAAACGATCCATAATAAAATAACTCTTAATTTTTGAAAATTTGACAAAATTGGGTCATTTCACGCCTAAAAAATATCACCAAGTCTTTAAAAAATTCTAACGTTAGAAAGATAGTCAGAAAAGATTCTAAAGGTTTGTTGGTCTATGCACCAACCCACAAACAAAATTAATCTTGAAAACTAATCTATTAGATAATGAAAATGCTAACCAGATTTAACTTCTTTTTTTAAAATCTCAATTATTTTAAAGGGTGTTTTTGAAAAATCAAAATTTCTATCTGCTGAAACATATACTATGTCATTTCCAAAAGGATATTTTGTTATGATGAAATTTCTTCTATGAATCATACAGAAATTCACTAGTCCTAGACAATGATCAAATTCTTGATGCATTCGCATTCGCAATGCTGCCTCCATGTATAGCATCTCACATTCATCTTTAGGTACCTGTAATTTGATATTGTTTTGTATTGAACTTATACTTAATTTACCATGATAATTAATTATTCCAACAAATCTAATGTGTGGATCAATTTGTAAAATTTCTTTCGTTAACTCTTTCTGAAGTGTGAATTCTTTAGTGCTAACACTCATTATTTTTCATACTGAGGATTTGCTACCAATTCCTCACATCTCCTTCTAACAGTCCTCTCCCAATGTGCACATCATCAACATGTTTTGACATGATTTCTTTTGTTTGAAATATAGATGAACAATATGGACAAAAATGCTGTTCATCTTTCTTTCCTTATTCTTTCTAAAAAAAGATTCCATATTACACTATACACATATTTTCATTAAAGGATTAGTTAACAATGTTAATTATTGTATATATTCATAAAAAATATTTCACATCATTGAATAAAAAAAGAAAAAAATCATCCAAATTTTCTCGTACAAATATAATCTCAATTTCTGTAATTACTGGTGTTATGATTTTGATTGGAATTATTACATTACATTCTTTTAGTCCAGTGAATTCTGACACTATTGTTTTTGCACCTTCATCTAACATATTTCTAAAGGCAGTGAAATCTGCTCAAGGAAACTATCACTATTTACATACTAAAGGAGGCAAAGCAATTCCTTCTTCAGAAGGTAAATCCCCCCCAATCTCTGTATCAAAAGGAAATCTCATCCAAATTCATTTAATCAATGAAGAAAAGAATCAATCCGGAAATTCATCTAAACATAATCTCAATATTGATGAGTTTAATGTCCATGTCAAAGATCTTAGTTATTTTCAAACTGAATCAGTTACATTTTTGGCAGATAAAGAAGGTACATTTGATTATTATTGTTCAATTCATCCAGAAATGAGGGGAATCATAACTGTAACCTAAAAAGAATTTTCAAATAATCTCAATTAAATGAGCGAAGTGAATATACAGAAACAATCAAAATCATGTCTAAAAACTGCCAAGTCTTTAAAAAAATAAGACGTTAGAAAGATAGAAAAATAATTCTCTTAATTGTTAGTTCCTCAATAATAGAATTATGATGCATAAAATCAGGGTTTTATGGCATATTTGTACCTGTTATCTTAAATTTTCAAAAGTGATTTCGATTATTGTACCAGTAATTTAAAATGATTTTGAATGCTAAACATATTATTGAAAATAAAGTTATTGTTATTTTTCATTTTGATCTCTGTGACAACTATTTCTAGTGCAGAAGCACATACAGCAAAAGTTCTAGATGATTTTAAATTCGATGTAGGATGGAAACATGAGCCACCAATAAGAGGAGGAGAAAATGCAATTGAGATAGTAGTTACACTTGCAGATGATTATGAAAAACAAAACTATGATCCAATTTATTTTAATCTTGTTGGAGATTCCAATGAAAAATCTAGTGAAAAAAATCTAAGCGGATTAGAGAATGATTTGGAAGTTCAAGTTAAGGAAGGTTCTGAGAAAAAGATCATAACAATAGAGGAAAGCACAGAATTTCCAGGTGTGTACTATGGAACATATACTCCCAGTCTAACTGAACATCCTCATGTCTATATTTTTGGTACGATAAAAAACATGGAGTTTGATGCATCTTTTGTTATTGAAAAGCCTGAGCAAGGCACATCTCAATCATATTCCATTCCAGAATGGGTTAGAAATAATGCACTATGGTGGTCAGAAGGGGGAATTAATGATTCAGACTTTGTTTCAGGATTACAGTTTTTAATAAAAGAAGGAATAATGCAGGTTCCACAAACTGAATCAAATATAGAAACATCTGAATATATTCCATCGTGGATTAAAAATAATGCAGGATGGTGGGCACAAGGACAAATCTCAGATGAAGACTTTATCAAAGGTGTACAATTTCTTATTCAAAACGGAATAATTAGTGTATAAAAAAATAAAGATTAGAGAATTAGAAATAATCAATTATTCCTAAACTCATTAGTTTTTCACTAAGTTGTGGACCAATACAAACTGCTGAACCATCTCCAGTGCGCATAAACAAGTCTAATCCTTCTTTACACATTACATATGCAGGATCTATTCCATTTTTCATCTGTTTTAGTGGAGATATAGTGTTGAGTGGTTCAACTTTTTCTGGATGCATCTGTACGTCAACTTC
>JBHHVF010000089.1:0-2722 GCA_046754145.1 Candidatus Nitrosopumilus sp.
AGATATAGGGTCCTAAGCCCTACGCCTTTGACCAGGCTGGGCGACTCCCGCAACGGACATGCCATTAAACACAAATTTATCTATTATTGAATAGTATCATGGCAAAATTTTTTGGAACAAATGGAATACGTGGAGTGTTTCCTGAAGATTTTACATTAGAATTTGTTCATGATATGACTTTAGCTGTAGGAACTTATTTTGAGAAAGGACCAGTATTGATTGGTTTTGATGGAAGAGAATCAAGTCCAGTAATTTGCAAAGTTGTAAGTTCTGCTCTTAATTCAATAGGACTTGATTGTAATATTTCAGGAATTGTTCCAACACCATGTCTTGAATTTGCAGTAAAGACTTTGGGATATTCTGGTGGAATAATGATTACTGCTTCTCACAATCCTCCTCAGTACAATGGAATCAAACCTGCCGCAAAAGATGGAGTTGAGATTTCACGCGAGGATGAATTAGTAATTGAAGATATCTACCTACAAAAAAGTTGGATTACTAATCCTGAAAATTGGGGAACCACAGGAAAAGAGGAGAGAATTATTGAAACATATCTTAAAGGAATCATATCACAAGTTGATTCTAAACTAATAGAATCAAAAAATTTCAAAGTTGTTTTGGATTTAGGAAATGGCGCACAAGCAGTTTCTGCACCAGATTTTTGTAAAATGACGCAGTGTGAAACATTTCTTGTAAATCAAAACATCGATGGAAATTTTCCAGGACGTGGATCAGAACCTACACCACAAAATCTTTCAGAACTCTCAAAGACTGTAATACAGAACAATGCAGATTTAGGAATTGCATTTGATGGAGATGGAGATCGAAGTATTTTTTGTGACAATAAAGGTGATGTTTTGTCTGGTGATAAATCTGCACTAGTTCTCACTCAACATATCTTAAAGAAAAATCCAAACTCTGTGATTGTTACTTGCTTGAATTCAGGTTCTAATATTGAAGTTTTAGCTGAGAAATTTAATTCTAAAGTCATTCGCACCAAAGTAGGAAGTGTTGAGGTATCAAGGAAAATGGTTCCAACTGATGCGTTAATTGGATTTGAAGAAAATGGTGGATTCATGTATGGAAAGCATAATCAGGTTAGAGATGGATGTATGACTTTGGCATTAATGCTTGATCTCTTGGCAACTTCAGGAAAATCTCTATCAGATGAAATTGCTAGTTTACCTCCATCTTTTACCACAAAAGACAAAGTTTCATGTCCTCCTGAAAATGTTTCAAAACTGATTTCTTCGCTAAAAGAAGAATTTCCAAGTTCTGACATTACTGATGGCATCAAAATTACAATTGATCCCAAAAACTGGGTAATGATCAGACCTAGTGGAACAGAACCAATTGTTAGAGTGTATGCAGAAGCTCAAAGTCAGGAGAAACTAGATGCTTTGATGTCTGAATATGTCAAAAAAGTAACGTCCATCATTTCCGCCTAACACTTTTAAAACCAAATGAATCGATGATTAGAATGGAGAATGAACCTTAGGGTGACGAAGTATGGGAAAAGCATATTACGTTAAATTTGAGACACCAGAAGACCTTGTAAGTCCAATATTAGAAGCTCTTAGAGTAGCATCTACTAGTGGCAAAGTCAAGAAAGGAACCAATGAGGCCACAAAGGCAATCGAGAGAGGTTCTAGTAAATTAATCATTATTGCTGAAGATGTTGAACCACCAGAGGTAGTAGCACATCTTCCAATTCTATGTGAGGAACAAGGTGCAGCATTTGTATTTGTTCCAAGCAAACAAGAATTAGGCAAATCATTAGGTATTGACATTACTTCTGCCGCTGCAGCAATTTTGGATGCTGGTGATGCACAACACATTGTAGATCAAATTGTATCATCAATTGCAAAAATTAAAGGCGGCAAGGCTGAAGCATGAGCGCTACAACTGATCAAGTAGTTCAATCTGAAATTATTCAAATTGTTGGACGAACTGGTATTGCTGGAGAAGTAATTCAAGTTAGAGTTAAAGTTCTTACTGGAAATGATAAAGGAAGAATTCTTACAAGAAATGTCAAAGGCTCTGTTAGATTAGGAGAAATTCTAATGCTAAGAGAAACAGAAAGAGAAGCAAAGAAGATCAAATAGGTGATTAAATGAGTCTTTTAACTAAACCATGTAATTTTTGTGACAGACCTGTTGCCAAAGGTTCTGGTACAATGCTTGCTAAAAATGATGGAACTGTTTTATGGTTCTGTTCTGCAAAATGTAAAAAAAATGCACTAGATCTGAAACGTGATCCAAGAAAATTAAAGTGGACCAAGAAACACGTTAAAGGTGGAATTAGAAAGAAGTAAAATTGACTGAACAATCTCTATTCATTGTAAAACCAGATGCAGTAGCTAGAAATCTAGTTGGTGAAGTTATCTCAAGATTTGAAAGAAAAGGATTCAAAATTTTAAAACTAAAGATGTTTACATTTACTCAAGAACAAGCAGAAAAATTCTATGATGTTCACAAAGACAAACCCTTCTTTGGTGAATTAACATCATTTATCACATCAGGACCTGTAGTTGCAGCAATCATTGAAGGAAACAATGCAATTGCTACTACTAGAATTATGATTGGAGCAACTAAATCATTTGAAGCAGAACCTGGTTCCATTAGAGGAGATTTTGGATTAGGATTTAGTGAAAACATTATTCATGCATCAGATTCACAAGAAAGTTTTGATCACGAATCGAGGGTAGCATTTGAGTGATCTG
>JBHHVF010000090.1:0-2655 GCA_046754145.1 Candidatus Nitrosopumilus sp.
ATCAAGATGATCGTAATTATTTTACAAAATGATCGGTTTTAGGATGACTTGAACAAAGAAGCACAAATATAGTTGTAATTTGTTATGGGGTTGATGACTTCATTTTATGAAGAAAGTGATTTAGGTTCAGAGGATATATTTAGAGATGTTCAAACGGAGCACATGATTTATCAGATTAATTCATCAGCAGAGGCAAAAAAAGCAGCTAACAAGATGAAGGAAGGAACAGATGAAATAATCAAAATGATGCAAGCTGCACGCAAGATTGCATATGACAAAAAAATTGAAACAGATGACTTGAAAATCAACTTATCTGAGAAAAGAGAGAAAATGAAAAAATTACAACAAGAACTTAAGCGTATAAAAAAACGTGAATTGACAGTAGCTAAGAAAACATCAAATTTAGTGACAGAAACAAACAAAATAAAAGACGTGATAGAGAGAATCAAAGAAGTAACACAAGATTTAGACCCAAAATATCTTGAACAGTCTCAGAAGGAACTTTCAGATTCGCTTATTAGAATTACATTAGAAACGGAAAAAGCACAAAGTGATCTCAATGCAATAAGAAACATGGAAGAGGTCACATCTAAAAAACTAGTTACGGTTGAAAATGATTTTACAAAATCAAAAGCAGATACTTTCAGCAAAGTAAGAGAAACAGAAAGAATCATATCTAATGTATCAGCAACAATAAAACACATCATAAGAACACATGATGAAATAACAAATGTGTCAAAAGATCTTTTAAAAACAGCAACATCACCAGAGACAGAATTTAGTAGTAAAAATAATTACGAATTGGAGCAAAGTCAGCCAGAACAAAAATTCGAGGATGCCAAAGTAGCAGTTTAAAATACAGATAGCATTAACAAATGATACATGGCAGATTTAAAGTGATAATTGATCACAGTAGATCTAGTGGGAAAAATGACAACATTATCTATTGTAATGCAAATACGGGCGGCAATGTTCATCAGTATACTCATTCTTCAAGTATAATTTTGGAATTTGTAAATGTGACAGGAGGGATACCAACTTCAAGAGAGTTTACATCCGAAGAAGAGCATACCAAAAATCTAACTCGTATACCCCAATAGCTTTTATGCATAATTTCAAAAGATCATGTATTTTTAGTTGAAGGATCTGGTTGTAGAAGATATTCAATGCAAATCAAAACTATACCTGATCATCAAGCATAATGAAACTCTTGCATGTGTAAAATTACAAACAGATACTAAGCTAACTGATAAAATATTCACAGATGGCAGTTTCTTGAACAATTCTTCTGTGACACTGTTTTGATTCAATCGTTTGGATTTTTTAAATTTTTTACATACAATTATTTGACATATCTTTTAATTGTTAATTAATTGACTGATCATATGATTGGCAAATCGGCCATATTTGTTAGATCCATCATACTTGTTTTGTTTGTAGTTGTAATTTTTACTGTATCTCTGTTGATCGCATACGAGGGCTTTCAAATACCTCATGATCTTCGTACCAATCACATGTCAATTACAGATGTTACCTCCACATGCAAACAAATGGATTTCATTTTAAAATCTCATTCTATGTCCTATGAACAAATGATTCGATTAATAAATAATGATGAGTTGAATTCCTATTTGACTCCTCAACAAATTGATGTTGTTGAACAATGTATGCACGGGAAACTGCCAGAACTAAGCTCTTATCTGACTTCACAAAAATTAGGTTTCTTTGAAGGACTAGGAAATAACAAAGCAAGTGGGAAAGCCAAAATCATTACAATTGGCCAAACTAATTATCTAAGATTCGACTATTTTGATATTAGCTATGATTCTAGAATTGGTGAAAATTTTAAAATTCCTGAACTTCATGTATATTTGACTCAAAAAAATGTTCTTTCTCCAGAAATTTATTTAGATAAATTGAAAACAAAACTTGGTGGTAAAAATTACAAACTACCTGATGATGTTGATTTGGATTTGTATAATACTGTGTTAATATTTGATGCGATTCAAAAAGAACCTTTTGCAAAAATAGTGCTTGAAGATCCATTTTATGTTCGCGATGCCATAAATAATATTCTAGATGATTCTAAGAATATCAATCATCCTAAGATCAGTTCACAGATAATTCACAACAGATATGGATTTCTTGAAGGGGTTGACAACTATAATGCAAAAGGAACCATGCTAATTGACTATGAGGAAGATGAAGGAGATCTCACGATTAAACAGTTTGAAGTATCTCAAGGCGAAGATCTTAGATTATATCTTACAAAAAATGGCGATGTGAAAAAAAGTGGATACTGGACACTTGATTCTAATGGTTTTGTGTATATTAGCAGTGCTACCACCAACGAAGTACTTCGATACTCGCCAAGCGGTGAATTTGTAGACGTCTTTGTCGACTCTTCTAGAATCAAAAACCCGACTGGGCTTCTGTTTGGGCCCGATGGCAACCTCTATGTCAGTAGTGCCACCACCAACGAAGTACTTCGATACTCGCCAAGCGGTGAATTTGTAGACGTCTTTGTAAGGTCTGGTTCTGGGGGACTTTCTGGCCCTAAAGATCTTGAGTTTGGGCCCGATGGCAACCTCTATGTCAGTAGTGCTACCACCAACGAAGTACTTCGATACTCGCCAAGCGGTGAATTTGTAGACG
>JBHHVF010000091.1:0-2492 GCA_046754145.1 Candidatus Nitrosopumilus sp.
ATAGAATTATCCCCATCATACAATGGGAAAAGAGGTTTTGCATCTTCTGGTAATTTATACTCAATAATTTGAGTTTGTATGTCTGCAAGTCTTGGTTTTACAAGTAAATTCAGCAATTTTGATTCATTTGCATTTTCAGTTCTCTGAGCTTCAATCTCTATTTGCCATTCTCCAGAAAATCCAAATGTTAATTCCCCTTGGAATTCTAGTGGTTTATCTTCTTCTTGTTTGATCATTTCCATAGAAACTTCTATTGGTGAAATATTTTTTGAGGGATTTGATACTTTAACTTTAATTTGATTGGAATCATGAAGTGGTTTATTATCAAAGTCACTTACTTTGACTAGAATTGTATTTGTTCCACTAGAAAATGGTGAAATATCAATGTCAAATTTTGCATTTTCTGTAAACTCTATAGTCTTAAAATCATAAACAATCTCTTGAGCATCAACTTTCTGAATTTCACCTGCTGGTAGTGTTCCATTAGTTAGTAACGCAACTACTCCAAGAAGAATAATTCCTAATACTACATCAACTTTAAGTGCTTTCTTTAGTTTTTTATGGGCATTGATTTTTCCTGATTGCAGATTTTTTTCTGCATTGTTTTGTATTTTGAATTGAATAATTCCTCCCAATCCAACCATTACTGAAGCAATTAAAATTTTTAGAATTATCAATTGACCATACACTGATTCAGTAATTAGTCCTACATCACTTTCTAAGAACCACATAAGAGTTGGTCCTGTAATAATCACAACCCCTACCGCAATAATAAATGCAATTGAAAATCTTGGGATTAATACAAGACTCATCTTTTCTCGCTTTGTTTCTTTTATTTGTGAAAATATTGGTAATAATGTGAAAACAAAATAGAATATTCCGCCTATCCATATTGCTGCAACTAAATTATGTATGTAATCTAAAATAAGCGCTGGTATTTCTCCACTTGCGGCACCATGTCCAATTAAACTTGAAGTTCCAATTAATACAAGTGAAGCAACAAGTATTGGTATCTGATTTTTCTTTGATAAGATTTTTTTCCTGTCTAATCCAAACCAAATGCCTAACAAAATTACCGTAATAATCATCCTGATTGCCCACATAGTACCAAAACTGGTCTGAATTGCATCTATAGGCGATGATGCTTCTAATCTAATAGATTGTGCTGCAATCATCAAAATATTAGATACAAAAACAAGTATCAACCCAATTCCTGTAACTGACATAAATTTTCCATGATGGAATAATTCTATCTTGTCTAATTCATCTCTAATTAGCTGTTTGTTTTGTGTTCCCCAGATAAACAAAGACGCAATGACAGCTCCTAAAACTATTGTTTCACCTACAAGTCCTGGAAATCTAGCTCCTGCTTCAGGTAAAAATACAAGTTCTGATGGTCTTTCTTGTCCTAATAGAGAAGGATCAACTACAACATCACCTACTGTAAACAAAAATGCATCAGGAACCAAATGTCCATCTATTTTTGACAGAGTTTTTGTTGAAACTGTATACACTCCATCTTCTAATGGTGGTGTTGTAACAATAAGTGAATTTTCATCTTCATAGTAACTTGTATCCTTGTTATCGATTTGATTACCATTACTGTCAAAAACTTTAAGTTCACTAAAATCAATCTCTACCGGTTCTGAAAAATAAGCAATAACTTCAGTAACACCAGTTGGTGAATTTGATGTTAAACTAGGAATAGTCTCTTCTGTAAATGGGTGTGCAGCTGCAAATGGAATTGATATCGATGATAAAATTAGTAAAGCAATCAGAATCTTCTGCATTTAATCTTCAGATTATTATTGATAATTTAAACAGTTTTCATATGTTCGAAATTTGTACCAATTCACGTAAAGATAATAACATGTAATTGTCCTATGATAGTCGTGAAGATAGTAGTTTTTGGCTTTATTGCATTATTGTTTTCAATTGGCATGATTATGCCTTCTTTTGCACATACTACTGTAGAAGTTGAACAATACAAAATTGAAGTAGGTTGGGGAATCGAACCTCCTGTTGTAGGAATTAGAAATGATCTTGTCTTTAAAATAACTGAACCTGGTGAAAATGAAGGCACATACAAAGGAATTACTAGTGCCTTCAAAAATTTAGAGGCTACAGTAATGTATGGTGGTGCTACCAAAAAAATTGATATTAACTCTGATCCAAGACCAGGATACTATTTTTCGTCTATAATTCCAACTAAAACCGGTAGTTACACTATGAATCTAAAAGGAGAAATCCGTGGAACTTTTGTTGATGTACAGATTCCAGTTGAAGACGTAGAAAGTACATCTGTGTTGGATTTTCCTCCTTCCAGTAGTGAAGGAACTGCAGATGTAGCCGCTCTAAAAAATGCAATTTCATCTCTACAGCAAGATGTTTCCAAACTAAAATCTGGTGAAACTTCTGTTTCATCTAATGGTGGTGAAGCTTATGACTTTGCAATATTTGGATTATCAATTGCTGCAGCAGCTATTATCTTG
>JBHHVF010000092.1:0-2490 GCA_046754145.1 Candidatus Nitrosopumilus sp.
ACGGAATTGCAATTGTTGATCCTGTCAATGGATACAAGAAACTAATGGTAGAGAAAACATCAGTTAGCGGCGGTGAAGTATCACTTGACAGACAGTTCTACGATGCAGACGCATTAGAGTTCACACTGCAATTCAACCAATTGTACCTTACACCTGAAGGCAATTATGATGCAGGAGCAATGTTCCAACATCATAACACTGCAACAGTCGTTAATGGTATGCAATTTGGTTATGTTCCAAACATGTTACACAACATCCTTCTAAAGGGTGATGCAAACAAAAACATCTTTGTAGCACAACCATGGAATGGTCTTGAATTAAAGCAGTACCAATCACAACTATTGTATGTTGAAAATGATCAACATGTGAGACTATTTGTTGAAAACAACGGTAATGAGCCAGTATTTTTCCATGTCGTTGGAGAAATTATTGACAGAGTTGTTCAAGGCAATAGAGTTCAAGCCGCAGCAACTGAAACATGGTTGCTTGGTGGATCACAAAATATGATTGCAGATATGGTATTTGATGAACCAGGAGCTTATGCACTCGTAAACCATGACTATGCAGCAATTTACACTGGTGCAGCTGGTCTTTTCATTGCAGGTGATCCATTCGGATTAAACCCAAGATTGATTGATGCAGGTATCTTAACTGATCCTGTTCCTTCATATGCATATGTATTAGGCAATCCAAGTGATGCTGTCCCACCAATGGGCAAAAATAGCATTGCACATCCAGCAGTAAACATTCATGGTCTATACACTGATGAAGTCGCTTCTGAAATGAAAGATGCAGGTATGATTCCTTTATGGGAAGTAATACCAACATTACCACCAGTACCATAGATAGGTACTAACTTCAATCTTTTTCTATTTTTTGTTATACAACTCATAATGATTATATTCGGTGAATAAAGGCAATCTTTCATGGGTTTTGATGATTCTGTTTTAATTTGTGATGAGGTTGATCCAATACTAAACAAAATTTTAGAAGATAACGGCTTGAAAGTTTCATATGAACCAACAATCACTGCTGAACAGATTTTAGAAAAAATTTCTGAATTTAATATTGTAATTGTTAGAAGTAGAACTACTATTACTAAAGAGATGATTGAAAAGGCAGAAAATTGTAAGATCATTGCCCGAGTTGGTGTTGGACTTGATAATGTTGATCAAGAAACAGCCAAAACAAAAAACATTCGTGTGATTAATGCAGTAGAAGGTGCAATGAATGCAGTAGCTGAATTGGTTTTAGGTTTAATGTTGTCTTTAGCAAGACAGACTGCTAGAGGTGATAGAGCAATTAGAAATGAACAATGGCTCAAAAAAGAATTGAAAGGAACAGAACTAAGAGGAAAATATCTTGGAATTATTGGTTTAGGAAACATTGGTAAAAGATTGGGAAGACTTGCTCGTGCATTTAACATGAATATTATTGGATATGATGTAATTCCTATTGATGAAGAATTTTCAAAAGAAGTTGGTTTGATGAAAGCTGATTTGAGTACCCTTTTGCAAAGTTCTGATTACATTTCAATACATGTCCCCTTGTTGGATTCTACATATCATCTTCTAGATTCTCAAAAAATGTCTACAATGAAAAAGACTGCAAAAATTATCAATACGTCTAGAGGCGGTGTTGTTGATGAGGACGCTCTTTATGATGCACTCAAAAATGGTACTCTTGGGGGTGCAGCTTTGGATGTATTTGAAAAAGAACCCGCCATTGGAACTAAATTGGCAGAACTGGACAATGTAATTTTAACACCACATATTGGTGCTCAAACAAAAGAGGCTCAGTCTTTGGCTGCAAACGTAATTGCTGAAAAGATTGTTCAGATACTTCGAGGCGTAATCTAATTTCTTATAATTTCTGCCTGAACTTTAAAAATAAGTAAAAAAATTGACTCATACGTGATTTATTATCGTCTCTTCATTTTTAACACCCTTTTGGAGGATTTCATACTGTGTTGAATAACCCCAGTATGGGCAAACTAGAATCTGAAAAACTAAAACATTTTCCTAATGTTAATTCACTATTAAAAATCTCACTTGGCTTGATTCTGTTTACAATAATTTCTACTGCATTAGTATATGCAGAAACTATATCTGTAGATGTTGAGGGAAATTCATTTGATGTTGATTATACTGCAACAGGAATGACTGTCTCTGGAATTGAAACTGATATGGAATCTCTCTCCCTGTTCATAACTGTTGATGTGACTGATACTAGTGGAACCTTAGATATTACACTTGATCGTTCTTTCTTTGATTCAATTTATCAAGGATTAGATGATGAATTTTTTGTTTTAGTTGATGGTGATTTTACTAATTTTGACGAAACTGAGACCACCTCTCAAAGTAGAACTTTGAGTATTGAAACACCATCTGGAACTGATGAAATTGAAATTATTGGCTCTGTCTTTGGCGACTCTGCACCAGAACCAACACCAGAACCAACACCAGAACCAACACCAGAACCAACACCAGA
>JBHHVF010000093.1:0-2459 GCA_046754145.1 Candidatus Nitrosopumilus sp.
TTCCCTCATCAATTGTAAATGTTGATGATTGTGTGTTTGAACTAGAAAATTGGGTATTTCCTTGTATGATCTGCTGTGAAATTATATATTGCAATATACCAGATATTTGATGTCCGTAGTTGTTTTCAATTTCCAAAGGAATTACAGCATTTTCTCCAACTAAAAAATAATATTCAGTCTGATCAACAGACATCACGAGATCTTCGGCAAACACTAATGGGAGTGAGCCTAACAACAATGCAACAACAAAAAAATATTTTCTCATTGAATAATTCTCCCTTTACCATATCTCATGTAGATTTGGGCAAAGAATAATCCAAGTGATGCTGCAAAGAACCAATCTTTTATGCTAGTGTCTTCTTTTTCCCGTTTGATGTCTTTGCTAATGTTTTTGTAAATATTTTCAAGAGTTTGAGAATCGATTGATTTGAAATATTTTCCACCAGTATTTTCTGCAATTGCCTTTAGTGTCGTTTCATCTAGTTCTGCATATTGAGCCCTACCAAAGAAATCATATCCCAAAACTACATTTTTTTCTGAGCCCAATCCAATTGTGTAAACTTGAATGTCATTTGATTTAGCAAAGGCAATTGCCTCCATAGGGGTAATTACGCCTGCATTGTTGACCCCATCGCTGAGAAGAATTACTACTTTTTTTTTATTTGGAACAGATTTCGCCATATCTATTCCAAGACTCAGACCATCACCAATTGCAGTTTTGCCCTCTCTTGGTAAAATGTCTCGGAGTTTTTCTATTACTTTATCTTTGTATGGACTAAGGTATGCTGCAGTAGTAGCACCAGTCTCAAATGTGACAATGCCTGCATTGTCTTTTGGTTGAAGAGATTGTAATAATATCTCAGCAGAACTTTTAGCAGACTCTAATCTGTTTGGCGGATAATCTTCTGCTTGCATACTACCAGAAACATCAATTACTAGAACAACATTGACTCCTTCTTTTGTTTGCTCCAATGGAATATGTGGATCTGCAAATCCAATTATCATCAAAGCAATTACTGTAATGGAGATGTAAAATAACAAAGAATCACGTTTAGTTTTTTTCTTATCCCCTATTGCAGATTTGATATAAGATAAATTACTAAATTGTATAGCAGCTTTTTTCTTTTTTGTTAGAATTTTGTTGTATAAATAAAACAATACAGGAATTGTTAAAAGGAAAATTAGGATGAATGGATTATCAAATGCTGTCATTGTTATCTACCTTCTCTTGAAGAATTTTTTCAAGGGGATTGAGTAATCTTGATCAGTCAATAATGAGATCGTATCAATCTTGTTCTTCATCATGTTAGCTAGAAAGTTTGAATCGTTTTCAGCAACCAATCTGCTGTATGAATCTCTAAATTCCTCATCTGAGGTATCAACTAGAATCTGTTCTCCCGATTCTTCATCTTCTAGTTCAATCAACCCAACATCTGGAATTTCTTTTTCTCTTGGATCAATGATTCTCAAAGCAATTACGTCATGACGTTTACGTAGCATTTTGAGAGGTTTTAGATAGTCACTGTTGTCAATAAAATCAGAAATTACAAAAACAATACTTTTCCTTTTGATTGTTTTTGATACACGTTCAAGAGGTTTTTTGAGGTTAGTTTTCGTTGAAATAGGCGTAAAATTGGAGATTATATCCAGTAATTTCAGAACATGTCTTCTGCCTTTTCTTACAGGAATGAATTTTTCCATATTTTCTGTAACTAAGAACACACCTACACCGTCATTGTTTCTTAATGCTGCAAACATTAAGCTGGCTACAATCTCAAGAGACTTTTCTTTCTTGGAAATGTTTGTTCCAAAACTTCCAGAACGAGACACATCTATAACAAAATAAACTTGGAGGTCTCTTTCTTCAATGAACTCTTTGATGTAGGGATGATTGAATCTTGCAGTAACTTTCCAATCAATTGCACGTATATCATCACCTGGTCTGTAATCTCTAATTTCAGAAAATTCAATCCCTTGTCCTTTAAAAACAGAATTGTAGTTGCCTGTAATAATGCCGTCAACTAGTTGCTTTGTTTTAATGTCTAATTTCTTAATTTTTTTTAGGATTGTTTTTGTTTGAGATATGCTAATCACCAAATTTGTGTTTATTAGGGAACTTTGATTTTTTCTAGAATTTTTTGTATTATATTATCGGGGATTATTTCTTCAGATTCTGCCTCATAGGTCAAAATTATTCTATGTCGTAGAACATCATAGGCTACATCTTGAACATCTTCTGGAATTACATAACCTCGTCCATGTAATAGTGCATTTGCTTTTGCAGAGATTGTCAACCAGATTGATGCTCTAGGAGATGCACCATATTCTATTTGATCACTTAAAGAAAGATCATACTTGTCTGGAAATCTTGTAGCGTCAACAATTTGTGAAATATAATTTCGAATTTTTTCATCTGCATAAATTTTTGGTACAAATTGTTGCATTTGTAGTAACTCTTC
>JBHHVF010000094.1:0-2210 GCA_046754145.1 Candidatus Nitrosopumilus sp.
TCTGTCCCAACTTGATCGAACTTCAAATAGAGATAATAATAACATTATCAGATAGATTATCATGAAAGTAGGAATTATTGGTGGAACTGGTGGAATGGGCAAAGGTTTTGCTCTAAGATGGTCACAAAATCATGATGTAATTGTTGGATCTAGAGATGCATCAAGAGCAGCAGAATCAGCAGCAGAATACACTAATCTTGCTAAAGAAGCATTTGGAGAAATAAAGGGTACTATTTCTGGAAATGATAATCTTTCAGTTGCAAAAGAGAGTGATGTTTTGATTTTATCAATTCCATATGATAATATTGATTCAACATGTTCTGGAATATTACCTGAGATCAAAGACAGCTGTGTTGTTGTATCGCCAATAGTTCCAATGACAAAAACAGATGTTGGGTTTGAATGTGTAGCAATTAAAGAAAATAAACCGTTTTCTTATCAACTAGTATCAAACCACATGAAAGATAAATCAAAACTTGTTTCAGCATTTCATGTGATTTCTGAAAAGAAACTTGTCAATCCAACATTAGAGCTTGATTATGACATCTTTGTATGTGGAGATGATGATGCATCAGTTCAAGCAGTAAATGAATTAATTAATGAAATTAAAGGACTAAGACCAATTTACTTGGGTCCAGTAGAATTATCTTATTTTGCAGAAATGTCTACACCACTTCTTCTCAATGCAATGATAAAAAATAAGATAAAAAATCCTGGTATCAAAATCATCTAAGTCTGTTTTTTTCATTTATCATGAGTCACGAATATTATAGGCGAGGTAGAAATTGGTTTACAGCAATTGGTACACTTTTTTCAGTGATGGCAGGGATTGTACTAGTCAGACAATTATTAATTTGGGGACCAGAATTTGTTGAAGAATTTTTGTTAAATGGGGAAATAACAAATGAAAAAGTTTCATTAGCAATGTTAGGCTTTGGGATTTTTATGATAGCATTAGGATTTAGAAAACATGAACAAAAGATATGAATTTTTAAAATCACAAAAAGTATTACGGCTAGCAACAATTGGTAAAAATAAAACGCCACATATTGCTCCTGTTTGGTATCTGTATAGTGGAAAAAAGATCTACATAGGAACAAACACCAAAACTCAGAAGGCAAAAAACGCAAAAAGTAACAAACGTGTTTCCTTTTGTGTAGATACAGGTATTAATGCTCCAAACATTTATGGAGTTATGGGACAAGGAAATGCTAATTTAATTTTAGAAAATAGCAAAGTAAAAACAATTGCAAAAAAAATTCTTTTAAGATATTTTAAGACACTAGAGAACAAATCTGCAAAAGAATTACTTGATGATACTGACTGTATTATAGAAATAATTCCTGAAAAAATTTCAGTTTGGAATTACTGAGTAACAAAGTCTTCAATTTTGTTCATTGCAGAGTTTAGTACTTCAAGACTAGGAAGATAGACAAGTCTAAAGTGTCCACTTCCATATTGTGTACCAAATCCAGAACCGTGAACAGTTAGAACACCTTTTGTCTCTAAAAGTTTTGTAACAAATTCTTTATCAGTACCAAATCTATTGTCTTCAATTTTTGGAAATGCATAAAATGATCCCTTTGGATTTGAACAAGAAATTCCTGGCATTTCGTTGAGACGTTTTACAACCAAGTCTCTGCGTTTTTTGATTTCAGAAACAAAGTCATTAATGTAACCTTGAGGACCACGAAGAGACTCTATTGCTGCATGTTGTACTGGAAGACTAGTTGCAATTCTAACTCTTGCTAGTTTTGGAAGATTCTCTCTTAATGCATCAAGTTGTGGTGATTGATTAAATGCAATGTATCCAATTCGCCAACCAGACATGAGGTGAACTTTTGAGAAACCATTTAGAACAATTACAGGTGAGTCTCCTGCAACTTTACCAATTCCTACAAATTTTTCATCAAAAATTATTTGATCATAAATTTCATCACATATTATGTAGAGATTGTGCTGATTTGCAATGTTTATTAATTCTTTGAGTGAATTTTCATTGAACACTACACCAGTAGGATTATTTGGACTAATCAAACAGATTGCAACAGTCTTTGAAGTAATTTTGGATTTAATATCATCAATGTCTGGTGTAGAATTATTCAAGTCTACTGCAAATTCTACAGGAATTCCTCCATGTAGTCTTACATATGATGCATATGGTGGATAATATGGTCCTGGTAAAAGTACTTCATCACCTTCTTCTACAA
>JBHHVF010000095.1:0-2190 GCA_046754145.1 Candidatus Nitrosopumilus sp.
ATGCAATATTCCCTAATTTGAAAACTCTATTACTACATGTACTGCATCACTTAGCACGTTAGAACAAATGATTAAAAAAATTGAAGAAAACTCCACCCTACTTTATCAAGAAACCGATGAAACAAATGAAGAAAACAAGCTAGTGCAGATTAAAGAAAAGAATGACATGTTACAAGACAATTTAAGAACCATAATGTCTAATCTCAATATTACATATACTGAAATTCTAAATCAATTAAGTAAAGCAAAATCTGTTCAAACAAAGATGGCAATTCTTAATAATGAACTAGATTTGAAGAGAGATTGTTTAAAATGAAACTGACGCCGCTTTCTGTCTTATTTGCATTTGTCCTTATTACAATCCCAAATGTATATGCCCAAGAAGAATTTGATGAGGAATATGTAGAATTTATCATGAATCATCTTGATTCAATCAATGAATTACTTGTTCAAACTGATGAAGAATATTCTAATGGGAACAAAGATCTTGCATTGAAGCTTGCTACTACTGCATATCTTGAACATTATGAATTCATAGAATCTGAATTAGAACAATACAACGAAGAACTCATTGAAGATGTTGAATGGGCTATGCGTGAGGAATTACGAGGCATGATAAAAAATGAAGCACCAGCATCAGAAGTATCTGCAAAAATAGATGAGATTCAAGGGAAGATACAAGAAATTGCAACCATAGTGCCTGAATTTGGACTTTTCACTCTTATGATATTATCAATATCCCTATTTGCTGCTTTAGTATTGTTGAAGAAATCTCCTCTTCTGAGATACAAATTCTAGAGATATTTGTTCTAAAACTATAGAATAGCATATTAAAGTCAGGAATACCTTAATTACTAATACTTAGTCCAAGCTAATTGTCATAGGTCACATTGCATTAATTGTAATCTGGAAGTTACTATTGGCATAGTATTCCGTGACCTATGATTTGTTCCTAAATATCTCTGAAATGATGTTCTAAATTCATGAAATAAAGATCGAATGTTTTCGACATAATCTAATAGGTTAACTAGATTTTCTCAAGTGAACGCAATCCCTTACACCTGTTACGTATGGTGACCTCTGTCAACATGGCAGTTCTTGCAATATCTCCCTGTGAGATTTTTTCATCCATATCAATGGATGCTAGATATATTGCAGCAGCTGCTACTCCCATTGGGTCTTTTCCTGCAAGATGATTTCTTTTTTTGGCATTATCCAAAATTGTTCTGGTATGCTGTTTTACTTTTTCAGATATATCCATGTCTTCTCCAATTCTTAAGACACATTGGTTAATGTCCGATACTGGCATTTGTAGATTAAGAGTAACAAGTATGGCCCTATAGCATTTTGCAATTGAGTTTTTTCTAAGACCTGTAGCTTCTGTAATGTCATTTAGTGTACGTGGAGTATCTGAATCTCTACATGCAGCATAAATCGTTGCAGCTATCATGGCATCAACTGATCTGCCCTTTGGAATGTTTTTTTCAATTATTTTTTTGTACAGATGTATGGATTTTTCCTTGAGTGTATTGGATAAAGCAAGTTTATTTTTAAGAGCATCAAGTTTGCCAATAGCAATTTTAAGATTATGATCAACAAGCATTTCATTCATTTTCATTCTCCAAAAAAAAGCCATTGGAATTGGTTGGTAGACCAAGAAATGCCAACAGTAATACTTCCATGGTCGGGCAAGGATGAATAACTATCGTAGCTTCCAATTTTTCCAATGGCTCTTGATCTTGGATGACCCGTAAAGGATTTGTCAGACACAACATACAAGATCATTGTAATTTAATTTTTTAAATTATTATAGGTGTCTGAAATTCTACAATGCAATTTCAAAATTATAAATCATGTTTATGAGATTTTACTACTTTTTGTTGTATTGGGGTATTGTAATAGAATGATAGATTCATCACCATCTTTAATATCTGAACTAAACAATGCATATCATGAGTCAGCAGGAAACAACACCTTGGGTGCTTGTAACAAACATTAAAGAAAATGTCACACCACAAGATTTGAAACATGTCACACCACAAGTGTCTGCACTTATAGATCAATGGCAATCACAAGGAAAGATAATGTGGTCTGGACCGTTTGATAATGAGCAATCATCCATGGCAGTATTTGAGGCCACAGAAAATGAGGCAAAAGAGTTTTTCACAAAATATGATGACGCATGTTCTA
>JBHHVF010000096.1:0-2160 GCA_046754145.1 Candidatus Nitrosopumilus sp.
ATAGTTAGACATGAATTAGGTCATAGTTTTGGTCTGGCACATTCTACTGCACCTGAAGACTTGATGGCGCCTATGATTGTTACTGAATTCCCATACATATCTGATTGTGATTTGGATGCAATTATTTTTTTGTATAATGGTGGGGAATCAGGTCAAGTAGTTTGTAAAAAATAATAGTAAATGGTAATTGATCTTTAGTAATATCATCTTTGATAATGATTCCAAAATGGATGTATATCTATCAAAAAAATTCCATATTATTTGTTTCATTAATCCAATTAGGTATATGAAAAAAGAGTTACAATAATCTTAGATGATGATCTTGTAAGAAAACTTCGATTATCATAATCTAAACAAATCAAAACTGAGAACAAGAATATTTCATTTTCAATGACTGTTAACCAGTTATTATCAAAGGCCTTAAGATGGGTGTATTTCCAAAAATGAAAATTGTAGATAATTCTAATAAAACACAAAATTCTATAAAAAACAAGCCAATGATTCTAAAAATCTTGTTTGTCTTTGTAATTATCATAAGCGTATCTATTGGAGCATCTTTTGCTCAACCCGAGATTGAAGAAGATATTGGTGAAAAAGGCAATGAGGATGGAGAGTTTGAATCCCCAAATGATATTGCAATTGATTCTCAAGGAAACATCTACGTATCTGATACTGATAATGATCGAATACAAAAGTTTGATTCAGATGGAGATTTTGTTCTAACATTTGGTGAAAAAGGCTCTGATGATGGGGAATTTAACAGACCTCGAGATGTTGTAGTTGATAATGCAGGATTTGTTTATGTGACTGACAAACTTAATCATCGCATACAAAAGTTTGATTCAGATGGAGATTTTGTTCTAACATTTGGTGAAAAAGGCTCTGATGATGGGGAATTTAACAGACCTCGAGATGTTGTAGTTGATAATGCAGGATTTGTTTATGTGACTGACAAACTTAATCATCGCATACAAAAGTTTGATTCAGATGGAGATTTTGTTCTAACATTTGGTGAAAAAGGCTCTGATGATGGGGAATTTAATCAACCCACTGGAATTTCTATTGATTCTAAAGGTAAACTGTATGTAATAGATTCTGAAAATCACAGATACCAAGTTTTTAGCTCAAGTGGAAACCATCTACTTTCAGTAGGAGATAATGGTAATATTGATGGCAGATTTAACACTCCTGAAAATCTTGTAGTGGATGAAAAAGGCAATGTCTATATTTCTGATACAAAAAACAACCGAATTCAAAAATTTGACTTGCAAGGAAATCACATCTTTAGTTTTGGCGAGTCAAACAAAGATAATGGATTCAAAAATCCAAAAGGATTAGCACTTGATGTCCATGAAGAGAGTTTGTATGTTGTTGATTCAAGCTATGATCGAATTAGAATTTTATCTGATGTTGATTATGTTCCAGATGAAATTGCCCCAATAGTTTTTGTTCCTGATGATATTACAGTTGAAGCAACAAGTAGTGATGGTGCAACCGTATCATTTTCTGTTTCTGCTTTTGATGAAGATGACGATGATGTTGTTGTTATAACATGTACTCATAGCTCTGGTTCAGTTTTTCCAGAGGGGCTCACTGAAGTTTCATGTTTTGCACATGATGATGCAGATAATCTAAGTTTAGGGACATTCACTATTGTTGTTTCAGATTATGAGGAACCGGTAGAGGAACCGGTAGAGGAACCGGTAGAGGAACCATCATCAACATCTGTTGTCACATTGTCTCAAGAAATTCCCGTAGTGACAATTCAAGATGATTCTATCACAAAAGTTATTGTTCCAGAAAATATTGATTCTAGCATTAACTTTAGTTCTCTTTTGTCAGAAAATCAAATAACTATTCTAAATAATTTAAAAATAATTATTGCAGAACAAACTAATGATGAAATAAAAATTGATTTTGCATCTCAAACCATAATCTCTGGTGATGCATTTACAGGAGTAATCCATTTACCGGAAGATCAATCTGACTCTACATGCCCTGTAAATATTAAAAAAGAAAATGAAAATATCCAAAGTTGTATTGAAATAGGAATAAAAGGGAAAAAACTCTTCATGTCAAAACCAGTAAGAATTCTTCTTGTTGGTGAAAGTGAACATACTCCTTATACTGCACAAAGTGATGATCAGAAGAGAACCATAA
>JBHHVF010000097.1:0-2144 GCA_046754145.1 Candidatus Nitrosopumilus sp.
CGGTTTCTGACAATGAATACTCACATCTTAAAGGGTTTAAAAAACATTGATTTTCCAATTTCGTCTTAATTTGGTCACTTGGCTTGAAATTGATGACTATTCATATACTGCAGTCAACAGGCTTCTTTTAGTGGCATCAATTCTTCTATTGGCTATTGGAATTGTAATTGCAACTGCTTTACTAGGCTCTGTAGCATTTCAATTTCTAACACCGATCAATGACATGGTTATGTCCCCCTTGGAAGAAAAATGTCAACAAATCGCCAATGAAGGATACAGGATCCATGCAATTTACCCGGACTCCAATCCTGATGAACTTCCTGAAGATGACATGAAACGATTATTGTATTTAGATGAGATATGGATAAAAGAATGCGTCTCTGTTCTTCCAGCTGATTCAATAATTAATATTGCAAATAATGTAGAACGAGATTTTTCTTATGGTGAATAGTTATCTAAAATGTTTCCATCCTAAATCTTTTAACCGAACAGAATTGTTCTCCTTTTGAATAAACACTCCCTTGCCTGATGTTACATACCCTATTTCAATAAGTGATATTTTCAACAATCTTGCATTTTTTTTAATAATTTCTTTATGTCTTGGTGATGTTGTAAAAACAATCTCGTATTCTTCTCCTCCATGAAAAATTAATGTGTTTAAATCAAATTTTTGAGATTTCACATAATCTTGTAAATCTTTCATCGATGGTGTGTTGTTAATGATGAATTTTTTTTTACTTTGTTTTGACATTTCATTTAAAGTAGTTGATAATCCATCACTAGAATCCATTGATGATGAAAAATATTTTTCATTTTTTATTCCAAAATTGAGTTTTGGTTTTGGTCTCGTGACTGATTTGATAGATTTTTTAACAAAATTTGCTTTTCCCTTCTTCTTACCAAGAAGCATATTCAGCCCAGCCGAAGTGTATCCAAATGGCCCTGTAACAAATATCAGATCTCCTTTTTTAGATCCTTTTCTTCTAACTATGTTGTCGGTTTTTCCAAAAATACATACATTAAACACGATTTCTTTGCCTGCATTAGTATCACCACCAAGAATTGAAATCCCATATTCATCACATGCTTTTCTGAAACCACCTGCAATTTCATTGATTTTTGAGCGCGAAATAGTCTTTGGTAGGTTCACAGAAATAATTCCATATTGAGGCTTGATGCCTTTTGCAGCAAAATCACTTACACAGGCAACAATACTTTTTCTTGCAGCATCTGCTAATTTCATTTTAGGTGGAATATCTGTACTTTCTACAAGGGTATCTATTTTAGCTGCGATTTTGGTTTTACCTAAATTGAAAATTTCTACATCTTCAGAAACGAATTTCTTATTTCTTAATTTATTCTGAAAAATTTTGATTATTGAAGATTCATCTAACTTGGTCATAGCTTTGTTTCACTAGTTCTAGTGTGTCTTTAATAATTTTCTTACATTTTTCATTATCATTTGATTCTGCTGAAACTCTTATGATGTCTTCAGTGTTTGATTTTCTAATCAAAACCCAACTATCTTCATCAATGGTTCCTTTAATTCCATCTAGTGTGTTTGTTTCTGAATATTCTTTTGACAATTTGGAATTTACTTTTTCAATTACTTTGTCATGAAAATTTGAATCAACTTCAATTTTTTCTCTTATTTGCTGATAATTTTCCATGTAGTTTAAAATTTCATCAAATTTTGAAGTTCCTAACATAGACGAGATTAAACCACTAGTAAGAATCCCTTCTCTACAGTAATTGAATTCTGGTAAAATAAAACCTGCACTACTTCCTTCTCCTCCAGCCTGAGCGTTAGTTTTTAACATAAGATCTATGACATTTGCCTCTCCTACTTTTGATCTCTGAACAGTTCCTCCATTTTCTGTGATGTATTTTTCAATTGATATGCTAGTATCAATACTTAGAACAAATTTTTTGTATCCTAATTCAAGAGATTTTGCAACGCCTAATCCTAGTGTTACATCTGGACTTTGCTTCTTTCCTTTTCTAACTACGACTAAACGATCTCCATCCAAATCAAATGCAAATCCAATCTCTTTTTTATTAGATGCTAAAATTAATTCAGATAATTCATCAGATGTAGGATCTGGACCTCTAGAACATCCAGAAAGTTCTTCATTTAGAACTTC
>JBHHVF010000098.1:0-2093 GCA_046754145.1 Candidatus Nitrosopumilus sp.
AGTAGCAGAAATGTTAACTTCTTGATCTTTTAACATCTTTTTTTCTTTTTATTATTTTGATCTAGTGTTTACTATGATTTTAAATTAAGCTTACTTGAATGACTGAATAGGTACTAAAAATGGAAAAACAAAAAATAATTGGTGTTATTGCAATTATAATCATAATCAGCACGGTTGGTTATTCGTTGTTGAATGTTTATGCTCTAGGACAACTAGAATTGGGTGGAATTGATAATCTTTTTAGATTTTTTTCATTAAGTACAACAGATAGTAAAATCATTATCTGTAACAACTCTTTGATTCCAGCAAGTTTTAACGAGTTAGATTTAATGATATATTTTGAGAAAAAACTCTTAGGAACTTATGTAATTAATTCTGCAAGTATTATGTCAAATTCAGTTTTTGAAGCAAATGGAGAATATACCTCAGATTCGATGGCTCAGTCTCAAACTCTTTTCATGCATTTTGATCATTTATTTAGCGGTAGTGATAACACAGTCAGAATTGATCCAAGAAAGATGGATGTGGTGACACAATATCAAACAACAATAGTTGGAATTCCATATTTGATATCAGAGCAATATACGGCATTTGAGTTTTGGAATATGTTAAATGATGAAGCAAATGTAAAGTGTTAATATTTTCCTAAAAAATTATTTTGGTCTTTCATCTAATATTATATCAATGGTGGCGATTTTATCATCTCGTAAAATTTTCAAAGTTGTTATATAACCAACTGTTTTTTCTTTTTGTAGATGAGAAATAAGATCATCAACCTGTCTTACTTTTGTATCATCAATTGCTAAAATTACATCACCACCTACCGTATACTCTATCCCATCTTTTTCTAGAATTTCTGATGAGCCTAAGAGTCCGGCTTTATTTGCAGGGCCGTCTTTTACCACATCCACAACCATGATGCCTGTAGATTCATCTAATTCCAGAATATCTGCAATAGATGGATTCAATGCAATAAAAGAGTATGCAGAACATAAACCAGATCTAGTACTTATTGACTACATGATGCCTGGAATAACAGGACAGGAAACAATACAAAAAAATAAAACGGTTAGATCCTCATGCAAAATTCATCATAACTACGGCATATAAAGAGAAAGTAACTATGAATAAAAATGAGAGACGGGACATTCAAGTTTTAACCAAACCAATTTCTCTTGAAGATATCTGTGATATTATTGATTCCACAATAGGTATGAAAGAAATTCAAGAACAAAATGCCAGCAAAATGACTTCGGTATTGATAGATGATGACATATATGAAAAATTACGGATTTTACAGGCACAAAAAATTCAAAATGAATCTACTTCGTGTAGTTTCTCAGAAATTGTTAATGAGAAAATACGAATGAGCATAAACGAAGATAATATTTGATCATAGATCCTTACTATGTTGAAAAAGGTGACGACATAATGAAAAGCAAACATTACTCATTACAAAATAACAGTTTTGAACATAGAGCAAAATAAAAACATGGGTTAAGGAATTTAAAAATAATAATGTTAACTTTCAATCAAAACTCTTGATTTAATACAAATGAATTGGAAATTCTTTTACCAAAGTCAATAAAAAGAATTGAAAAATTAATTGAAAAATGGGATTCTAAAATATGGAAACTCTATGAAAGAGCAGATATATTAGATGAGAAATCTGCAGGACTTGATGAGCGAGCAGTTGAAAAGAGAGCACAAGGAAAAGACAAACAAGATGATAGACTAGAAGTAAAGCAGATAGGTTAGAATCAAGAGTAGATGCATTGATAGATAAAGCTCAAGTCTTTGAAGATTTGAATGAGGTTCTAAAATGTGCAATTGACTTTCAGTGAGAATATGAGATTGACGGGTCAGTAGATCCTGAAGATGATTCGATGTTTAGCTAGGCTCTAAACTCAATTGCAATATTGAACTTTTAGTTTAACATTCTCATAGTTTTTTACAAAAACGGTCCAGTCAAATTGGAATAATATGTTACCATTCTTTATGATGAAAATGGAAAATAGGTTTCTTTATAAAGAAAAGTAGAGGGAGTGTTTAACCGATTTGACAAAACCCGATGGGAGCATTACACTTTTGGG
>JBHHVF010000099.1:0-2087 GCA_046754145.1 Candidatus Nitrosopumilus sp.
ATGAAAAAACACAACTCATATTTCAAAAAAAGAAATGTGCTGTTGATTTAGAAAAAACAATTGCTGAACACGAATTAGAAAAAAGAAAATCTATTATTCACCTTGAAAAAGAGGTTGGTGAGGTAAATCTACAGAAACAAAATTTATCTGAGAAAATAAAACAATTAGATGAAAATATTGCCATTGTCAATTCACAGAAAAAAGAATTATCTGAAAAATCACATCAACTGAATAAAAATCTCGAATATGTAGAAATTGAAAAGAAGAAAATAGCATCAAAAATGGCAAATATGGACGCATCATTTGAATTAAAAAATAAATCCAAACTACTTGATTACAAAAGAAAAGAAGACGAGCTTAATATGATAAAACAAGATCTAGTCAATAAAACCCATAATCTAGAGAAGGATATTGTTAATGTTGAAACTCAAAAGAAAAATTTGTCATTACAACAAATTGAACTTGAAAAGAAATCAATAAAAATTGATTTAGAAAAGAAAAAACTATCCTCTGAACTTGAAAGAAAAGAATCCTTGCTTGACACTGAAGAGAAAAGATTGGGCCAAAAAGTATGGGATTTGGAAAAACGTATTGCCACTTTCTCCCTTGAACGAAAGAAAGCATCCGTTGAATTTGAAAAAAAGAAAATAACTGCAGAACTTGAGCGAAAAGAAGTTTTAATAAATCTGGAAAAGGAACATATTTCTCAGAGACGTACCGAACTTGATAAGAGTATTGCAGCAATTGAAATTGAAAAGGATGTTATTCCTACTGAAATAAAATTACAAAATAATTCAAAAATTAATAAGAAAAAAATATCCATAAAGTTAAAAGATTTAGAAAATACTATTGCAGAAATTGAACTTGCTAGAAAGATCTCTGCAGTAGAGCTTGAAAGAAAAGAATCTGTAATTAAACTCCAAAAGAAAAACTTGGATGAGCAAAACGAGATGTTGGAAAAGAGAATTTCTGCACTAGAAGTTGAAAGAAAAATATCTTCAGTACAAATCGCAAGAATTGAGGCTGAAATTGAACTTGAAAAGAAGAATTTAGAACATCAAACACGAGAATTTGGAAAACAGAATTCTAAAAATTCAGGTTTGGCAACAAAAATTTTAGATTATTCTCATTTTACTGATTTTGATCAAAATTCATATGAAAAATTTAGAGAATGGACAAATGTTGTAAATGATGAATTATCTCTAAAACCTTCATCTGATGATAAACACGATGAACTCTATTCTGGTGATGTAAAATGAGCTCATTTCTATTGGGAATTATGCTGTTGTCTGTTTTTGGAGTTTTTATTTTAACTACTCAAGGTTTTGCTCAATCTATTGATACGCCATCTGATGTAAATAAGATGGGGGCTTTGCAAGTTTTTGATTCTTCTACAAATACACTATTGGGATTAAATTTAGGCACTTCTGATAGTATCACTTCTGTGATCCTGACATTTAATTCTGATATTCCTGATAACTCTGTTGTAGATATTTCATTTAGAGATAATAATGATGTTAAAATTGGAACTGGTTCAACAACTGTGAGTCCCACATCCAAAACTGCTGTTATCAGTTTAACTGACACTGTTACTGATATAGAACGAAGTATACTGCAATCTGCAATTATCAATGTAACTTGATGGTGATTTAATTGAATATGAAAATACTTTTTCTAATTGGAATTATCATTATTGCTATTTCGATGGTGGGGTTTGGCTCAAATCTTACCAATGCTACAACTTTTAACGTAATTGGTAGCGATGATAATGTTTCAGTTTCAATCTCTAATGTGGACATTACCAATATGGTTCATTCTGTAAGTGGTTTAATTGTAGATTCTTCTACAATCACTATAAAAAATACCGATAGCATATCTCATTCTTATAGAATATGTGTAATTACAAAAGCAGACTCTTCCATTAGTGATACCATTGGAACCTCCTCTGATTGTACACTAACTTCTACAATCTCCTCAAGTAATACTGGATCAGCAGTAATCTCTTTTACAAACCCTTTAAACAAAACTAGTGTGGATTATTCTAATATCTCTATTCAAGAAATTACTTGACATCAAATTTAAATTAT
>JBHHVF010000100.1:0-2056 GCA_046754145.1 Candidatus Nitrosopumilus sp.
GGATTACCAGGAGGTATGTGACAAACAATTACCTTGTCATCATCTCTGTCATCATCTCTGTCATCATCTCTGTCATCATTGTTGTCATCGTCTCTGTCATCGTCTCTGTCATCATTGTTGTCATCATTGTCATTTCCGTTATCATCATTAGTATCCTTCACCGTTACATTTACTTGATCATTATCCATTTCACCATCATCATCTGTAACTTTTAGATCAAAAACTAGTACAACAGTAGAATTCACAGAAGGTGCAGTAAAGTTTGGATCAACACTAGTTGATGAAGACAGTGTTACTTGTGGACCTTGAGTTTGTGACCATTCAAATAATTTAATTTCTCCATAAGTGTCAGTGCTGCTTGAACCATCAAGGGTTACATTTGCAAATTCCAATACCGTTTGATCAGGACCAGCATTAGCTTTAGGAGAAGAATGAATATTTTTTATAGTGATGTCTACCTCGTCAGTTGAAGAATCACCAAAGTCATCTGTAACCTCTAAACTAAATCGAATAACAATTTCATCTGATTCAACTTTTGGTGCTTCAAAAGTTGGATTTGCTATAGTAGTCGAAGAAAGCCTAACTGGTGGATCTGATACCTGAGTCCATAAATATGATTGAATAGTTCCATCTACATCAGTGCTGCTAGAACCATCAAGGATTACAGTTTCAAATTCCCTTACAATTTGATCAGGACCTGCATTTGCAGTTGGCGCAATATTATTTTCAGTAGAAGATGAACCACTGGTTTGAATAGTAGTTGATTCTCTAAACTCCGTAATAGAATCTGATTTTTCTTCAGTGGAAAAAATTTGCCTTAGTAATTCAAAAAATGACGATAGAGGATTATCATCTTGATTGCTTTGGGCAAAAGAGTATGAAGGAGTAAATACTACACTAGAGATTAGAATAGATATTACAAATATCGATTTTATTGAAATCACGAAAAAATTCTTTTCGTATTGTACTTAACCAATGAGAATAACTCTCTCGTAATCTTAAAGTATTATAGTTGCAATTTTGTAAAAAAAAAATATTACAAAATGTAAAAGTAGTTTTTTGCTAGTAATGTTTCAAATGATTAAAAACAAATGAATTTAGATTTTTTTCATTTATTGGAAATTTGTCTAGAATGAATTTATTGAATTTTAATATCTGTCTCTAATTAGATTTGCCATAGAAAATAAAATTATTGCAGTAACTGAGAGTATTGCACCTAACAAAAATAATATAATTGATCCGAAAAGTGAACCGTAAAAAATTGTTTGATCATTCAAATAGCGGTCTAAAAATAGTCCACCTAAAATTAATCCAACAATAATTAATCCCAATCCCGGAATACCATAGAATTGTAGAGGATGTTTTATAGAGACATACTTTACAGTGTTTGCCAAAACTCCAACTCCATGAGATACAGGGTTTTGTTCAGATGTATCGCCTTCGTAAGAAATTGTGATTGGAACTTCTGCAATGGATAATCCCTTGTTTGAAATTTTAAGTAAGATTTCTGTTGATACTGACATCCCTTGTTCTGTAGGATGAATTGCATCTATTGCATCTTTGGAATAAGCTCGAAATCCCGATTGTGAATCAGATACCTTAAAGTTTGTACCATAATTTGATGCTGATGTAATAATTTTAATTCCAGTTTTTCTATATCCTGATGCTCTAGTACTCTCATCCAAAAATCGAGAACCAATTACTACATCTACGTTATGGCTGGTCATTGCATCTACCAGTAATGGTATTTGATTTGGATTATGTTGACCGTCTCCATCTAGTGTAATCATAATTTGAGCATTTTCTTTTCTTGCATATTCAAATAAAGAAGAAATAGCAGCACCATATCCTTGGTTCGTTTGAGTGATTACAATAGCTCCTGCATCACGCGCCACTTTGGCAGTTTTATCAGATGAACCATCATCACATACTACTACTCTATCCACATGAGGTAATGACTTTGATACAATATCAGAAATTGAATTTTCTTCGTTATATGCTGGAATACAAGCTAGTTTCATCGTATCAAATATTCATTTAATACCAATATGTAAAG
>JBHHVF010000101.1:0-1762 GCA_046754145.1 Candidatus Nitrosopumilus sp.
GTAAAGGTTGCCAGAGCAAAAAAAGAGAAACCCCAGACCAAACCAATCCGTTCGCAAAAAAAAGATGACAAAGATCTAATAATTTCATTAAATAGTCAGCCTATTCGTCCTCAGTTAAAACGAGATGGGATAGGAAGAAAGCAAATCCAAACACAATCACTCAATCCTCAACTCGTCAAAGATGCCGTAAAATCTGCCCGTAAACAACAAATTCAACAAAAACAAGTTCTTCAACCACAGATACTTGAAGAACCAGAGGCAAAAGTAAAAAGTAGTGGCCAGCAATTTAAGAGCCAACCAATTAAATCACCTTTGATTCAACAAAGTAGTCAAACTATTTTTGATTCAGATATTCAAGATTCAGAGTCCATTTTAAGTGCTAACGTTTCTGGTCAAAAAATGCAGCTTTGCGGAAGAATACACATTCCAAAAATAGGCTGGTCTCTTAGAGTTTTAGCAATTTTGGCTTTTTCTGGAATACTTGTTGCAATGTTGTATTCAGGAATTACAACACTTGATTTTCTTGTAATTGCAATTAGCATTGTTCTAATGGATATTATTGTTACACTAGCTGTAGGTTGGCTTTTTTATAAAAATCCCGCTCAAGGAATAGCTGGAAATGCACTAGTCTCTGTCATAATTCCCGTGTATAATCAGGCAAACATGATTGCTCTTGTAATTAATTCCATTGCAAATTCAACGTACAAAAATATTGAAATCATGGCTGTAAATGATGGTAGTAGTGATGGCTCTGGAGAAATTTTAGACCGTTTAAGTAAAAAATATTCAAATCTTAGAGTCTTTCATCAAAAAAATAAAGGAAAAACAAAAGCAAACTATCTTGGGGCTTCAAATTCTAAAGGAGAATTTTTGTTGTTTATTGATTCAGACAGCGTAATTGATAAACATGCAATCACAGAGATGATGAGGGCATTTAATAGGGATTCAAAACTTGGTGCTATAGTAGGTCATGTAAAGCCTTGGAATGTTCAAAAAAGTTTGCTTGCAAGACTTCAAGATGCTTGGTATGATTATGAATTTAACATTTCAAAGACCACTCAAAGTGTTTTAGGTGGTGTCATGGTATGTTGTGGTTGTTTTGGAGGTTACAGGCGTGAGGCTATTGAGAAATATTTTCCTTTAATGAACGGAATAAAAACTACTGATAATAACTACAATTATAAAAAATATTATAAAAAAAATATTTGGGGATCTAAATTTCTCAGTAAAACTCCACTAAAAATCTTAGAGTGGGCCTCTCAGTTTGATGATGCTGAAGATGCAATTATGACAGCTCATGCCATGATTGATTGGAGGACAAAATATGTTTCATCTGCAATAGTCTTTAGTGAAGTTCCAGATACTTTCAAAGGGTTACTTAAACAACAAATTAGATGGCGTAAAGGGGCATTACGTGCAATGATCTTTATGTTGACTTTTCTTTACAGAAAAAACATCCTGTTGGCGTTTAATAATTTTGGTACAGCTGCCTCTTTGATATTGACTCCAATAATTCTTTACACGGCACTCTATTACGCTCCCTTTGTATTAGGAGCATATTGGATTACTGCCTTTTTTGTTGCAGGTTTTATGGCAGTAGGATTAGTGCACGGTATTGATTACAAATTAAGGGATCCGACATCAATTAATTGGAAGTATAGACCCATTATGGCAGTTATTGTTGCCTTTGTCTATCCTTTTCTTACGGCACCTGCACTGTGGACATTTAGAAAAAGTTCATGGTTAACTAGATAAATTACTT
>JBHHVF010000102.1:0-1732 GCA_046754145.1 Candidatus Nitrosopumilus sp.
TGTTAAAATCAAATTACTTTGATTGTTGCATATGTAGAAACTACTACATCTGGAATTTGAGTACTTAGTAGAACTTTGTAGATTCCTTTATGTGCATTTTCATCAACAGAGATAGTTACAGGAATTTTCAATGTATCTTCTGAAGCATTTGTAGATTCTGTTTTTGTGTTAACTTTGATTAATTCTGAATTTGAATTTCCAGATAAAACTAAATCAATGCTTTGATTTGTTTGAGGTATTACTGTAACAAGAATTTCTTTTTGTTCTCCTTGTTTAATTGTAATATTTTGATTTTCTACCTCCAGTGAAATTGGAACTGGAATCGAAGTGTCTAAGACTCCAATATTATTTTCTACCCATTCTGTAAACCATATTTGTTCATCCTTAAACGTAAATCCAAAACTTTGAGACAATCCACAGTCAGTCAAATCTCCGCAATCAGACCAACTAGGATTTTTTGATGGAATGTCATATTCTACTAGAGATTCAGAGTTTGGATTAAACACTGCCAATCTATTTCCTGTTTGTTGGTTAAACCACATGTTTCCATCTGAATCAAACGCATTCCAGTAAGGACGTGTGATTGGCGTTTTAATCAATCCTGAAGCATTACCATAGGTCAAAACTGATGGCTTTGATGTGGTAAATTCTATCACCTTCTTGTCCTCTGGGTTAAACTTGTAAAATGAATTTCCTGCCGTATCTGCTATCCAGATACTTCCTAATGGTCCAAGTGCAACACCATTTGGTGCTTTGATTGAATCTGGAAGATTATGCTGTTCTACTTCTCGTGTGATGGAATTTGTTTTAACAAGAATTATCTCTTTTTGATATTTCCACATGATAAACCACATGTTTCCTTCATCATCAATAACTGCCTGACTTGTAAAGAATCCTTCAGGAGTTGAAAGAGTAGAATTGGTGTATTGACCCTCATCTAATTTTTCATGATTTAAAACTACTATTTGGTTTCCTGCAAAATCATTAATTACAAAATTATCATTGTATAGACCTATTTTTTGTGGAGATGGATTTTTTGTTTTACCTTTTATTTCAAACTTTGAATATGTCTCTTCAGGAATAGAAAATCTCCACATTGCACCGTATACATCATCAGTATACCAAATTTCATTATCTTCAGTAAGTGCTATTCCCCATGACATTGACGCACCATTCAATGACCACATGTCATTTTGATACTCTGTAAATTCTTCAGACTCGGGATCAAACTTTGCAATGTTTCCCGTATTGGTTTGTGTAAACCAGATTTTACCTTCAGAGTCTGCAATTATAGAAAGTGGCTGTGTACAAAGTGTGGGAATTTTAAATTCTTTGATGTATTGATTTTCTTTAGCATTTGAACTTCCACAATGTTGTTCTCTTTCATGTGATTCGTATTTGTCAGCAGGAGTTCCTGTAATTTTTATTTCTGGTTCTTCCATACTTTCTTTTTGAGTTTCTGCTGATTCGTCAAATACAGTTAATGTAACTGCTAAAATTATTAAAAATGCCATACCTGCGACAAAAAACATTGGTTTTGATTTTCTCACAGATCAAATCCATTTCAATGAGATATAATTGATCAGTGTGTTTTACCATTGTACTAACCAGATTCTGGTACAAATATGGAATTTTTGGTAATATTTTTTACAAACCCATTAAATCAAGACTATGATATTGACGGAAACTGATGATTTTCTTAGAGATGGATATGCTAAATTAATTCTCAAAT
>JBHHVF010000103.1:0-1691 GCA_046754145.1 Candidatus Nitrosopumilus sp.
CCATTTCAGAACCAAAAGTTGCAGTTGCAATAAGACAACCACCACCTTCAGAATCATCTGTTGTAGTTTGTTGTGTCATCTCTTGGGTACTTCCATAATCTGCAGATGCTTTTGCACCCCAAAGAACTTCACCATCATAAGTTACTTGTTTTAATCCTGCTTGTCCGAGTTTTGTTACTTTGTCTGCAAGTGGGACATATAGTAAACTTGAAGAGAATTCTTGACCATCAGTAATCATCCAATTAATTAAATGAATTACAGCTAGTGCTTGTTCTCTGCTTTCTGTCACTGGTTTTAGATCATCATACACAAGAAGGTATGTGAAACTTGCAAGTGGATAAGAATCAGAACCTGGTGCATTAACTAATGATACTCCAACCCAGCTGTCTCCAGCTGCAGGTAAAGTATCTGCAACACCACTAGATGCAGCAGAGATGCTATCCAGAGTCGGCTCAATGAATGCAGATTTTTCAGCATTTTGAACATATGCATAACTCATTCCAGTTTGGAATGCATAAGCAAGTTCAATGTATCCAATTGAATATTCAGTAGACTTTACAATTCCTGCAACACCTTCATTTCCTGCAGCAGCAAGACCTGAAGGCCATGGAACAGATTTTCCTGCACCAATCTGCTCATCCCAAGTAGGACTTACTGTTGTTAGATAATCAGTGAAAATGAAAGTGGTTCCAGAACCATCTGATCTGTGTGCTGTAACAATTTCTTTGTCAGGAAGATTCAATTCAGGATTTTCTGCAACTATGGCAGGATCATTCCATTTGGTAATTTCTCCCAAAAAGATTTTTGCAATAGTATCACCAGTCAGATTAAGGCCCTTATCTGGAACTTCAGGAAGATTATAGACTAAAACTACACCCCCAATTGATTCAGGGATGTGTAGTGTTCCTGGAGCTAACTCTCTTTCTGCTTCACTCATTGGTTTATCAGATGCTGCAAAATTCACAGTTTTTTCAATATGTTGTTTAATTCCACCACCACTTCCAATTGATTGGTAATTCAAGTTTACATTGTCGTATACATTGTTGTATTCAACTCTCCATAGATCAATTAGAGGAAATGGAAACGTTGCTCCTGCACCAGTTAAAGTAAATTCTTGATTTGGATCAGGTACGTCAGGAATTGTTGCTGCGTCTGCATACAGAGGCGTTGTGATTGCACCAAGTGCAGTCAATAAAATCAGTAACGATGTTTTTGTCTTCATTAATTGAGATACTTTTGAAATTTTATTTACAAATAATAGGCATAGATTATGTTAGTCCCATATACTATATAGAAAATGAATTCACATTATTTTGGCTCACAGACCAATAGTTGTTTAGCGAATATTGGTTAAACAAAATTAAATCCCTCATAGAGATTGGTATTTTTAGTTCAAAACTCTGCCATACAAGATATTTTTCCACAAATTAAGATATCACAATTTGCAACAAGTTGCTATTAACATCAAAGCTAGCTTTTTCTTACGAACCACAATTAGCTCTAAGCTAGCTCATGTCAGTCACAAAAAAGATACAAAATCCGTTTGTGTCAAATTGTGGTGCGCTATGTAGCTGTTTTTTGCTACTTTTTTTGTTTTAGAGCTTTTGTAACAGATACCAAATGATAGCAAATTGTGGTGTGTAAAGAAAATGCTCACTTTCGGATAATCTTGTATAGGATTATGAATTATT
>JBHHVF010000104.1:0-1640 GCA_046754145.1 Candidatus Nitrosopumilus sp.
TAGTTTTAATAAAATAACAAATCTAATTCTCGTAAATGTCAGAATATAGAGGATATACAGGAAATTCATTAGAATTCCTAAAGAAAAATCAGATTTCTGTGGGAGATTCCGTAAAAGTTCTTGCAGATATTACATATTCAGGTATAGTTATGCCCAGATATGAGCATAGTGATGATGAACATATTGTTTTGAAATTAAACAGTGGATATAACATTGGTTTAGAGATTTCCAAAATTGAAAATGTTGAGAAAAATCAGATGACTGAAAAAATTATTGAAAATGATGAACAGATTGAAAAAATTGAAGGATTACCAAAAATATTACTATTATCCACTGGTGGAACTATTGCAAGTAAAGTGGATTATAGAACAGGCGCAGTTACGCCAATACTAACAGCTCAAGAATTAAATTCATCAGTTCCAGAACTTGCAAAGATTGCTAATATTGATGCTGAAGTTTTACTTTCAGAATATTCTGAAAATATAATGCCAGAACATTGGTTAGAAATTGCCAAAAAGATTAGTGGTTTTGAGAAATCAGATTATGTTGGAATAATTATTGCTCATGGAACAGATACAATGCATTATACATCTTCGTTTCTTTCATTTGCACTTGCAGGATTTCCAATTCCAATAGTACTTGTAGGTTCACAAAGATCATCAGACCGTGCATCATCAGATGCAGCATTAAATTTGATAGGTGCAACAAAATTCATTACTGAATGTAAAACCAAAGGTGTCTACATTGCGATGCATCAGGATGAAAATGATGATACGATTGCATGTCATTTGGGAACTAGAGTGAGAAAAAATCACACTAGTAAACGAGGTGCATTTCAAACCATTGGAGACATTCCAGCATTTATTATTACAGAAAATAATATCCAAAAAAATATTTCACAAGATTTTTTCTCAAGCAATGAATTTTTACCAAAAATTAATCTAGATACTAAAGTAGCTTTAGTAAAGTATTATCCAGGATATGACCCAAAACTTGTTGAACAAATTATCAAAATGGGATATAGAGGAATTATTTTTGAAGGTACTGGATTAGGCCACATTGGAAAAACAATGTATGAAATAGTAAAAAAAGCAAATGAGAGAGGAATATTTCTAGGCATGACATCTCAATGTATTGACGGAAGAGTAAGAATGACCGTATATGAAAGCGGTAGAGATTTACTTGATTTAGGCATAATTCCATTAGAAAATATGATTCCAGAAGTTGCACTAGTTAAGACAATGTGGGCAATGGGAAATAATGAAAGAATAGAAGATGTAAAGAAAGTTATGCTTGAAAATATTGCTTCAGAGTTATCAAATTAGGAGCAGAGTGATGGTAGAATTTTCAATTAATGAATTAGGAGTTAAAGTTGGACTTGAAATACATCAACAATTAGATACAAACAAGAAATTATTTTGTAATTGTAAACCAATAGAATCAGAGGAATATACAGAAAAATTTCAAAGGAGATTACGGGCAGCTAAAAGTGAATTAGGAGAATATGATCCAGCAGCATTATTTGAGAAATCAAAATCCAAAACAATATTGTATTTTGCTAATCCTGAAAGCAGTTGCTTAGTGGAACAAGATGAAGAGCCACCACATGAGTTAGATGAAGATGCTAAAAAAATTTCATT
>JBHHVF010000105.1:0-1523 GCA_046754145.1 Candidatus Nitrosopumilus sp.
ATGGGTAATGCTTTTTCAAATTCTTCAATATTGTCAATTAATTCTTGAGTTCTATCTGTATTAATTGGACCTGGTGCAATATTGATACAACTAATATTATTCTCAGCATATTCTTTACTCAAAACTTTGAAAACTTCAGCAAATGCTGCACGATATGCCGAAGAAATGATTAATTTGACATTTGGTTCCTTAATCACACTAGAACTAATCAAAAATATATACCCTCCATCATTAATTCTGATATTCTGTAAAATAGTACAAAATCCTAAAAATAACTGATTGTGATATAGTTTCCAGTCTTCTTCAGTAATTTTAGAGAATGGTTTTGGAGCAGGACCTCCTGTATTCAAAATTAGAATATCTGTTTGAGCATTTTTCTCTAAAAATTCTCTAACACTGTCCATATTTGATGTGTCAATATCCATTTTGGATGTCGCAAAAACATCAATTTCTATTGATTTTAATGATTCAGCAATTGCTTTACCTATTCCACGGGAACCCCCAAGAACGATTGCACTAGTCATGTATTTTCAAAGTTATTCAAGATAATTAAATCTCTTGTACTGCTTTTCCCAGTAAATTGCATTTCTTTCTAGGCTTAATTTTAAGAATTATGTGTTCATACAAATTATATTTTCTCAAATTATTTTTTGTATGCCTTGGAGCGATGTTTTGCTTTAACTAGTTGCAAAATCATCTTGTCATTTACAATGTTAACTATTCCTCTGTAAACCCCCACTCTAAATTTGTAATAAGGCGAATTTGTCATTTTGTCAAGTTGCTGATATGGATCATTTTGTGCAATCTCTTCTATCTTTAATATTATTCTCTTAGCGACATCATCAGGTAATTTTTCAAGATCTTTTTCTACTTTCCTAGTAAAGATTACAATCCAAGCCATTATAGGCCATATTTCGTTTTCATTTGTTCCAGAGTCTTAAACTTGCCTTTTTTGACATCTTTAATGGATTGTTCAATTTCTAAAATATCTTTATCAGTAAGTAATTCTGCATCTTCATCAGCTTGAGATTTTAAAATTCGATTTATCATTGCCTCAAAAGATTCACTAGGGTAATTTTTCAAGGTACTCCACATCTCCTTTGAGTTTTTAGAAACTTGAATGGATGTCATTGATTCCATAGTTACCTATAGTGTACTATAGTATATAAATATTATATGAATAAGGCTTCCTAGAAATCATCAAGATTTCACATATTTGTAGATCAGAATCAACAGCATGATCCATCTGATTAGTAATCATTGGACACAGTATGAAAAACAAATACCGGCGCATGATGCTGTGCTTTGCACTATACTATCATGCGCCAGATTCTCAAGAAAATACATGTTCCTCTTATTTGCATCCAAAATCCAAGGCATACATTTTCAATAAACCAGCACATTATCATGCTTGTTCTTAGATAGTACGAGTCAAAAAGCTACGAGTCATTTGTGGAATGGTTACAAGTATCTACTAAAATAACACAGATGCTTGCTAATGAATTTTCACTAATTGTGTTTGA